>JABJGM010000002.1 GCA_018662325.1 bacterium | reverse complement strand
TCCATCAATTAAGAATATAGCATTGGTAGAGATAATATCTTTTGGAATATCGTTTAAAAACTGGGATGGTGCATTAGCTTGAACTTCTCCAAAGAAAAGTCTTGATCTTGCGAAACTCATAAATAAGGCTTTTTCGGCTCTTGTTATACCAACATACATAAGTCTTCTTTCTTCTTCTAGTTGTTCTGGGTCCATTAAGCTTCTTGAGTGTGGGAAAATTCCTTCTTCAAGTCCAATCATAAATACATTAGGGAACTCTAAACCTTTAGCTGCATGTAGTGTCATTAAAGTTACAGAGTTATGTGAATCAGGCATGCTATCGATATCGGCAATTAAAGCTATTTCTTCTAAGAATACACTGGTTGAAACACCTGGCTCTAAAGCATCATATTTAGATGCAACTGAAATTAGTTCAGCAATATTTTCTAATCTACTTTCTGATTCTGAAGTACCTTCTTCAACTAACATTTTTTTATAACCAGATTCTTCAATTACAAATTTTATTAAGCTAGAAGCCTTAACTTCTTTAGTTAATTTTCGAAGGGAATAAATTAAATTTACGAATTTTTTAAAATCATTTTGCTTTGCAGCTGAAAGCTCAGAAACTTCATGAGACTTTTCCATTGCTGAAAAAAGACTTAAATTATATCTAGTTGCAAAATTCTGGACATGATTCAATGAAGCCGCACCAATTTTTCGTGATGGGGTATTGATTATTCTAAGTAGAGAAATTGTATCATGAGGATTATTTAAAAGTTTTAAATAAGCAACTACATCTTTAATTTCTTTTCTATCGTAGAACTTTATACCACCGATTATTTTATATGGAATTCCTTGTCTTAGGAAGATTTCTTCAATTACACGAGACTGAGCATTTGTTCTATATAGAACTGAAAAGTCATCGTATTTTGGACTTTCGTATCTTGATAAAATTCTAGTGATTTGGTTTACAACATATGAGGCTTCGTCCTTTTCATTGAATGATTCGTAGATATCAATGTTGTCTCCGTCTTCGTTGTCGGTCCAGATCTTTTTATCTTTTCTTACTACATTTTTTTCAATTACTTTTTGAGCAGCTTTTAGAATTTTTTTTGTAGACCGGTAGTTTTGTTCCAATAGAACAACTCTAGCGTTATCAAAGTCTTTTTCAAAATCTAAAAGGTTTCTCATGTTAGCTCCTCTCCAAGAATAGATACTTTGATCTGAATCACCAATAACTGTTAAGTTTTTGTGAGCATGAGCCAGTTGATGTGTAAGCACATATTGAGCATGATTGGTATCTTGGTACTCGTCTACAGATATAAATTGAAATTTATTTTGGTAATAACTTAAAATATTTGGATGAGATTTAAATAGCTCTACCGTAGTCATAATTATATCATCAAAGTCTAATGCATTAGCTTTTTTGAGTTCTCTTTGGTAGACGTTATAACACTGGGAAACTTTTTCAGAGAAGTAATCAAAGCTTATTTTTTCATACTCTTCAGGCCCAATAAGTTGATTTTTAGCCCCTGAGATTCCAGATAAAATAGCTTTTGGATTGAACTTCTTTGGATCTAAGTTTAATTCTTTTAAAACTCTTTTCATTAAAATTTGTTGATCTGTGGAGTCATAAATCGAAAAGGCATTTTCCATATCCATTTCATGTAAATGTTTTCGTAAAATTCTCACACAAATCGAGTGAAAAGTTCCAATAATTGGTTTGCGGGGAATGTTAAAATCTGCAATCAAGCGCTCAACTCTTTCAGTCATTTCGTTTGCAGCTTTATTGGTAAAAGTAACCGCTAAAATAGAGCTTGGATCAACTTTGTGGTTAATAATCAAACTAGCGATTCTATGTGTTAAAGCCTTGGTTTTTCCAGAACCGGCTCCAGCTACTACAAGCATCGGTCCTTCTACGTGTTTTACAGCTTCTTGTTGTTTTTCATTTAGTCCTTTTAAAAAATCCATATTTTTCTTATATTTTTACGTTTTTTAGTATATCATGTATCTATAAATTGGCTAATTTTTTTTAACTTTTTAACATGCGACTCGATAAATATCTTGTAGAAAATAATTTAGTTGAAAATAGGTCTAAAGCCTTAAATTTAATTAGAGAAAATTTAGTTTTAGTTAATGGAAGTAAAGCTAAAAAACCCGGGCAAGAAGTAAAAGAACAAGATGTAATTGAAATTTTAGAATATCAGGATTTTGTATCTAGAAGTGCTAGGAAACTTTTGTATGCTCTTGAAACTTTTGAAGTTATTGATCTTCAAGGAGTCGGATTAGATGTTGGAGCTTCCACAGGGGGATTTACCCAAGTTTTATTAAACAAAGGCCTTTCAAAGGTCTATGCTTTAGACGTTGGAGATTCACAGCTTCATCCAAAGATTAAAGAAGATAATCGAGTAGTTGATTTGTCTCCCGTGAATGCTAGGAATCCTTACGAATTACCTGAGAAAGTAGATGTTGTTACAGTGGATGTTTCTTTTATTTCAAATTTAAAAATACTACCCAATATTGTTCCGCATTTAAACCCTGGAAATCAAATATTCTTGCTTTTTAAACCGCAATTTGAGGGTCAAAAAGCAGATATAAATCAAAGTGGAGTAGTTAAAAGTCAAGCTTACCAAAGGATCTTTGATGATTATAAAGAAAAGCTACAATCTCTTAATTTTGAAATAATAAATCAAGTAGACTCCAAAGTTATTGGTAAAAAAGGCAACAAAGAGAAAGTATTGCAAGTTACTTATCTTTTTTAAAAGCTTTACTTTGTGGTAAAATATATTGATATTAACAAAATATTATGAAGTTTTATTTAGATACAGCCGATATAAAAGTAATTAAAGAGTTAAATCAGCTTGCGCTTGTTGATGGTGTAACAACTAATCCTTCGTTAATAGCCAAAGAAGGTGTTGATTTAAAGGAAAGAATTTTAGAAATTTGCAAAGAAATCGATGGTCCAATTAGCTGTGAAGTTTTAGCTACAGATCACAAAAAGATGGTAGAAGAGGGTTTGGAGTATCATTCTTGGCACAAAAATATTTTTGTTAAACTTCCGTGTACCGATGAAGGTTTAAAAGCCTTAAAGATTTTAAAATCAAAAGACGTAAAGGTAAATATGACTTTAGTTTTTTCTCCAATGCAAGCCCTAGCTTGCGCTAAGCTTGGAGCTGATTTTGTAAGTCCTTTTTTAGGAAGACTAGATGATACTCAGAGTTCTGGCTTAGAGATTTTAGAGCAGATTATTCAAATTTATGAAAATTATGACTTTAAAACACAAGTTTTAGCTGCCAGTATTCGATCCGTAGATCACGTTGTAAATTCAGCTTTGCTAGGGTCTGATATAGCTACAATAAGTCCAAAAGTATTTAAAAAAATGCTGAAACATCCGCTAACTGATATTGGATTAGCTAAATTTTTAGAAGATTATAAAAATAGTCAAAAATAAATGAATTTTCAAAATATAGATTTTAATATTGCTAAACTTTTTGTAAAAAGCTGCCGACTTTCTGCTCTTCAAGCTGTGGTCAATGCTAATAGTGGACACCCGGGTGGATCTTTTTCTAGTTTAGATTTTTTATCAGTTCTGTATTTGAGTCGTTTAATTCATAGTAATGAAAAAATTGTTGTTTCAAATGGACACATTTCTCCGGCAGTTTATGCTGTTTTAGCTGAGCTTAAATTAGAGGATAAACAAGATTTCATAGAAAATTTCAGACAGTCTGGATCTAAATTTGAAGGACATGTAAATCGCTTTGTGAATGGATGTTTTTATTCCACAGGTCCACTTGGATCTGGGGTAGCAGCCGCACTTGGTATGGCTTTAGCAGAAAAATACTTTAAGACTAATAAAAAAGTCTTTGCAGTTTTAGGAGACGGGGAGTGCCAAGAGGGAATTGTATATGAAATGGGACACTTTGCTAATAAATATAATTTAGATAATTTTGTTTGTTTAGTTGATTACAACAAGGTTCAACTTACAGATTCTTTAGAAAAAACAATGCCAATTGACCTTGAAGCTAACTTTAAAGCCATGGGATTTGAGGTTTTGACTTGTAATGGACATGATCATCAAGAAATTTTAAATATTTATCAAACTGCAGATAAAAGCAATAAGCCAACTGTAATTCTAATGCAGACAATTATGGGTAAGGGGTCAAAAGTCATGCAGTTAGATGGTGAAAATTATCAAGCTACTTGGCATGGAAAGTCTCCATCCCTACAAGCAGCCCAAGAAGATTTTGAATTCCTAAAAATCTCAGAGTCTCAAAAATTAGAATTAGCAAATCATATCAATCAATTAGATATAAAAATTAATTCTCAAGTCGATTTCCCATCTAAAATCAATGTTGGAGAAAATCGAGTTTATACCAAAGATGACCTACTTGATTGTAGAACAGCTTATGGAAACGCTCTTAAAGATTTAGGGGAATTAAATCCAGAAGTTTTAGCTTTAACAGCTGATTTATCTGGATCTGTAAAAACTAATATTTTAAAAAAATCAAAGCCAAATCAGCATTTTGAAGTTGGGATTGCCGAGCAATTTATGGTAGCAGCAGCTGGTGGTTTGAGTTTAGCGGGAGCTATTCCTTTTGCTAGTACTTTTGGTGTTTTTATGACCTCTAGAGCTAGAGGACAAGCTAGGTTAAACGATATAAATGAAACAAATGTAAAAATGGTTTCAACCCATTGTGGCCTTTCGTTAGGAGAAGATGGACCTACTCATCAAGCTTTAGATGATTTTGCCAGTATGGAATCGCTTTTTAATACAACTGTAATTGAACCAGCTGATCCAAATCAAACCGATCATGTAATTCGCTACATTGCTAAATCAAAAGGTAATTTTTATGTTCGGCTAGGTCGTCATAAATATCCAGTTTTAACTGACAAAAATCAAAAACCAATTTTTTCAGGTGGTTATTTATTTGATCCATCAAAACCTACTTGTGTTCAAAACGGGAATAAACTTACAGTTTTGACCTTAGGTGCTACTAGTTTTGAAGCCCAACAAGCTTGTTTAGTTTACCCAGATCAAGTTGAACTTTTGATTACGCCAACTTTAGATTCTGCTAAATCAAAAGAAGTTTTAGATTCTTTAAAGAAAACTAAAAATTTATTGATTATCCAAGATCACAATTCAGGTGCTGGATTAGCTACTTTTTTAGCCCCTTATTTATTAGAAAATTCAATAGTCCTAGAGAATTTCAAATCTCTTGGTGTTGAAAAATACCAGCTTTCTGGAAAACAAAAAGATTTATACTCTTTAAATCAAATAGATAAAGAGGGGATATCAAAACAAATTGATTTAATTCTCGGGAAACTTTAAAATAATAGTGATTTAACCCTAATCAATGTTTGTAAGAAAAGACCTTAAATTTGATTTCAATGCTCTTGAGCCATTTATTGATGCTCAAACTATGGAGATTCACTCAACTAAGCACCATCAAGGTTATGTAAATAAACTTAATGCAGCTTTAGAGGATCACCCAGATTTACTAGAAAAACCATTAGAACAATTACTTACTAATCTAAATGAACTTCCCGAAGAAGTAAGAACAGCTGTAAGAAATAGCGGAGGTGGACACCATAACCATACTTTATTTTTTAATCATTTAACTCCAACTAAAGTTGAAGTACCGAGTCAATTAATGGAAAAAATCGAAGCAGACTTTGGATCTTATGAAGATTTTTCACAAGATTTCGCAACTGCTGCAGCTTCTGTATTTGGATCTGGATGGGCCTTTTTATGTGTTGATTCTAACAATAAATTAGTAATTCAAACGCAAGCCAATCAAGACTCTCCACTTTCAGATGGATTAAAACCAATTATGGGAATTGATGTTTGGGAACATGCGTATTATTTGCATTATCAAAACAGAAGACCTGAATACATTCAAAACTTTTTTAATGTTATTGACTGGAATATTGTGCTTGAAAACTTAAATTCATAATAGTTTATGTCTAATTTAGAAATACTAGGTTTATTTGGAGCCTCTATGATTCTTATTGCTTACCTTGGGTTACAGGTTCAGTATTTTACTCATGATGATATTTATTATGATTTCATTAACTTATTTGGAGCTGTAATTCTTACTTTTTATGCATATTTAAGCGGTACAATTCCTTTTGTTATATTAAATATAATTTGGAGTGTTGTGGCAATTAAAGATATTTACTGTTATTTCAAGAAAAGAGCTTGCGAAAAATAAGATTTGTTAGAAAAAAAATGCTAAATTTATATTACATTAACCTCACTTTATGAATTTAAAATACTTATACCTTGCGATGGCCCTTAACTTTGGTGGTACAGAGTTACTAATGGGAGTTATTCAGTACGCTATTCAACAGCTTGGACTAATAACTCAACCTACTCCAACTGTTTCTTACGTTTTTATGGGATTGTTACTATTGATTAATTTGCTAGCAGTAATATTTTCAATACTTTCAAGAGATAACCAAGAAGCTCGAGTTTTATCAACAGTAGCTGTAATCGTAACTTCTATTACATTAGTTACAAACCTTTTAAATGTTGCACTTAGTGCTCTAAACGGTGGTTTAGCTTAATTTTTCAATAAAATGAATCCAGAAAAGTTCACAATTCGTAGTTTGTTTGTTTTAGCCGTAATATTGTTTATTGCGGTTTTAACACAGGGTACAAATTATGTGAACTTTTTTTTAGTAAATCAGAATCTTACTGCGTCTTTTGATGAAGATAAACATCAAGAGATTTTATCTTGTGATACCGTACACCTTCAAAAAGAACAGTTTTTGACATATCAATCTAATTCTCTAGACACCTCTTTAAATAAAATTTTTTCCATATCTACCCCAAAAGTTTCAAGTCTATATTCGCCTTTTTATAAATCAAATCTAACTGCTAAAACCACTGTCAATACAAGGTTAAAAGTTGTTACCTTAAATCTTAAAGGTGATTTAAATTTAATATCTGAATGTGAAGCTCCTTATGTACATAGTGTTTTAGAGAATTCTATTCTCGAGTTTTATCCCGATTACAAACCTAATATCCTACTGAATGGATCTAAAGAAGACTACCTGGAATTAATTCAGCCAGTAAGTTAGTTTAGATTTGTGTAGACTTCAAGTACATCGTCGTTGTCTTCTAGTTTTTCAATCAGACTTATAACTTTCTCCATAGCCTGCGTTTCAATATCCAGAGGCATATTTGATATATAATTTAATTTTGAAGTTTCTAGAATTAAATTAAGATCATCAAGCTTTTTTTTGAAGTTTGCAAAGTCTTCCATTTTACATGTTACTTCTAATAAATCTTTATGGTCTATTATATTCAGAGGATCTAATTCCATGATTTCAAGCATTACTTCCTCTTTGTTGTTGCTAGTGACTTTAACATGGAAAAAACCTACTTTTTCAAACATATAAGAAACGCTTCCGCTTTCTCCCAAGTTTCCAGCATTTTTATTCATTATATTTCGAATATTTGTAAATGTTCTATTTTTGTTATCGGTAAGAGCTTCAATTAAAATCGCAGACTTATCTGGACCGTATCCTTCATATAAAACCTCATAAAGTTGAGTTGCATCTTTTCCTTCGCTACTACCCTTTGCAATTGCTCTTTTAATGTTGTCATTTGGAACGTTTTCAGCCTTTGCGTTATCGATAGATTGTCTAAGTGTGGAGTTTAAAGATGGATCGGATCCGTTTCTGGCAGCCAGCATGATAAGTCGTGCGTGTTTTGTGAAAATTTTTCCTCTTTTTTTATCGTTTGCACCTTTTTTATGTCTAATTGAGTGCCATTTTGAATGTCCAGCCATCTTATAGGGTTACTTTATTGAATTTTAAAACATTTCTAAGCTTAAGGCAATTAATTCACCTTGACGGTAAGAGTTTACTCACCTATTATGGTATGTGTATAAACACCTATAATATGAACTTAACAATAAAACAACAACGGGTATTGGATTTCATTGAGGATTTTCAGTTAAACAATGGAAAATCTCCAACAATCAAAGAAATAAAAACTTTCATGGGAGTTTCCTCTGATAATAGTGTGATTAAGCATTTAAATGCATTACAAAAAAAGGGATTTATCTCAAAAAGTGATACTCCAAGAGGGATTGGATTACTAGAGTCTGTTTCGAGTAAGCTTCAAGCTAATTTTGCTAACCTTCCTTTGATGGGATTTGTTCCAGCTGGAGGTCCGGTTCATGCAGAAAGTTACATTGATGACTATGTAAGCGTTGATACAAGTAAAATTAAAAATCCACATAGTTGTTTTCTGTTAAAAGTTACAGGTCAAAGTATGATAGATGCAGGTATTTTTGAAGGAGACTTATTAGTAGCTGATTCTTCAAGGGAACCAAAGGTTGGAGATATAGTTATAGCCTTGGTGGACAATGCAAACACCGTTAAGAGACTTTGTAAAAATGATGGTCGTCTTTATCTCAAAGCTGAAAATAATGAATATGAAGATATTGTTCCAGCGGAATCTTTGGAGATTCAAGGTGTGGTTTTGACTTTGATTCGAAATTATTAATTAAATATTTTAAAATTTTAACCCCAATTAGTATGTTTTTATATATCGTTTTAGACGCTTACACATCTTTTAAGCAAAAAGTTAACCGTAAGCATAGAGCTCCAAATTTTAGGTATGCAAAGTTTTAGTCGGTCAGTTTTGACTTAAGATCTTCAAGTTCCAGAAGGGCTTGGATCGGACTTAGTTTGTTTATATCAAGCTCGTTTAATTTATTAATTATTTTTATCTCACCTTTAGGTCTTTCTATTTCTTTAGGTTGTATTATTTCCTTAGGTTGGATTGTTTCTTGAGTAGTTTCAAATAGACTACCTTGCTTTTTAAACTGATTCTTTTTATTTTGGTTTAATAGTTTTTGACTCTCTTGAATTACTTCGATAGGTAGTCCTGCTAGTTTTGCAACTTCAATCCCAAAGCTTTTTGGCATTCCTCCTTCTTTGATTTTATATAGGAATACTGGGTTTTGATTTTGGTCCATATGGATTCCAACATGTGTGTTTTTTGCAAGTTTAATATTTTCGATAGTTTCTATGAGTTCATGGTAATGTGTTGCAAATAAAAGTTTTGATTTTATTTTGTAATGAATGTGTTTAAAGATGGCTGTGGCCAAGCTTAAACCGTCTAAAGTTGCGGTTCCTCTTCCGATCTCATCTAAGATGATTAAGCTGTCTTTGGTGGCTTGTTTTAAAATTGCTGCTGTCTCATTCATTTCTACCATAAAAGTTGATTCTCCGGCCGATAAATTATCGTTGGAGCCTACTCTTACAAAGATTTGATCGCATAGAGAGAATTTCAATTGACTGCAAGGAGCAAAACAACCAATTTGAGCCATTAAAACTATGATGGCATTTTGTCTTAGGAAAGTAGATTTACCACCCATATTTGGTCCTGTGATAAGGATAGATTTAGTGTTTGAGTTAAGCTCAAGATTGTTTTTTATAAATTTATCTTTGATTTGGTTTTCAATCACTATGTGTCTACCATCTAATATTTCTAAGCTATTTGTGTTTTGAATTTCAGGTTTACTTAGGTTGAATTCTATCGTTAGTTTTGCAAAGCTTAAACTTAAGTCTAGGTTTGCAACTTTTTGAGATAAATCTGCGATTAATGGAAGGAAATCTTGTAAGGTTTCTAGTAGTTTAAAGTACATATCTTGTTCCAAGCTGTATAACTTGCTTTCGGCTTCTAATATTTTAACTTCTAACTCTTTTAATTTAGGAGTTATATATCTTTCTGCATTAGTTAAAGTTTGCTTTCGAATGTAGTAATCGGGGACCATATCGGTTTTTCCTTTTGAAACCTCTAAAAAGTATCCAAAAACTTTATTAAATTTAATTTTTAAATTTGGAATATTTGTTTTGGATTTTTCTTCTTCAAGAATTTCATCTAGAAATACTTTTGAATTTTCAAGCAGGTTTCTAAGTTCAGTAAGTTCGAAACTAGCAGATTCTTTAAAAATGTATCCTTGGGAGATAATTTTTGGGGGAGTTTCTAAATTTAAATTATTGAGAAAATTTCGAAGTTCAATAATTTTAGTTTCGTTTGTTTTAAGGTTTTGAATTAATTCATGGTCCGAAAGATTTATAATTTCTATTAAGCTTTCTAGACAATCATACAAACTACAAAGACTTTGTGGATTTGCGTTTTTAGTTCGAATTAAGGATTCAATTTTATCTAAATCAATAACTTTTCTTAAGTAGCTTTGAAGATCTTTTATATTTGAATTTAGAAAGTTTTCAATGTGTTTGTATTCTTGATCGAGAATCTTTTTAGATTTGTATGGGTGCAAGAGTCTAGTTCTAAGTAACCTTCTTCCCATCGCAGTTTGAGTTCTATTGATTACTGTGTACAGGCTGTTGTTTTTTGAGAAATCCATTTGGGTGTAGAAGATCTCTAGATTTTTTATAGCATGCATATTGAGTTCAAAAACATCATCTTTTTGGATTCTTGAGAAGCTTTTTATTTTTTTTGAAAGACCTCCTTCTAAGTTTTCAAGGTAGTTTAATATTTCAAATATATTTTGATAGCTATTTAAGCTTAAGTTACAAATATTTTCGAGTTTTTGGATTGCAAAAAATTCTTTTAGGAATTCTAGTTTTTCTGAGCTTCTAATTAGATTAAAGTCTAAAGTTGTGCTTTTGATATTTAAATTTTCAGATTGTTTGTAAATAAGTGGAATTGATAAAGTCTCTTCGCTGGCTAGAATTTCCTTTGGTTTATATTTTACTATTAACTCTATTAATTGACTTAGATTTAAATTTTCTTTTACGGAGATAGTGTCGGAAAAAAGACAAGTGTATGCAAAATCGAACTTATTGTTCTCGTAATTGATAGATACTAGATTTAGAGATTCATTGATGTTTTCACATTCAAGATTAGTTGCTGGAGTAAGAACTCTTACAACTTTTCTTTCCACAATTTTTGAATCCACACTTTGTTCTACTTGTTCGCAGATAGCAACCTTGTGACCATTTTCGTTGAGTTTTAAAATATAATTCTCACTAGAGTGATGAGGAATTCCGCACATGGGGATTGGATTTTCTGAATTTTTAGCTCTAGCAGTTAAAGTTAAATCTAAAACGCTAGAAGCGATTTTAGCATCATCAAAAAACATTTCGTAAAAGTCTCCCAATCGAAAAAATAATATGCAGTCTTTGTAGTTTTCTTTGATTTCTAGAAACTGTTTAATCATTGGGGTTTGAGAACTCATAAAAAAATAGTTGTCAAAATAGTAATTTTTTAATTAATATAGACTTAATCTATCCTAAAATCAATGACTCATACTATTAAAAAACTAGATAAAAACTTAATTAATCAAATAGCCGCTGGTGAGGTGGTAGAACGACCTTCTTCCGTTGTTAAAGAGCTTTTGGAGAACTCTCTAGATGCAAAAAGTAGCCAAATTACTATCGATCTTCAAAATGGAGGAATTGATTTAATTCGAATTACAGATAACGGAATTGGAGTTGATAAAGAGGATTTTCCTTTGCTGCTTGAAAAACATGCTACTTCTAAGATTTCCTCGGTTGAGGAGCTTGAAAATACTCTTACTATGGGATTTCGTGGCGAAGCTTTAGCTTCGATTAGTTCGGTTAGTAAATTTAGTTTTAAATCAAAACCTAAAGATGGACAGCATGCTCACCAAATTGATCAAAATGGAGAAATTTCAATTTGTTCTTTAAATCAAGGAACGCAAGTAGAGATCAAAGATTTATTTTATAATGTCCCAGCAAGAAGAGAGTTTTTAAAGACTCCAAATACAGAGTATAATCAGATTTTAAAATTATTACTTGGATATTTTATTGCATATCCGAAAGTTTCCTTTGTTTTGAATCATAATTCAAAGCAAGTTTTTGCTTTTAGAGCTGAGGATTTTCAAGATAGGGTAGCCAAGGTATTGGGGAATAAATTTACCGATAAATCAATTCCTGTTTTTTATGAAAGTTCTAATTTAAAGCTATCTGGGATTGTAAGTAAGCCAGAATTTTGTGTTTCTAAAAAGCCAGAGCAGTTGTTGATTGTAAATAATCGACCTTTAAAACCTGATGTTTTTTCAATAGCAGTTAAAAATGGGTATGGGTCTTTAATTTTTCCAACTCAAAAGCCTCAGTTTATTTTAAATATAGAGATAAAAGCTCAAGATGTTGATATGAATATCCATCCAAGAAAATTAGAAGCTAGATTTAAATATCAGTCGATTTTGTTTGCAACTATTTTAAAATCTATTCGCCAAGCTCTTCAAAAAGTAAGCTTGGTAAAAAATGTAGAGATTCAAAAGCCAAGTTTGGATTCGTATTTAAGTCATTCTCCAGCTGGAAAGTCGGATGGTTCAAGTCTTCAAAGGCCAAGTTTGCAAGGCAGTTCATATAATCCAAGGCCACAAGGTTCTTTTGGTCCAAGGTTCCAGGGGATGTCTAGTTATATGCCAGCAAGTCAAAGACAATCTTTGATGGGGGATTATAGTCCATCTTTTAATCATCAGTCTTCAGGATTAAACTTGGATCAAACTAATAATCAAGGTTATTTAGAGAATTCAAGTCAAAATCAAGATTTGGATTTAAGTAGTTTTCAGAATTCTTTGAGATACTTGGGTCAGCTTTCAAATAGCTATTTACTTTTTGAGTCTAAAGATGGACTTACAATTATCGATCAACATGCAGCTCACGAAAAAGTTAAATATTTTGAAATTCGTAATAAATTAAAATCTGTTCAAAAGCATACTCAAAAACTGCTGACTCCTTTGGAAATTGATATGAGTATTCCCAAAATTGCAATTTTAAATGATGCCAAGCCAGTTTTTGAAAAGCTAGGTTTTGATTATGATGTCAATCAAAACAAAGTATTGCTTACTCAAGTTCCAGCGAATTTAGTGAAAATAAATCCTGAAAAGTTGATATTAGAATTAATTGATGATTTTTTAAATGCGGACACTAAAAATTTGATAGAGCTAGAAGATATTGCAATCAACTATGCAGCCTGCAGAGGCGCAATTAAATTTGGACAAAGCATGCAGCCTTTAGAAGTTCAAAGTTTACTAAAATCCCTGGATGAATTAAAAGAAGAGAAGTATTCATGCCCACATGGGCGTCCATCTACAATTGGAATTTCGCATGATGAACTCGAAAAATTGTTTTTAAGAAAGAAATAAATCCTCTTGATTAATCCAAAAAAGCAATGTATATTAACCAGGCTTTCTGCTTGAGATTAAAGACTTAAGCTGAACATTATAAATTAACCATAGAAGGCATGGCAAAAAAAATAAAAATCCAAGATCTACAGATCGTAGATACTTCTGGGATCGAGGCTTTAACTCGTAAATACGAAATTATGTTAGTTTTACCAACTGATATTACAGTTGATCAAAGACAAACAGTTATTTCTGAATTTGAAGAATTAATAAAAGAAGCAAAAGCAGATGTTTACCACATCGATGACTGGGGTAAAAGAGATTTAGCTTTCGATATCAAAGGAAGAGAAGAAGCTTACTATCTTATTTACTACATCAATCTTCAAGATACTTCAAAAATCCAAGAGATTACAAATAACTTAAGACTTCAAGCTAATTTATTAAGATATTTAATCGTAAAAAGAGATTTTGATTATGAAATCCAAAACTTTGCTGATAAAGACGAATACGAAAAAAATTCAAACGAGTTTAGATCTGAAGTTAAAGACGAAGATGCTATTGATTACAAAAATTTAAAGTTACTTAGAAGATACACAACTAGATACGCTAAAATTGTTCCAAGACAGTATTCTAAAATAACTTTAAGACAACAAAAGAGAATTGCAAGAGAAATTAAAAAATCTCGACACGTTGCATTGTTACCTTTTGTATCATAATTGTTACAACTTGATTACCCAAGACTCCTTTATTTAAAGGGGTTTTTTTTGTGTTTTGATTGTTAAAATTTGACTTGTATGTTACAATACAAGGCAATTAAAGTAGTTTATGAAAATATACGATTTATTTAGCCAAGATTTAACTGGTTCAAAAGTTTTATTTGAGTTTAAAGCTTTGAATTTTTTCCCGTTTCAAAGAAGTTGGATTTGGTATAGTGTTTTTCATCTAATTTTAATAGCTACAGTTTATTACTTGGTGATTTCTGGAACCTGGCTTGTTGCAAGTTTTGTTTTGGTTTTAGCAGGTGTTTATATTCTACAGACCTTAAAAGAACCTGATCTTTTTGATTTTAGAATCACTGAAGATTCTTTGCAAATCAATCAAAAGCAAGTTTTTTATAAGGATTTAAGAGGTTTTTTCGTGGATCATCTTTCAAAGGAATATCAAGTTTTACATTTGATTCCAAATCAAAAAAGATACCATGAAAGCACAATTCAACTTTTTAATTTACCGGAGCAAAAAATAGTTTCACTTTTGAAGCTAAGAGTTCCAATTCTTAAAGATGCAAATCCAAGTTTATTGGATCGCATCGTTTTTTTACTTAAAATTTAATTTTTTTATATTATGGGTGGTTCAAGAGAGAGTCAAGGTTTCCCTTCGCAGGGTAATGAAGGCATAAGGCAAAATATAGTTTTAGACGAAGGTCCTCAGGCCTCGGTGATAAAAAGTGTTGAAGATAAGATATATAAAGTTATTAATCCTCAAGTAAGTTTAGATTCTAGTCAACTTAGTGAATACAATGATGTGATTCATGGTTTTGCAAGATCTTTGACTCTTAGATGTCAATCGGTCTTAGCTTCTCATCAATCGATTATATTTGCAGGTGCAACTCCAGCGGCTAGAAACAAGACAGTAATGACTAAGTTAGATAAGATGGCCGCTAATATTGCTACTCATTTTGCTGAACAGTTTTTATTGAAGGTAATGAAAGGTCAAGAGTTAGCTGATGGTAGAACTTCTTATAGGGTTTTGTATGCAAGGTTGATATCTGATTTCTATCTTTCTCAAATAGATAGTATAGAGCTAACAGAAGAAGGGTTTAAAAACCAAGATGACATAGCTCTACATCCTAATAAGGTTATAGAGGGCTTAAAAAATATTAGTGAATTTTTAACTATGACTCCTGCTGCTAACTTAGCCAAGGAAGTAGCGAAGATAGCTGTTAAAAGAAGTTTTCAACCTGAAAACATAAGACGTATGGCTGTAAACCGGTACAGGCATATTACAGATGGGTCTGATGATGTTTCTTTTGTTGGTGATAATGATATATCACATGAGAATGTAAAGGTGATTATTGCTATGTCAAGAATGGATGCGGAACAAAGAAAGCAAGTTTATATGCAAATGATTGGTTTAACCAATGGAGGTAACCTTAACTTTGGTCATGGTGGTGCGATGATGGAACACGATTTAAAAGCTCTTAAGTTGGGAATTTTAATGGGAGATTTTACTCCGATTTCTTTTAAAGCCTTTGTATATAAGCATTCTCCATCGACACAGAGAGTGAGAAATGTGAGGTACATTGATAATTTTTTAAGTACACAGTCAGGGAGAGGAGGAGCTAATGGAGTTTCTTCTGGATTTGATATGTATAACCTTGATAATCAAGATCAGACAAATTTAGGTTTTGCGGAGGATTTAAGGCAAGCTCACGTTTCTCAGGGGCATATTGGAGAAACTATTTACTATGGAGCTTTGCACTTAAATGCACTAGTTTCTTTTGGTGTTAATCTTTCAGAGTTAGCTACTATTGCTAAGCAAGCAGGACAGGGACAAAAATTTACTCCAGAGCAAGTTCAGTCTGCATTTACAAGGATGGGTATTAACCCTATAGGAGCGGCTCTTGGAAGGATGACAGAGTTTGCAAATCAAATTGCGGCGGTAGCTCAACCAATTGCTTTTATATTAGTTAGTACTTTTGCATCTATGGTTGCAACTAGAAAAATGGCAAACCCTTCCAGGAGTCTAGATGTTGTTGTAGATGAGGTTTTTAATGATTTTAAAGATAACAACATAATTAGGACTATAACTAATGATCCAGATACATCAAAGGTAACTGTTCCTTTAGTTAAAAAAACTTTCTCTAATACAATCATGAAAGCAAGTTATTTGAGCACGAAGGGTTTTGCGGTTTTACATAGGCAAAGCGTTTTAAATTCGTTAGGTCAGACAGCAAGAAATTCAAGTAATTCGTATCCAACTCTGGCAAGTTTTTTAAATAGCTTAAATCAACAAGATAGAAATGATTTTATTAAATATGTACTCCCATCTTTTTCTGACGTAGAAGATAGAAGTGCTTTTTGGTCAGACTTTATTTTAGAGTACTCTTTATTGTCAAGTATTATGCCAAGTAGAGATCAAATTTTGATGGTTTATGATAATGATTTTCCAGATACCTCTGCTGGTTCTGCTTATACAACAAACGTATTGTTGAGTGATAACCGTATACAACCAAGTTCTGCTGGCGATGAACCTATCCCACAATTTGCTTATTCAAGACATGCCACAAGGCAAGGCAATAGATATCGTCTGGCAGATAGAAGTGCAAGTGCTCCATATACAAGCTCCTATAGAAGTTTAGAATCTTTCGATGTAGAAAGAACGAATTTAATCAATAGAGATAAAGTATTTAGGCTGACTGAAGCTCAAAGAAGTACCTTAGCAACTTATGGTATTTCACATCGTGTTGATAGCACAACAAAAGAGGGGATTTTAACTTATTCTCCAGCTTTAACGCCAGGTTCAAATCCTCAAACATTTAGAGTTGTTGAAAATCTTCGTCAAAGAAGAATGGTCTGGGGGAAAGTAGAGAGTATTGATGAAAATGCAAATACAAATACAATAGTGATAAATTCCAAAAACTTTAGACCAATCATTATTCCATTTCAAACTATTCCGGTTATGCCGCAAACACCTTTCCAAAGAGTAGATAATTATGTTTTACCACATTCGATTTCTGAAGTTTTGGAAACTGGATCTGATAATACTATTGCAACTTTAAGGTATTTAGAGGCAAGTTCTTTAAAAGTAATTTTCCCTGGAGTACAATTAAGAGATAATATTCCTCAGGATCTAACAGTTCAAAAAGTTGTAGAAATGTTTAATCAAGTTAGAGAAGATGGTGAATTATCGCGGGATCAATATAAAGTCCTTCAGATTTTGCTTCGTCAACGATCGATAGAAATGAACGGAAGTCAAATTCAAGCAGTTACGAGTAAAAAAGATCAATTATTAAGATTCAAAGCAGCGCCAAGTTCAACTCAGCCAGTTGATATGGCAAGCCTAAATCAAAATTCTGACTTTGAGTTCATTAAAGAGGGTGAAAAAATTGGAATCTTTGTGCGTAGTTATGAAGAAGTATTTCGGCAAATGCCAGTTTTACTCTCCCATTCCGAAAATAAAGAATTTAATTGGACCATGCAGGATGTTTATGATTACTTGGATGAAAAATCTGAAGAGGAATGGACTCCAGTTGAAGCTCTGATTTATCAAAGGTTAGATGACATGGATGAAGACTTACTTGTTCAAGAATTTTTAATTGAGTTTCCATACGAAACTTATATGGATTTCCCAAATTATGGTTTAATACAAAGATATAGTGATGGTCCTAATACATTTAAAAATATTCCTAATCCATCAGGTTATTTTATCTCAGGTGACGAATTATCTGATATAAGATTTCATAAAGGTCAAATTCAATTTAAAAAAATTGATAAGGAAGAAGGATCAGCATCTTTGGAAATAAAGCAAGCAGAGGTTCGAGTTTACGAGCAAGATCAAATTCACAATATGACATTAAATAATACGAACCCTTTCGCTCTAGTAAAAATAAATGAAAATAAGTATGTTTTATATACAAAGGAAGCGGGTTTAACAAAAACAAACGATGCATTAATCGATGAACTTTGGACAGCTGAAAATGCAGGTTATGCCGCAGCTATCTTAAGAAACTTAAATGTTCAATTAAATAATAATGGTAATGAATTCTCACTTGGCGCCACAATGTTAACAGTAAGCCAGGTTGGTGATTTGTCTGCTCCTGAAACTTTAGCGATTCAAGAATCAATAAGTTTATCCCCAGAAGACATTCAATGGTTTAAACTAATTTCTGGTGGTATTGAGCTTAATCCAAATCAACCTCCTTTGCTGACATTAAATCCTTCAAACGCATTCAATCCTTACTTACCATCGCCAGAATTTTTTATTAATGTTTCAACTGAAAAGACAAATAAAATAATACAAAAAATAAAAGCTAAAAAAATCCCAATTCAGTTAAAAGCGTTTACAGAAATTCCAAAACAGGAAAATCCTTCCGGTTCACCAAAGCTTCCAGGAGAAACTGCTCTAGCTGGAAAAACTTTTGTCGAAGCTTTGAATCAGTTAAATGCAGATCCATCTAGATTTGATGTAAGAGTATTCCACTTGTTAAGGATGCATTACGGTCTAAGTGTAAATGATCAAGGTATTTTTGTTTTACCTGACGCTCAGCTATCTAAATCATTTTCTGGAGAAGCATTAACTGTCGATAATACTCCAACTTCAAGTTTGGATGTTATAAGCCAAAGACAAAAAGCCCTTATTGGTATTAATGCCCAAGGAAATTTTGATTTTTCATATCCTTACTACCCAATTGCCCCAGCAGATAAAACTCTTGCAAATGCAAGTTTTAATGAAATTACCTTTGATTCATTTGTTTATGTAGACGTTGCAAACAAGAAGGGTTATGTTGATGAAGGTTATGGAACTCCTCCAGAAGGTGCTAATATTGATGAAAATATAATAAAGAATCTTCAACGTGACCCTCTTTCAGCTGACCACACACAATTCTTGAATAATCTAGGTATAAGTATTTCAGGTGAAAATGGTAGGATTATTTATGGATACCCAATGACTGTCAATGATTCTAATTATGCGGCTCCTCAAAGTTTAACACTAGAGAATTCCTATCTTCCACTTGGTAATATATCAAATATTAGTTATGAAACAGCAGGCACAAATTTAGTGATTAAAATTACTGTATTGCATCCAAATGGACAAACTACTGTAAGAAGATTGGAATTACCTAAATTAGACACAAAACCCGTTCCTTTTTATGAGGATCCCGACGACGTTGAAGATACAGATAAAACTTACATTGTAAGGCAAGGATCTACTTTAGATCTTCATTATCAAGGAGTTTCTTTCCCCGAAAGTGTATCAAATGTGGACTCTCTAATAGGTTTTTTAAATGAACCAAGAGATACTCAAAATCAAACCTTAAATTCAATTCGTCAAACATTACTAGAGCAAGGCATAGTTAAAGTAAGTACAACTACTGGATTACTTGAGAAAGAAGCAAATGCACCTACAAACTTAAATTTAACATTAAATACCCAAATTGAATCTGCGAGGGAAGAAAATATGCTAGCAGCTTTAAATTTCTTGCTGGGTAAAGAAGATGATACTCTTTTAAGATCTCTTCCTGCAAGTTTTGAGCAAGATGGAAGAAAATTTATATTTAGAAATCAATCATATTTCTTAGATACAGATCCAAAAGTTGAATTAATTTTAAATCATTCTGAACGTGATGATAAAAATATATTAAAAATTGATAATAATAAGATTATTGAAAATTTTAGTATTAGTAATTTTGCTAGTCTTCCAAGTATTATCTTTACTCATCGCTTGCTTTCTTCACGTTTAGATGGTGTCAAAAAAATTGACAGTGAACTTACTAAATTTAAAGTCGGTGAGTTAGAGTTTTCAGTGTCAAATAAAACAGAAGGCAGGTCAGAAAACTTTTATCTTTCTCATGGCACCGAACCTGAAATTAAAACACAATTTACTGATCAGCTAGAATTGAATAGCTTAATTAACGCCCAAAACCTCATCAAAGATATACCTGAAGAAACAAGAAATCATCTTAGAGCAGAGTTACTAAAATTAGAGGTGATTGAATCGCCAAATCAGCAAATACCTTTTTCGTTCTATTTAGATGAAGTTTCATTTACTCTGGAAGATATCAATGAGGACAATCAGTTAGTGTATATAAATGAAGACTCAATGGCTACACTGAAAGTTTACCCAAATATCGGTTATGTAAATCAGTTTGATCTGTATTTGAACGTAAATTCAACAGATGTATATCCATTTACTGGAAAAAATACACAGGAAAGAATTTCTACTTTAAATAATGGATTAGATAATCTTCTTAACAGTTTGGAATCCACCATGCCTGACGAATTACCTAATGATTTTACATATCATGAAACTCCAGCTGATAAATATCCAGCCTACCCGGTTATTAAATCAAGTGGAAACAATCTATATGCCTTAGAAAAAGAAGGTAGCGAATTCAAAATCACTCAAGTTAATCCAGATTTAAATAAACCAGAAAACTCTCTATCTGCATCAAACAGAGATTTAAATAAACTTCTAGAAATAGTAAATTTTCATGAATCGGTTTCAGATTCAATGCGAGCAGAAGTAACCGCTTTTATAAACAGTGCGAACAACACCCTTGATCAATTTATTCCAACAACTTTTAAAAATTCTAGTTCATCAAGTATTGAAAGTGGCCAGCCCATATATAATATCAACAACACTCTAAGAATAAGATTTACTGACGAAGGTGTCTTACTTGAAAATCTGGTTGGAGTCGAACAGCAAAATGGTAGAGTAAAAAATACCTGGGATACAAATACTCGGGATACCTTTGAATTTAACCAAACTAATGAATTCAAACAAAGATTACAAGAATTAAGAGATAATCAAACTCATCGACGGGAAATCGAAGGAGTTTTAAATCAAATATTAAATTTATTTAGAGATACAGTTGTAATTGATGCTAACAATCAAAGCTTCCAAAGTTTAAGCACAAATAATGATTTTAAAATAAACTATGAGCGTAATGTTTTCACTTTAATTACAAGAGTACATGATAACCCAGATAATACTTCACAACTGGAATTTAAAAATAAAGAAGATCTGATTTTATACGTAAGAAATCATATAGAGCTTGATGGTATAAATACAACTAAAGCGAGTTCAATGCTGCAACGCCTTGGCTTAATGCAAGAAAACAAACCATTTCCAAGAGAGTTTCAGATCAAAGATGAAACCTATAGAAGAAGTATTAGCGAACACGATGAAGGAAAAACACAAATACAATTTAAATCTCCTGGGGGAGAGTCAGCTTCTTACTTAAGGATGATTTTAGATAATAATAGCGGTGAATTACAGTCCTTAATTTTCAACTATAGATCTTATAAAAATCTTATACAAGCCGACGCAGAAATTCTCAACAATCCACCATTTGATGATTCGCTATTAGAAAATCTAATCATAAATCAACAAAAACTTTTTAATTTTTACACAAGATTCAATCATTCAAATGTCAGTTTACAAAAAAATGAAACGTTCTTAATTGGAGTAGGTGCTTCTGTTCTAGCTTTTGATCTTGGTTTCAAATCCTATGAAATCACTTATTCAAATAAACAATATCTTTTAAAAGAATATAATAGTCAACTTGATGTAAGAACTTTTAACTTTAATGACACACAAGGATTAACAGGAAAAATAAATGAACTTGCTACCTCATATACTGGAAACAGTACGGAAGATTATCAGCGGATGGTTAGATCTATTTCAGATGATGAAACTGGTGCTAGTGATAATTTTAATACACTTCTTACCTCAATTGGTGTCGAAGGTGGTATCCAACCAGCAATTACAGTCAGTGGGGAAGAGTTTAATTTCTTAAGTGATAGTTCGACTGAAAATCTAGTAACATATTCCAAACAAGGTGTAGATAGCAAACGTATCAACTTAAGTTTTAAATTAGAAGATCCTCAGTCTATAGAGTTAAGATATTTAAATTATACGACTCAAGACGCAGCTGAAATTCAACAGCTTTCAACTTTAAAAAACAGATTGGAAGAAGAATACCGCTTAATTAATAGTATTAGCCCAGATGGAATTGATAAAAACCTTGATAGGTATCCATTTTCATTTTCAAAAGGGGATGCTAGCTATACAATTCAGCAAACGTCTGAAGGTATAGAAGTTATGCCTCCTATTCCAGAAGGTGATGATATGGTTTTTGCCGATGTAATTCCTGGGGAATCTTTTGATACCTACGTGCAAGAAATAGCTTTATTTACTCCTGAGCAAATTCAAGAAAGAAAAGCTTATTTCAACTCTATTGGTTTAACAGAAAATGAAATTGAAAACAAATACAGCCTTCAAATTAACGGTCAAGAGTATGAAAGAAGAATTAATGGTAATAGATTTATTTACAGT
The DNA here is from genome assembly GCA_018662325.1 of bacterium. GTDB lineage: Bacteria > Patescibacteriota > Gracilibacteria > UBA1369. Next base: position 136,761 of record JABJGM010000002.1, on the reverse strand, counting down.
AATTCAGGAGTCGAACTAACCTTTACTAAAAGGGGATCTAGCTTTAGTTTAACAAATCTTAAGAAGGGTGAATTTCAATATCCACTTCCTTCCATGAGTAGTGAGCAAACTAAAGCATTTTTAACGAACTTCAATACCGTAATGCAAAATTTTCAAATAGCAATTAATAAAGCCTTAGAACTAACAAGCCTTCATAATGTTAGTTGGGAGGGAGGTGATGAAGCTAAAAACAATTTTATTTTAAAAATATCAAATCAAAACTATATTTTAATGTACAACGGCACAAATTATTCTCTTGAAGAGCAGGGCGATGATTCACCAAGCAGAGACTATGTGTTTAATGAAGCACAATTACAAAGAAAAGTCTTACGGCTTGCAAATCAAGATGTAAGAAGATAAGAATTATAAATTTTATGAAAAAACAAACTTTTATTCAAATCACCGAAAATTTTATTCAAAGCTTTGCAAGCTTGAATAATAGTGAACAAAAAAGGGTCATTAAAATGGCCCAATTTCAGGTTCCATCTAGTTTGAATCCAAGTTACAAGGAGTATAAAAATTATTGCCAGGCTTTTATTAATACACTTCCAGTTCAAATCAAACAAGCCTTTGCTCCAACCTCAGCCTCCATGGATGGAATACAAGCACCCAGTGGCTTGGATGAACAAAGTTCTAATTTTCTTCAGGCTGATAATCAAGAACAAAGTCAACCGCAAGCTCAAGCTCAGGACACTGGTTCGAGCCAAGAGCAAAATTCCGGTTTACCACTTACTTATCAAGACAAAAGGTTTATTGTGAGTTTTGTTAAAGCTTTTCCTTTTAGGTTTCAAAAAGTGATGACGGATAATTTTGTAAGTACAGCGTTTAAAGCTTTGGCTCAAAATAAAGTTTATTTTTTACCATTTTCACTTAGAAGTTTTTTGCAAAATTCAAATCTGGATTATAAAATTAAAGATCCTTCAAAGGCGAGTTTTACTTTGGAAATCAAAAATCCTATTTCCCAAATTACTAAAGATTTTAGCTTTTTAACTTCCAATCAAAGTTCATACCAAGAAGAAATTCAAAATCTTAATGAATTTTTAAGCCAAAACCAAATTATTGAAGCCGACTTAGATTTAGCTATGGAAATTGTAAATCAAATTCTAGACCAGCAAATCCAGGGTGTTTCAAGAAGTAATCAAAGAAATCAATTATATATCAATCAAAATCTCTACCAAGTAGAGGTAAATCAACAGGAGTATTTTTTAAAGCAAATCAACTTAATTGGACAAAATGTTTCCAATCAATTTGTGTTTAATCAAGCTCAAGATTTAAGTCAAAAAGTCAATCAATTAGCTTTAAATCCCAATTCGCTTAATCAAGGTCAGAGTCTTGATATTGAGCAAAGCTCAATTCAAGCCGAAGCTTTAAATCAAGAAAGAACCCAGGCTCAAAACACTGACATTCCGGTTTCTCAACGCTTAACGCCTTCAGGCCTTAGCTCAAGCCAAACCGCTAGTCAAAGTCAATCACAAACTCAAAGCCAATCGCAAACTCAAGCTCAAGCTCAAACTCAGTCGCAAAGTTCAGGATCTCCAAGTGGATTACAATTGGCCTCAAACATGCTTCCAGGAGTCCGCAGAATGCCATTTGCTCAAATGCCGACCCAGCCAGGTGCAACCGGTCAAAATCCAAGTAGAAGTATTGGAGCGAAGCTTTCAAATTTTTATAAAAACAATAGACGGGCAATCCCGCCAGCTATAGGCTCGATTTCTGGGCTGATTTATGTTATAATGGGATCATAATAAAATAAATATGCTTAAAAATATTTTTAAAAATTTCGTAAAATCCACTTTGGTAATTTTTATAGCCTTAATTTTAAGCAATTTTTTACCAGCTCTTATTCAAAGTCAACAAACTGAAGATTTTAATCACGCACAGCAAATTTTTGACTCTCAATTCAGTCTTATTCAAACTACTCATGCTGACCCTAACGGGAACACGACAGGCGCATCTATTTTGCCACAAGGATTTGAGCAGATTTCTCAGCAATTAAGATCTGGAAACTACACAAAAGCGATAGAGTTAACACAAAAAAAAATTACAGAACTTTTGCCTTTTGCTGAGTTTCTTAAGACTCTTTCTTATCCACTTTTTATTGTAATAGGTGCCTTGTTAGATAATCAGATTTTCACAAGCCCTGTTATGAGAGATGTGCTTGGGAATGTTTGGTCTCAGGTTAGAAATTTATGTTATTACATACTTGTTATTTATTTTGTATTTATAGCAATTTATAATGTTTTTGCTGGATCTTCTGATTCTCAGTATTCCTTAAAGAAAGGACTGCAGGAAATTGCTATAGCTTTTGTTTTAATCAACTTCTCCTGGTATGGAGCTACTCTAGTTTTAGATGTTTCTAACGTAGCTATTAATATTACATATTCCTGGGCTACCCAATATCAAAACACAACATATGTAGAAGGTTCCTCCGTAGATAGTGTGGCAGACATGTGTGATTTAAGGCAATTAAGTAACACTCAGCTTTGTAAAGATAAAGATAAAAAAAGGGATTTTCAGTCTTTCTTGCAAAAAGTAGATCAAAGATCACTACCTTTAAATATTGCAATTAGATTTGGTAAAGTTTTAGATGTAGATAAAATTAATCCTTCTACCATTGATAGCGCATCTGATCCAATCACTTTAGTTGCAGTTTTCCTAGTGAAAATCTTCATATTTATACTCCAGTTTTTTGCATATTTAATGCTTGCTTATTATCTTGTTATAAGGATTATTTATATTTGGGTATACATAGCTTTATCACCAATCATAGTCTTAGATAAGGTCATGTCTGGTCTATCAATTGATGCTTCAGAACATTTTCAAAAGTTCTTTGATTATGCTTTAATAGGACCTATAAAAGGTGCAGTTGGATTTACACTTTCTTATATGATTTTAGATTCTATCTCCAGAACACCAGCTGTATACAATAACAATCAGATTTTAGATACAGTAGCTCTTTCAATCGGGTCTTTAGACTCTTTCCAAGCATTGCTTGTTTATTTTGCTTCAATTGCTGTTATTTATGAAATAACTCTAAATATGGCAGATGGAACTGCAGCAGCTGGAGCTTTTTCATGGTTACGAGGTAAAGTCCAAGGGACAGGTAAGTTTGTCGGATCTTTAGCTGCAAATACCGGAGTGTTTATTGGTGGAAATAAAACTAATGCTAAATCATTTGCTGGTAAGTTCTTCCCAGATCAAAACACGTTAAGCAACTCATCACAAGACAGAAGAGACCCAGGAGGAGGAAATCGAAATCCAGAACCAATCAAAACCACTGATACTGCCCAACAAATAATATCCAAATTTAATAATAATCAAGAACTAAAACTTCCAACACAAAGTGTAGATAGAATAATGGCAAATCCAGCATTACTTAAAGTCGGAAACTTTTCTCCAGATGATTTAATTAGGCAAGCTGCCACACCAGCAGATCAGACTAGGCTAAGAACTTGGTTTCAAGGATACAGTACTTCTGAAAGAAGAAGCAAATTTAAAGATAACAAAGATAGAGTAGATTCATTAACAGCCCCATCATCATAACACTTGCCAAATTTCAAAACATTTGATATAATTAAAAATAAATTTATTTAGCCCAATATAATGCCAGATCCAATAAATCCACAAGGTATCAACCAAGGAGGTCAGAATATAAATAGAGCTCAAAATCCTGAACAACAAGCTGGAATTGAAGAACATACAAATAAAATTATTGCCGATTTAGAACAAGATATTGTTGAAACAGGTATATCTGGAATTACTAAAACTATTCAAGAAAAGGCCACAAACTATACAGAAAAAATGAAAGGAATGGCCAAAAACTTTGAAGAGGATCCGGACTCAATGACTCAAGAGTTTATAAATCGAATGAATCACTGCGAAGAAAGCCTCTTAGAGCTACAAGAATTATCGCATGAAGCTGTAAAAATTGAGAGAATTTTAATTCAAAACCTTTTTGGAAGCTTTGAAAGTATGCCAGATGCTTTTAATAAGTTTGCATCTAGAAACACCATAAATGGCAGTTTAGAAATTAAACCTGATGGGGAATCTTTATTGTCAAAAATGGAAGACTTTATGCAGTTGCGTCAAGACGCACTTGAATATGTACAGAACAATCCAGATTCTGTAACTTTTGACCTTGAAACCCTTGATCCAACAGAAGATAATTGGCTAGAAGTTACACAAGCTTTCCTAAGCGCAAATCCAAATAAACAAAACATAACTCTAGAAGAAATTTTAAGTTCTTTTGATATACAAGACCCCCAAACTGTAGGTGTTATAAAACAAAGTTTACTGGACTATGAAGAAGGCTCACAAGAAACATTCAATGCTCTTTTAGATGCTAATGAAGACTTTATAAACGATATTAATATGCTTAACCAAGGTGAAGCCTATAATAGAGTTTTAACTCAAGAAAAAATTAAACTTTCCAAAAAATTAGGGGTAAGAGTTGAAACTGGAAATCAATTTCACATCGTTGATAATAACGGTAACTCCAAAACCCTTGTAATTAGAGGAATACATTTCCAAAGTCATACACCTTACTTTGATAAGCAAAGAGACCTTGAACTTACATGTGATATTGTAGACAGTTCAACCGATAATGAAATTACTGATGAAAGATCAAATGTTCTAAACATTTTAGAAAATAGTCTTGATGGGGCACTTACATGTATAGTGGATTCTGACCTACTTGAAAACTTTGCAGTTTATCCAAAATGTGATTCCTTTGCTGAACTTGAAGAGAGACTTGGATTTAGATCCATGGATCAAACTTTACAACCTGGTACGCTTTTTTCATATAGAATGAACAAAACAAGCCCAGAAAAACACTTTACGGAAGTAAGAGCTTTTGACTTTGAAAATAACCTTGTTGCCCTTTCAGAGCCAATTCCTACAAATGAATTAGATGGACAGGCTTTTAACTCTGCACTAGAAAATAAAGATACAGACTCTAGGCTTCAAGAGTTTAAGGTTCAGTTGGGAGATGGAACTATTGCTTACGAATACCACTTAGAGGATTTTTTAAATTTTTCATACAAATATCAAGCCGAAGAGGATCTTGAGGCAGAAATGAATGAAAAAACTGAAAGTTTAACAAGTCAGGAACTGGATAGAAGGTTAAAGGTTCACCATGATTTTATGTTAAAAAATGGATTAGCTGTTTCTAAAAAGCCAATTGAAATCCATGCAGGAAATGCCTTAGCCAATCTTAAAGGTGATAAATATGAAATTAAATCCGTTTCTGGCGATTCAATTATTCTTGAAAATCTTAGCTATCCTAAATACGATGGAGACAATCCTGATCCAGAAGCAACTATGGAATTCAATCTTCCTGAACTATTAAAATTTATCAAGGATCAAAATCTTGGAATGATTTCCAAAGAAAAAATCAAAAATGAATGGTCACCAAATCTTCGTCCTATTCGAAGTATGGATATGCCAGACTGGGAGTGGCCAGAAGTACCTTTTGGTTTAATGTCGATGAATGATATTGTCGATATTTCTAAAATCTTTGGCGAACAAGTTTCACAAAAAAGACAACGAAAAAGAGACCTTAGAAAAGCTAAATTTCAAAGTGCCCTAGGTCAAGGAAGAGAGTCTTTAGAAGCTCAAAATAAAGCTTTTAATGAAAGAGTTGATTTCCATAAAGAAAGATATCAAGAGGCTGGTAATTCAAACACCTGGAATAAAGAATTGAAAAAAGTAGGAAAAGCTAACTTCAGAAACCCTGAAAACAAAGCTAAATTTAAAGCCTTGATTGATATTTTAACTGAAGAAGGATCATTATCTGCATTAGACGAAGAATTTATAAGTATTTTAAATAAGGCTAGAAGACAAACAAGAGGAGTTGTGACAGACCCGATTAGAAAGAAAACAAGATACGATGACAAAGGAGAGCTTTTAGGTGAAGACTGGGTTGATAGAGATGGAACTCGTAATGAAGATGCTGTAGCCGAAGCTTTAAATTATATTTTTAATAACAATGGTCAGCCTTCGAATTTTGGAACGCAATGTATGTCAAAAAATAGATCAGCTTTTACTTCTTCTATGAATGAAGCCAAAAATAAAACTGATCGACTCGGTAAAGAAGGACAATTAAATTTTGAAGCTGAATTTAGTAAATTATTTACAAACCTTGGATCTGGAAAACCTATGGATGCAGGGCAATACACAGGAATTCTACAGTCAATGGTAGACGGAGGACTTGCTGATTTAGAAACATTTTTCTATTATCTTTATGCAGGTCTGTCTCATGAAATCAACGGAAATGGACCAATTTTAGATGACCAGTTTATTGAGTCATTAAATTATGGAGATCATCCTTTTTTCCATGCTTTTACAGTTCATAAAAATTTATTAATTGGTAAAAAAGATGAAATTTGGTCTGGTTTCTCGGGCGGTAAAAATTCGTTACCGACTTTCAAAAATAATAATCAAGCCAAAGCTAAAGTTCAAGAATTTTTGTGGGGTTACATGCTTCCATTATCTAAAAATTCTACCAAAAAGCATCTGAAAACTGCTGAGGCTAAAAACTATGCTAAAGAATACCCTGGTTTTGTTTTATCAAAGCTTAGTCATGCTGATATTGAAGACTTATTCTCGGTTGGTGATCTGTATGCTACCAAGCTAAGTTTTAATGGTCCTAACTACGAAAAGCATAAAGATGCCTTTGGACAATATGCAGCTGGTTTCAAATACGCTGCAAACTTTGCTGAAAATCACGAAAGAGAAAATGATGGTATATATATAAGAAACTTACTTACTTCAGGGATTGCTTTGTACGGATTAACTCACGCAAGATACAAAACTCATAAAAAAGATGATAACGGTAACGTGGTAAAAGATAATAAGGCAAAATTTAGATCTTTTCCTGACGATAAAATTAAAGAGCTAGCCTTAAAATCTGGTATGATAGATTTTAAAGACACCCTCAAAAAAATAGCTGACAAAGCAGGGGTTAATGTAAATGTGTTCTTGGATGGTAGTACTGAACAACACTACGATAATCAAAAATCTGAACAACAAGCCGAACAATTTATTACTAAAATAAAAAGCTTAAGTCCAAAAGATTTAGCTGAGCTTGTAAAAGGCTTATAATAAAAACAAAACCCTCAACTAAAACTGAGGGTTTTTTAAAATTTTGATATAAGTTCAAATTTAGCTTTCTTGAATATGTTTTATAAATTTTTCTAAATTCATAGTTTCTTGCTTTCCAGTATTATATTCACGAACAGTTACAGTTTTATCTTTAACTTCGTTTTCACCAATAATTAATTTAAACGGAACTTTAGCTTTTTCAGATTCTCTAACATTCTTTCCAAGTGAATTAGTGTAATCCATCATATTTGCTCTTACATCGGCTTCTTTTAGAGTTTCCATAACTTGTTTAGCATAATCTTTAAAAACCTCACTCACGCAAATTATGTCGGCCTGAACAGGTGCCATCCATGCAGGAAAAGCTCCAGCAGTATGTTCAATCATTACAGCCATAAATCTTTCAAGAGATCCACAAATTGCTCTGTGCACAACAACTGGTCTTTCTTTTTCACCTTGTTCATTAACAAAGCTTAAATCAAATCTCTCAGGTAAATTGAAATCCAATTGAATAGTTGCTAGTTGCCATTCTCTGCCAATTGCATCTTTAAACATAAAGTCTAGTTTTGGACCGTAAAATGCAGCTTCATCTTCCATTCTTTCAAAGTTTAGATTTGCTCTTTTGGCAGCGCTTTCAAGGGCGGCTTCTGATTTATTCCAAACTTCTTCTGATCCTAAGTACTTAGTTTTGTCTTCACCTCTCACAGAAAGTGAAACCCAGTAATCACTGAACATTCCAATTCTTGTATAAAAAGTTTTGATAATATCCACAATTGTTAAGATTTCTTCTTCAATTTGGTTTAAAGCACAGAATAAATGTCCATCATCTTGGGAGATCATTCTTACTCTTGTTAAACCCGAAAGTTGTCCTGATTTTTCATCTCTATACACAGTTCCTGGGCATTCAAAGTATTTAATTGGAAGATCTTTATAAGATCTAATTTGTGAATCAAAAATCTGCATGTGGTGCGGACAATTCATTGGTTTCATAACAAAATCAGTATCTTTTCCTTTTACTTTAAAAAGTTGATCCCCAAATTTAGCAGCATGACCAGATTTCTCATAAAGATCAATCTTTGCAATATGTGGAGTTAAAACTCTACTATAACCATTTTTCTTATGAAGTTCCCATAAATAATCTTGGATAGCATCTCGAACCACCATTCCTCGGGGAGTAAAAAGGGGAAGACCAGGTCCAACCAATTCCGACATTACATATAAATCTAGTTCTTTTCCTAGTTTTCTATGATCTCTTTTTTCAGCTTCTCTAAGCATTTTTAAGTGATCATCTAGCTCTTGTTTTGTTTCATAGCAATAACCATAAATCCTAGTTAGCATTTGATTATTTTCATCACCTCTAAAATAAGCTCCGGCAATTTTAGCTAATTTGTAAAAACCAATATCACCAGTGTGATCAGTGTGGCCACCACCACATAAATCTACAAATTTAACATCACCATTTTGCGGTAAAATATTTTCATAAAAAGTCACTTCAGTTTCACCTTGTTCTTTTAATTCTTGAATTTTATCTACTTTATAAACTTGTCCCATTTGATTGTAAAAGTCTAAAGCTTGATCAATATCCACGGTTCTTCCATGAAATTTTTGTCTTTGAGCTTGGATCTTTTTCATTTTCTTTTCTAAAATAGGAAGATCTTCTGGGGTCAAACTTCTTGGTAATTCAAAATCATAATAAAAACCATCTTTTACCGGAGGTCCAAAAGCTAATTTACTTTCAGGAAACATATCCAGCACGGCTTGTGCTAGTACATGAGCGGCAGAATGGCGAATTTTGTATAGTCGATCATTTTTCTCCATATCTTTTATTAAATTTTATCTTTAATAGATTAACTCTTGGCTTATATAAAATCAATCCTTCTTTACTTTTCTTGCAAAAAATTTAATATATTAAAAAAAATGTTTTTAGAAAGTTTAAGTCTTGTTAATTTTCGATCTTATAAAAATTTAGAAATCAATTTTAAACCTCAAAATGGATTAAATATTTTCGTTGCTCCTAATGGACAAGGAAAAACTAATTTGTTAGAGGCTATTTCACTTTTGAGTTTCCCTAAAAGTTTTCGAAATTTGAAATTTGATGACATTTGTAATTTTGATTCTTATTACTTTTCTATCAAAGGAAATATTAGTCCTTCTAATCAATCCGACCAAGCTTTAGATGTTTTTCAAGATAATTCAATTAAGAATTTACATATGGTTTTTGATAAGAAACAAAAAGAAAAAGCCTTTTTTATAGATGAAATAAAGCTTCCATCAAAAGAGTTTATGGGAAACTTTCAGTCTGTTGTTTTTACTCCAGATCATATGCATTTATTTGTACTTGGCCCGGTTGCTAGGAGAAAATTTTTAAACACTTTTTTATCAAGCCTTTTTAAAGACTATTTTGAAAGCCTAATGACCTATAATAAAAATCTAAAAATTCGAAATAAAATGCTTAAAGATGGAGTTACAAATCAAATTCTTTACTCCGTATATAATCAAAAATTAGCCGAAAGTGCTGCAATTATTCATGCTTACAGAACAGAATTGATTGAGTATTTAAATCAAAATTTGGAAGCTACCTATAATTCAATTGCCGGAACCGAATTAGATAAACAAGTAAAAGTTAAGTTTACAGCTTTTAAACCAGAAAATATAAGCCTATATAAAAAACAATTTATAGAAAATTTAAATAAAAACTTCGAAAAAGATCTACGCTATAAATCTACTAATCTTGGTATCCATAGAGATGATTTTCAATTTTTACTGGATGGAAAAGCAATTATTGATTTTTGTTCAAGAGGGGAAAATAGAACTTTTATTCTAGCTCTTAAATTTTTACAGGTTGAATACCTAAAACAATTTATTTCTTATCGTCCAATTTTACTACTAGACGATGTTTTCTCGGAGTTGGATAGCCAAAGGCGTAAACAGCTTTTAATCTTTGCAAGTCAGTATCAAACCTTTATTACAACTGTAGAAAAAGCATATTTTAATGACTACTCGGGAAGCTATCAAACCTTTATAATTCAGGATTCAACAATTAAAGAGCTTAATTAATTGAAAAAAAATCTAAAATTCGTTATAATAATTAGATATAAAAAATTAAATGTCTAATTTAACATTAAGTATTCTAATCGGATTAATAAATGCAGTTCCAATTTTAATATGGGGAAGTTATTTTTTACATAAGCACAACGAAAAACGTAAATGGGTTCTTTTCTCGTTTAGTTTAGGAGCTTTAAGCGTAGTACCATTAGTTTTTTTGAGATACTTTACCGAGCTTATTCCATTCTTGGATTTACAGAACACCCTTCAGGCAAATAGTTTACTACAAAGTAGTTTTTTCAATATTCCAATCAGCTTAATAATGTTTTTTGTAATAATTGCAGCTATTGAAGAATATTTAAAACACAAAGTCGCGGACAAAGTTTCTAGAAATGAAATCACTTCAATAGATGATGCTATTGAATTTTCAATTATGGCAGCTCTTGGTTTTGCTTTTGCAGAAAATACCTTTTATTTAATTAACATCTGGAAAAACCTAGATATTCAAACTTTCACTAGTGTTTTCATGCTAAGAGCAGTCTTTTCTACATTTGCACATTGTCTTTTTTCTACCATATATGGGTATTACTTTGGATTAGCTTTGTTTAGTAAAAAAGTCTATAACGACAATCAGTATCATGCATGGTCCTTAACTAGACTCTTAAAAAAGTTTCACTTTAGATTCAAAAGGGGATTTATGGCTAAAATATTCGCAGCTGAAAGCCAGTTTGTTGGTTTGTTTTACGCAACCTCTTTGCATGCAATTTTTAACATTTTATTAGAATTCCAGTTTACTTTATTTTTAGCACCATTTTTTATAATCGGTCTAAGTTGTATTAAAAAACTAATTCAGAGCAAGAAAGCGCTTAAAGAATTAGCTTAAAATTGCAATGGCCATTCTTTCACACAGTCTTATTGTGTTTAATAGATCTCCTAAAATAAGATTTATTTTGAATATTTCATCTTGATCAATCGAATTTACACTCAAGGAATTTATAAAATTTACAATCAAATTTGCATAAATATCTCCAATCTTTAATTCTCTACATTTTAATCTGACATCAAGTTTTTTCAAAACCTGAACAGCGATAAAATATAAATTTGCCCTTTTTTCTTGAACATATCTATAATGTCCAGAATTAATCGAAGAAATATTAATCTCCTCTAAATATTCTTTGACAACTTTATCTTCAGTTAAAGATTTTATACATTCTATAACTTGTGAATACTGTGAAATATAGAGTTTAAGCACTTTATCTATATCACCGGTTATAAATCGGCTTATTTGAGAGAATTCAACTTCCAGTTCCAAAGGTTCAATAATTTTAATTTCCTTTGAAATATTTATTCCATTACATGTAAATCCTTCTTTGTTTATCTTACCTATAACCTGCAAGCTATCTAATAGTAAATTGGACATCTTAAAAAATTATTTTTAGCAATTGTATTACAATATTTTAAATCTCATAATATAATTGTGTATAAAAAAAGACCCGGCAAGGGGTCTTTGATTTGTCTTTTAAAATTGAATTATTTTAATTCAACAGTTGCACCAGCAGCTTCTAAATCAGCTTTTACTTTTTCAGCTTCATCTTTAGCTAATCCTTCTTTAATTGCTTTAGGAGCTCCATCAACTAGATCTTTAGCCTCTTTAAGACCAAGTCCAGTGATTTCTCTTACAGCTTTAATAACTGCAATTTTTTGACCTCCTACAGAAGCAAGAACTACGTCGAAAGAAGATTTTTCTTCAGCAGCATCTCCACCAGCAGCACCAGCAGCAGCAATTGCTACAGGAGCAGCAGCAGATACACCAAATTCTTCTTCCATATGTTGTACAAGAGCAGCTAAGTCAAGAACTTTAAGTTCTTTAACTGCATCTAGGATACCTTGAGCTTCTTTACTCAATTCTGGTAATTTTTTTTCTTCAGACATTTTATTTTTGTTAAATTTATTTTTTTTATTGTTCTTTGTCTACAATTGCTTGTAGTGTGCCAACGAATTGACGCATAACTCCATGAGTAACACCATGGAATCCAGTAATAGGAGCTTTCATTGATCCTACCAATTTCGCAAGCAACTCTTCTTTAGCTGGAATTGCGGCATATGCTTTGGCTTTTTCTTGACCAAAAGCTTCACCGTCAAATATTCCTCCAGTTAATTCAAGAGTTTCGTGTTCTTTCTTTAAGTTAGAAATAAGCTTAGCCCCAACAATTTCGTCTTCATTAGATAAAATTACTGCGATTGGACCTTCAAGTGCTTCAGTTGGTATTTCTTTGATTCCAATTTGCTCTGCAGCAAGTTTAATCAAAGTTTTTTTAGCAACTTTACACTCAACGTTAGATTCTCTTAAAGTATCACGTACTTTACTAAAACCTTTAACGCTTATTCCTGTATACTCAGAGAAAAAAATACTCTTTGCGTTTTGGAATTTTTCAATTAATGCTTCTAATTGCTGTTGTTTTCTGTTTTTTGATACAGCCATTTATTTTAATTAAAAGACACTTGGTGTGTCATAGACCAAGCGTTACAAAGAATCATTTAAGATTCAAGCATGCATATTTAGCCTCGGCAGGGTTTATAGTCAATTAACATACCTACTGTCTACGACACGTATCCAAAAAATACTACTTGTGTAATCAAAAGTCAACCTAAAATTCTATTAATTGTCATATTGGATTATTTCTTATGTTTATGGTATAATAATTAGATTTAAGTAGCCTTATGGAAAATAAAAATCAACCTAAGAAAAAATTGATATTTTCTTCAGCTGAAGATAAAACAAACCAACGATTACAAGACAAGGGTGTAGAATTAAAACTTGCCCAATCAAAACATAAAAAGGGTGATGATTTAGACTCTGAAATTTTATCGCAAATGGTTGATAATTTAGAGCCTAAAAAGCAGGAGAGTTCTAATACACAGCTTTTAAAAGAGCTTTCTTCGTATAATGAGTTTGATGATGATCTAAGTATCCAAACTAAATTTTCTTTAAAAATGAAAAAAAGAAAGAGGATTTATAAAAATCTTTTCATTGTAGTTTTGATGGCATTAATTTTTGTTTTTTCTTATTGGTTTCAAAATGACATTATTGATTTTTCCACTAGTATTTTAGATTCTGATGATAATGTTAGTAGTGTTGATTTAAATTATAAATCTGAGTTTTTGTTTACCACACTACTCAACTCTTCCGTAGTAAACAAACAAATAGCAGTTTTGTCACTTGAATATTTAGAGAGCTTAAAGGAATCCGAAAGTGTATTTAAAACAAATTCACAAAAGAAATCCGCAACAGATAAAGCAAAGAAAATTAAATTCGATTTAACGGAAAATTTTAATAAGTTAAAACTCAATCTTTTAAAATCTCAAAGAAATAATCTAGAAGATAAATCTGTTTTAATTAAAACTATTAATTCTTCAGATAGTTTAGACACTGATCAAAAGTCTGACTTGGTATCGCTTCTAAAGTTTGCTCCTATACTTAGTCTTTTAAGCCAAGATTATGCTAATTTTCAGGATGAAAAGTTTTTAAAGTTTCTAAAGTCTTATTTAGAAGTTACAAATAAGATGCAGCTTAATAATATTGCTTTGATTCAAGTTGATAAATTTAATCAGAATAAGTTTTTAATTGATTTGGAGAAAACCTTGCAAAACGCTGATGCTGAGTTTGAATTGTTTAAAACAAGTCCAAGGATTGAATTAGTTTCGGTTCAGGTTAACTCGAGTTCTAAGCAAGGTAGTGTTAATTTAAATATTAAACTCGATCAAAAAGAGCCTTTGAAAGACTTTTTAAATATAGAAGAGAGTTTTCTTAACTCTAATAATTTCAAGGGTGATCTATCTAAGACATTTAATTTGGAGTCTTTGAGTAAAGAAGATTTTTACAATTTAAATTTAAAATTCCAATACATATAATATGCAAATAAACTTATCTAATTTTTTAAAGAGCGGATTTCATTATTTGGTACTAACTGTGCTTATGTTAAGTTTTGCAATATTTTTGAATTTTAAAATATATAAGGCTGAGAGTATAAAATCTGAACAAATATCAAATTTACAAGAATTTATAAGTGAAAATCCTTTAGTTTTAAATAAGCCAATCGAAAGTTATAAGGCTGTAAAAGTAGAATCTCCAAAGCAGATTTTAATAATATTTGAAAAGTTTATGCAGGATTACCCAGATTTAAAGCTAAAAAGTTTAAGTTTAAACGAAAAGTCAGAAGGTTTATATATAGTTTCTTTGTCGGTTGATTCTACATCTCAAGATTATATCAATTTTATTGACGATTTAAGCCTTAAAAGCCCAATAAATTCAGAGTTTCCATTTGTAGTTGAGTTTAGCGACTATAAATTAGATATTCCAAGTTTAGATAGCCTTAAGGTTAGTAACTTCAAGTCTACATTAGTAATTCACACTCTTTAAAATGACAAATATTATCAATCAAAATCAAGATTATCAAAAGTTGGAAAGCTCTGTTGCATCTCAAAATGTGCCTGAAATAGTCTTAAATACTTTAAGTTTAGCACTTGAAATAGGAGTATCTGACGTTCATATTCAGCCTGAAGATGATAAGGTTTTTATTCGATTTAGAATTGATGGGATGATGCATGAAGTAATTTCTTATGCAAATATGGTTCATCCAGCCATTTGTAGTAGGATTAAGATTATCTCAAATTTAAAGATAGATGAGACTCGAATTCCTCAGGATGGTCATGCTCAAGTTACTACTGTTGATGGCAAATCTATGGATTTAAGAGTTTCAACCCTGCCAACCATAAAAGGTGAAAAGATTGTAATGCGTTTAGTTGATAGAACAAAAGACATCCCCAGCTTAGAAGCGTTAGGTATGAGTCAATACAATTTAAAATTACTTAAAGAAGCTTTAAAAAATCCAAATGGTGTGATTTTAACCTCAGGACCCACTGGTAGTGGTAAGACTACAACTTTGTATTCAGCTTTAAATTATCTGAATGACGGAAAGAGTAATATTTTAACTATTGAAGATCCAGTAGAAATTCCTCTAAAGGGAACTTCTCAGGCGCAAACAAAAAAGGAAATAGGATTTGATTTTGCAAAAGGTTTAAGGGCAGCTTTAAGGCAAGATCCTGATATTATTATGGTTGGTGAGGTTCGTGATCAAGAGACTTTAAATACAGCGATTGAAGCATCCTTAACTGGTCACTTGGTTTTTTCAACAATTCATACCAATAGTGCAATTGAAACAATTTCAAGAATGATTAATATGGGGGTTCCAAGGTATTTGTTGGCAAGTTCAATTAGATGCGTGATCGCTCAAAGGTTAGTGAGAAAAGTAAACCCTGATGCTATTGAGTATAAGTCAAATCCTATTCAAGTTGAAGATTATATTAAAGCTAATCTTAAAGATGCTCCAAGCCAATTCTTGAAAGATGTAGATCTTACGGAATTTAAGATTCCACATTTAAAAGATGGTCTTACTGATTTAGATAAATTTAAGGGTCGAGTTCCTCTTTATGAGATACTTGTTTTCACGCAAGAATTTAAGAATGCCTTGGTAGGAGGAGAAACTATTGGTGAATTAAAAAAAATTGCAAAGAGAAATGGAATGGTAACGTTGCTTCAGTCTGGATTAAAAAGTGTTTTAGATTCAAAGACTACCTTGTCTGAAATTCTTAGAGTTGTTAATTCATAAATATGAGAGAGAACACAAAGTTAAATGTATTTAATCAAGAACAAACTGATTTAAATTTAAAGCAGGGGACGCATTTAGAGATATTGTCTACTGTTGATCCATCGGGAGTGAATTATATTACTGAATTTAAGTCAGAATCTTTTAGAGATAAGATTCATCAGCTCTTTATGTTTTCAGAAAACAAAATCAAGCTTTCTGTTTCACAGAAGTTATATATATTTGAGAATGTAGCTTTGTTGTTGGATTCTGGAATATCAATTGATGAAACTTTTAATATTTTGCAGAAACAATCTCAAGATAAAAAAGTTAAATTTGTTTTAAATGTGTGTTTACTAAGTATCAAGCAAGGTAGGAAGATATCGGAGATTTTAAAGGGTTTTAAGTCTTGTTTTGACTCAAAAGAAATAGGAATGATTTCAGCTGGGGAATCAATAGGGAAGTTAAGCACGAGCTTAAGCCAGTTGAGTGATGATTTGAAATTTCAATTAGAATTAAGAAATGAAGTTAAAAAGGCTTCGCTGTATCCAATTATGGTGATGATTTTTACTTTACTAGTTGTAATAGCTATGTTGAAATTCGTAATTCCTCAGGTTAGTAGTTTATTTGTGAGTTCAGATATGGAATTGCCAATGATTACTCAGAATATTATCGCGGCTTCTGATTTTTTAAACTCAAACTTTTTATTTTTAATAAGCTTCATTTCTATTTTAATCGTTGCTTGTATATCAATGCTTAAAACCAGTTTGGGTAAGCGAATTTATGATTTCTTACTACTAAATTTGCCATTTGTAAAAGATATTCAGCAGTTAAAGAATCAGAGTTTATTTGCTCAAACGCTAGGATCGCTTATGTTTAACGGAGTCTCAATCGTAAGGTCTTTGGAGATTGCTCGAGAATCTACTGCAAATTATTACCTTAAAAGTTACATATTTTATCTATTGGAAGACGTTAAAAGTGGTATAAAACTTTGTGATGCAATGTTTTTAAGTCCATATTTTTCTGACTTCTTTATTTCTCAGTTGGCAGTAGGTGAGAAGTCTAGTAATCTTCCTCAGGTTGCATTAAAAGTCGCAAGTAACAACCATAAAAGCCTCTCTGACAAGTTGCAAAATTTTACAAAGCTTTTACAACCTGTTGTTATGCTTGTACTTGGTGGTGTGGTTGGAACAGTGGTTTTGGCTATTATGTTGCCGTTAAGTCAAATGATATCTAATATAAGTGTATTTTAATTAAACTTAAGATTTCAAATATAGTAAGTCAAATTATTTGCCAAACACGCAAAAAAGCCACATGCTATTTTTAGTTTAATTAATGTTTAACCCATGAACAAATATATACAAAAAGGTTTCACTCTTATTGAAATCTTAATTGTGATCACCATTATAGGTGTTTTGGTAGGTTTTTTACTACCTAATCTAACAGGAATCGGTGGAAAAACTAGTGATATTGCACGTAAAAAACTTCTTGGAGAGGTTGTTTCTAACGTAGAGATGTACTATTTAGAAGAAGGAACTTATCCAGATGGTACTTTCTGTATTGATGGTGAGAAAGATGGTCTTCAAAATCTTACAGGTGATGAAACGACATTAGTGTCTTACTTCGGAAATGTAGCGCCAAGTCAAAAATTTACTGCTGATGCCAAAGTTTATTGTACGGTTGGAGATAATCAAAACCATGATCGAGTTTATTATCAAAAGCTTAATAATCCTACTCTTGGTAACTATGCGGTATTTATGAGATCTGAAGATCCTATTAATCACGATCAAGCCTTTACGTTTGATAATGGTATTACTGATAATCAAGAGGTTGGTCAAGGATTGGCCCCTGCTGCAGATGATGCTACCAACGTAATGGTAATTATTAACTAATTCTATTGGTATTTGTTGAATTTAGCCACTCTTTGGAGTGGTTTTTTTTTTAATACTGTTTTTGTCAATTAGATTTTACTTAGAATTTGTTAATTTTTTGTTGGTTTTCTTGTATATTATTGAGGTACAAATAATTTATTTTTCCTTTAATGATAACCAAATTTAATTTATTGAAAGTTTTTCAAAAAAGTTTATGTGCCTTTTTGATTTTTTCGCTTACTTCAGTTAGTTTTTTAAACGAATCATCGGTGGCTTTTGCTTTAGAGAATTTAGATTTTTCTAAGCGTAAGAATTTAATACTTATATTGGCTGATTCTAGATTGATGAATTCGAGCGAGTCTTATCTTGGTTTGACTCAAGATTATTCAGGATTGAATACGACTAATTTACCGCAGAGGGTAAAAAGGTATGCTCAAGACGTTCGGAAAAAGTTTTCAAATACAGATGTAAATATTGTAAACGTTGAGTCGTCTAAGAATCCTATTGAAATTGCAACCTATCTAAAAAATATTTATTTCAACAATTATAGTGATTTCACAGATTACGAGCTTAAAGGTATTGTCTTGGTTGGTAATGTGCCACTAGCAAAGTTGCATAATCAAGATCAATCCATACTAAGTATGTACCCTTATACCGACTTTGATAATCCTGGGTTTTTGTATAGCCAAGATCTTGATAGGTTTGAGGTTGATTCAGCTAAGACTAATTATAGTCCTGAGATTTGGCATGGGCTAATAAATTTTTCAGAGAGTCAGAATAATTATGGTGATGTTGCTAGTTTTTTAGATAAGAATCACCTTAATGCTATCAAGGCTCCTGGTTTTTCAAATGCAGATAGGGCTAGTATTATGCTGGCTGATAGTTTTAATGAATCTAAGCTGTTGATTGATGAAATTAAGCCTCTTTATGATGTTTTTCAATCTGCCAATAGATACTTAGCTCAAAATAAAGTTACAAAAGAGGTTGTTGAGTCGCTTAATGCGCAAGATGTCATTCCTGAGTTTTCACAGATTTTAGAAAATTTAGATAAGAATGCAGATACAATGATGCCAACTGTCTTAAAGTCTTTAAAGGTAAGTGCAGGGGAGTTATTTAAGAATGCAGTTCGAGCATCTGCAAAGAAAGCCGATAGTACTGGAAGGTATGATTCTGGAAAGATTTATTCTCCTTTTTTAGCTATTGAGTACCTAGATGACTATGCGGCAAATTATCTAAAAAGTTTAAATAAATTCGTGCAGGGAGAGTATACAAAGGCTTTTGAAAAAGTTGCAGTTCCGGTGAATATTTTAAAAGGTTCTTCGATTACATTAAAAACTTTTGATAGAGATGGTAATTCTCAGACGATAGGAAGTAAAAATTTCTTAAATCATGGTATTGAAGATTCGAATTTTGATAATTTTGATTTCGACATTCTGCAAGACGAAACGACAGTTATCGGTGCACACGAGCCACAAATTCACGGTAAAGATTATCAAAATGTAAGCAGTTCAAGTGACTGTAGGATTTACAGAGGTGGAGGATTGAAAGATGATGTTTATAAAACAATGTATAACAACAGGGCTGGTCTTATAGGAGTGAATCCAGAAGATCAAGGGCCTACTTGTTATAATCCGCCAAGACAAACTCAAGACTATAAACTTCGCAGAAGTTCATATAGGAAAGATCTAAATTCGAGTAATTGTACTTTATTTAGAGGTGACGTTCTTCAGGATGAATATAGGGGATATCCAATTGAATTAGATTATGAAAGTAAGTTGGATGTTAGATCTTGTTTTGCGATGAATAGTTTCGATGAGTTTATTGATAAGAAAGGTATTTTTAATTTTTTTGGGCTTCCGGTAAATGCAGGCAATACTCCATTGTTGAATAGAATTGAAAATTCTGATGATGATTTTATGGGTGACTCGATAGACGGTCCTTTTAATTTATCAAGAGCTTTTAAGGTTTTTGTAGATAACTATGACTCACAAGATTGGCATCTGTTCTCCTCTTATTTTTTAGCTAATCCGGTTAAAAATACTTTTATCAAAGAAAATCCTTTTGGTGATGAATCTGAAATTGCTACTTTAAGAATGGACGTAACTAAATTTCCTTCAAGCAAAACTATTCCTTCTTTTACTTTACATGCTGATCCTAATGGAAACATAGTTGAAAAAGCATTGATATCAGGAAATCTAAATTTACCAGTAGATCATAGAAATTATGTAACATATTATGATTATCAAGGAGAGTTTCAAAAAGACATTCTACCTGATGCTTTTTATGCCACTTCTTCTTCTGAGTATTTAGAGCAAGTTAATTCTTCCTTAAGTAAAATTAGAACTTTAGGTTTGCCTCTTGATGAACAAGCTTTATTAGAGCAACTCTTTTCCAACGGTTATCAAGATGGCTTGAGTTCTGACTTAAGCATTGAAGAGATCGAATTTGCAAGCCTTCCTAAGATTGAATTTTTAATCAATTATCTTTCCCTAGATCTAAATTCTAAGTACAGATTAATGCTTAAGAATTTATTGGATGCAGATTTTCCTTTGGATATTGATGGGTTTAACCAAAGTTTTGATTTTGTGGAAATTAATAGTTTCTCAGATGAAAATCAAATTTTGTTTGATTTGACTAGTCCTGATTTTTCTAAAAACCAAATTTCTCAGTCATACCAAAAGCCACCGTCGCAAAGTATTATTGAAGATTTTAATGTAGAAAATAGTGGAGAGAGTTTATTTACATATTTTACCGAATACCTACCTGAGTGGTTTGATGAACAAAGCGATAGGGTTAAATCCGTATTTGACACTGATTCGTATAGCTTTGTATGGCCAGAGGAAGGAAATACAGACTTTAAGTATTCATCTGAAAAACCAAGTAAGATTGTTGTTAGGAATTTACCTAATTTTATAAGCTTAGCTTCTGAAGAATTTGAATTTAGCGTTGTGGCTTTGACTCAAAATGAAGATATAAGTAAAGATTTTGAAGAGATATTTACAATTCAAGATTCTGGAGATATCCAAATTTTAAATGATGATTTAGATAAAGATAAAGCTGGTGTTCAATTAAAATTTGAAGATGGTATTGCAAGTGTTAAGGCGGTTCCTATTAATGCAGGTGAAGTTTCATTATTGTTAAATAGTCAGTATAAATATATTCCACTTTTTGATGAGAAATTTGAAATCTTAGTTTCCCAACAAAAAGTCGCTAAGAGTATTGAAGGCGAATTCAAAACTAAATTTGTTGAAGGTTTGACTGTTAAAGCTGAAGAATTTTTGTCTTTTAAAGAGATATCGGCAGATGATGTAGAACCTAAAAATTTTAGCTTTAAATTATTCGATTCAAACAATTCAATTGTAGACTTTGGATCCCCAAAGTTTACTTCAGATAATAAAAAAGTAAAAGTTGTCCCGAAGGATGCTTCTAATGGTGTTTATAATTTTCAAGTTAATCTTCCAAGAACAGCAGGGGAATATAGTTTTGAGGTTGAATTCAATGGTATTCAAAAATTAACTCATTCTATAAAGGTTTTACCAGGAAAAGCTTCTAAGTTGACCTTGGTTACAGGACCAAAATTACTTTCGGGATTAGAATCAAATGAAATAACAATAAGAGCCACTCTGGCAGATGATTTTAATAATGTAACCAAACTTAATTCTGATTTAGATATCGAATTTGATGAGTCTAAAATAACATTAGATCAAAGTTCTCAATCCAGGATGTCTAATGGGCAAGCTTCATTGAGGTTTAACTCTATTCCACTTCAAACAGGTTATTTTGAAGTGAAAATAAAAGCTGAGGAAATACAAGAAACTCTAAACTTTCATTTAGCTTTAGGTCTTACTAAAAATGATATTCAAGGCCTAAACTCAAACTCCTTAAGTTATTTATTAAACACTAATCAGTCAGAACTATATAACTCAAAAGCTGAATCATTGTTGTTATCGGGTAAAACTCAAGCTGTAATAACAAATACTAATTCACATCGAGAAAATCAAAGGTTACTTACTATTCATCCAGATAAAAGTTTAGAGATTTTCCAAGATTCAAAATTAAGCAATCAACTGGAAATCAATGATAATAGAATCAATTTAAACTTTTTTTATGAAGGGCAAAAATTCTTAAATGTTCCTTTTTTGAAATCCGAAAGTCTTAGAATTACATCCGATCCTACAAGTTACTTTAGTCAGGAGTTCATTTTAATCGAACCCTCAAGTCAAAACGCCGATGTTGTTTTTGATTCAAAATCAATAAGTTTTGATGATCTAGAGTTGATTTCAATCGATGATGGTCTTATTCTTTCAGATCAGATTTCAATTTCATCTTCACCTTCACCTGAAAACTTTAATATTTTAAATTACGATTTGTTTTATAAAGATATTAAAGTTGCAAGTCTGTATCTGAATTCTAAAAAAGCACAACTTGCAGAGAGTCCGTATTATTATGAGCATCCAATTATTACTAAGAAGTCAGAAAATACTCATTCGATTTATAACTATTTAAATAGTGTATCTTTTGTTAAGCCTTATGAGTCTGAAAGTTTATTTTTAAACCAAGCAAAATCAAACCTATCTAAAGGTATGGATAACCCGTCAAGACTAGCAAATTCTCAAGATAAAACTTTATTGTTATTTACTTCAGGCCAAGCCATGGGCCCAAGTCTGATGTCGTATGCAGATCTTTCAACCGTTTTAGTTGGTGATCCAACTTTGAAATTAAATAATCTTATTCAAGGACAAGGAAATTTCAATAAAACTCTTGGACAAAAAATTGCAACTTTAAAGTCTACAGCTGAAAGTATTTTAGATACTGAAAAGTTTATTATAATTGGCGATGAGGAAGGTTTTATTTCTTTATATAACAAGGAAAGACAAATTCTACAAGAATCTCATATTAAACTTCCTTTGAAGCCTAAGCAATTAATCGTCTTAAATGAAGATCCTTTAGAAGTTTTAATTTTATTTGAAGATCATTGTCATCTAAAGGATACCTGTACTTATATTCTTAAAGAAGATTCAGGGGAGTTAGTGTTGGATAGATTTGACTTGCCAGAAAAAATTAAGCCTAAAAAGATATACACTGCTGACCTAAATAATGATTCTATTTTTGATTTAATGGTTTACGATAGCGATTTTAATTTTAGAGTTTTTCATAGAAGTCAAAACCAAAGACTTGAGAAGAAATTTGAATCTTTTATTTTTCCATATCCAGCTAAGTATTTCTTAGATGAGAACTATGTTTATTTAAAAGATGAGAATTTAGATAATCCTACAAATAATTTCTCTAACCTAAAAAGTCATTCTGAGTTTAATTATTCAAAATTTGATTTAAATGCAATTCAAGATCCGTTGGATTCAAGTGTTTTAAATATTGAAATTTTTACTGATGTCTTTAGGTCCTCAAGTGATGGTTCTTTCAATAGTCCTGTTGCAATTAATTTACCTGATAATGCTTTAAGTGCATCTTTGATGGTAAATAATCAGTCTTTTGATATGAAAAGAATAGATAGCGGTAGTTATAACTATATTAGCGATCAAAGTTTTAATTTTAGTACTTCTACAACATTAAAGTTTTTAATTAAAATTGATAAAAATTCTGTCTCCGATGTTCCATTTGTAGATACTGTAAAAGATGAATTTACTAGTAATTTTATAAATCAAACTCATGTTGATTTTATATCACAGTCAAATATAGATCCAGGTAGAAATATCCAAGATTTCTCTACTGATATAATTAATCAGTCTATTGGTTCCGATGGATTGTTAGATATTAAAATTCCATTTGTTTCTGGTTCAAAAGTTTTGTATTTACAATCATCTGAATTTGGATTTCATCCTGTTTATCAATACTTGGCACCCCCTAGAGTTAACATATCTGAAAGTATGGATTTTGATGTTACGGGGATTGCCGACAAAACCGAAGATGAACTAAATGCCTATGCGCAAGAGTCTAGAGTTAAGCAGTTTTTTACTGATTCTGATCAAGATGGAACCAGCGATTTTTATTCAGCTGCTATGAATGAAGTTAAAGCTTATGCTGACAAAACGGAAAAAAAACTAAAAGAATTAATATGTGGAGATAGTTGTATTGCAACTCCGTATAACGATGCGCTTTTAGTACCAGGAAGCATGCTAAGCCCACCAACTCCTTTAATTGGTTTGTCATGCCCATGGGGACCAATCCCAATTGGTTTTGGAACACCTGCATTTCCATGTGGATTTAAGCTTTATTTATCACCAACTCTGACAGGAAGTTTTGTTTTAGCACCATGTATTGGTGGTCAATGCCTGAAGTTTCAAGTAGCGACATTACCAGACGATGTTTGTAAAAAAGTAAATAAATCAATTATTAAAGGTATGAATTATGTTGCCAAAGGTGTATCAAAGGCAACTAAAGGAGTTGTAAGTCTTGAAGATAGAGGTGCTCCTAGAAAGTTCAATCCACCTTCTTTTCCTGCAATATTTTCAACTTGGGCTAAAAATCAATTTTTTGAAATTGTGAAGGTGATAGACATGCCTGATGTAAATATTATATATCCTGTTTTAAATGCCGATAATAATCTTGAGTTATCAAATTTAAATAGTTGGGCTAGAGAATTTGGATTTTATACTAACGAAGAAGATCTTTCAAAAATTGATTCTTTAAATCCCTTTCCTAATTGCCCAGATAACATTTCCAAAGAAAACTATAATTCTTTCAAAGAACTCTGTGGTGAATATAAGAATTTCGAAGAATATACGGCAAAGAAAAACAGTTTATTTACTAGGTATACGCAAAACCAACAAAAATATTTTGAGGAGCTTTCAAAAATGCCAATATGGGAGTTTGAGACAGAAAACATGTCTATAAACTACCCTTGGTACGACGACAAAGAGTTAGCAAAATTCTTTAGAAGTATATTACTGTCTTTAGACAAGACTATTCAAAATTTCTTAAAAGCTTTTTATTCTTGGGGATGTATGGATTATCAAAATGTTCCACCTGCAGATAAATTAGGAGATTATAACTTTGAAAACTTTAATGATAGGGTTAAAGCAAGTTTTAGTACTTTGAACGACCCTAGGAATGAAAATATGGGAAGTCCAGATATTGAATGGACGTATAAAGATAAAAAATATCCAAATTTTTCTGGTGAAAATAGTTTTGTATCTGCTATAAAAAAAGCATATGACACTCAAGCTAAAGACTGGAAAGATACAGTAAGTTTTTTCATTGATCTTATTTTAGGAGGACAGCTTACAAAAATTGTTTCAGTTGTAAATAAACCTAAAGATGGACAACAGAGTGATAAGCAAAAATCTTGTATTGATTTTGCAGTTGGTATGGAAGGTTTAACTACTAATTTATATGAAAGTTATCAGTCAGCTTTATTATGGAGAGATATGCCTTTGCAAATATTTGAAATTCAAGATTTTATTTCAAAATTTGCATTGCAAGTCCTTGACTGGGGAGATCAAATATTAACAAATGTAGTAGATTGGTTTGCGCAAAATACCAAAAATTTATCTACATGGACAAAAATGTTTGAGTCTTTGATAAAAATTTACAATAACTTTAATTTTATTTTCCAGGTATTTATTGATTTCTTTGATAAATGTGACGACTGTAAAACTAGAAGGGGATCATCATTCATAGATATAATTTTAGGTTTAATTCCTGATATTGGTGACTCTTTACCATTTATGGAGTTTCCAAAGATTCCAGATATCACTTTGGATATTTCAAAAATTAAAACTGGTTTATTTATTAAAATGCCAATTATTAAATTTAACCCGCAGCCATTACCTCTTCCAAGGATGAATTTTGAAATGACATTTCCTTCCGCTCCTGATCTTGATATTGGTTTAGTTTTTGGCTCTATTAAAATTCCTGTTCTTCCGGGACCACCTGACTTATCTACCTTAATAGATCTTCCTGATTTACCAAAAATCCAAATTCCAGTACTTCCTATAATTCCAGTAGCACCAGAAATTGCTGATGTTGGAATTGATATTCAAGAAAAAATTGGTGAAGAGCTAGACTTGATAAAACAAATTTTAAGAATATATTGTTTAATTCAAAAAGGTTTAATCCCAGTTCCAGAGTTAACTTTGTCGAAAGCAATTCAAGACATGACTGCTCGACCATTAGATGTTGTCTTACCAATTGATAAACAAATCTCAATCAAATTACCTCAGTTAGACTTAGATTATGTAAAAGAGTATCAAGCAATTTTAGAATCTGACTTAACATATGAAACCGATGCTATTTACGAAGGACTAAACTCTTTCTCTCAAGCACTAAATTTACAAATTCAAGATGCGTTCCAAGAATACAATAAAAAGATTCTTGAAATTAATGAACTTTTGGATTACAAATATGAATTTTTAAAAGAAATCCAATTTGAAGACGTTGATCTAAATGCCAAAGTTGGACTTGATTTAAAAACTGCTTTTGATTTACTTGCAAGAGCAACTGAAATTGAAGCAAAAATAAAACTTCCAAGTACTCATACCGTAATTGAAATGACTGATTTTAAGCCACGAGAAAATTTTAAAGTTGAAGATTCTATATTCTTTGATCAAGATAAACTTAATAACGCAAAGTATATTACAGATCTAATGTATGAAAATTCAGACGAGAAAAATATTGCTTCCATAGATCCAGTTAAATTTACTCAAAACAAAAGCATTGTTTCTGATTTATTACCAAAAACTTCCATTAGTAAGGATGCAGTAAAAGAGTTTAGTAATCTTATTGATAACTCTCAAAAATTAGACAAGATCTTTAAAGATAGAGCTAAATATATAGCACAAGGGCAAGGAGATAATTCTAGTCAAGGCGTTGAGGCTAAATTTCCTACTGGTGTCCATTATGTAAGTCCAGATGGATCCTTCTCTAGACTGTATTCTTTTGAAGATCAAGATGAGGCTCAATCTAATTTTATTTTTACAGACCTGGATTATGATTCTGACGATGATATTATTCATACAATAGATAAAGAAGTTTACTTTAAGCCTTTAAACTCTCAAAGAAACTTTAGATATGGTAGCAATGATCAATTTACACTAAGGGAAGATCTAGATAAAGAAATACAAACTTTAACACCTAGAGACATTCAGATCACCGAGTCTTTTGAGGAAATTCAAGTTTCATTTAGTAACTACCTAGATCTTGATAATCAAATTATTGATATTTATAAACCTGGGACTGATAAACTTATTCCTTTTAGAAGATACGTGATATTACATGATGAAAATCAAGAAACTGAATTTGAAAGTCTAAATCAAATTGATTCATTAAGTGGAGTTATTTCTAAGGATAATTTTCAAGAGATGTTTGTTAAAAAATCTCAATCATCTAGTTTGAAAATAAACATTCCTTTAGGTTTATATAGTCTAGTACACAGCTCTAAGATTAATTCAAATTTACACACCTTTAATGGTCCAAAAGCGTTGTCTATTGATTTTTGTAAAGATCGAGTAGCTCCAACTATATCTGGAAATATATCAGACATTGCAAACCCAGTTTTATATCAAGATATAGACCTTGATCTAAATACCAGCACTGATATTGGAAGTCGTATTATATCAATGTCTGTTAATTATAGAAATCAAGCCTACGCCTTGAATGTGCTAAATCCAATTTTTAATTTACCAAAAATAACAAGTCCCCAACTTGATAAAATAACTATTCAAGCTGTTGATTTAGCAGGTAATCAATCTAAACTTGAAATCAGTCCTAAGCTTCAGGATCTAAATATTGTTTTAGATAAAGTATCTAATACAAACGTAATAGGTAAGATTGTTCCTAGAGTTACTGAAGGAAATGTAACTATTTTAAAATCTAATCAAGATAGGTTAATCCCTATAAAAACTAATCTAGTAGAAGACTCTAGTTTTGATTTTAAATTTTCAAGTCAGGAAAATCTACAGATTACCGACAATAAAAATAGACCAGCTATAGAAATTGAAGATAACAATTTAATAATTAATGACAGCTCACTTGAATTTACAGTTTTAAATTCCTATGAAGATTTAGAATTATTAACTATTTTAGTTTCAAAAGACACTCAACCTATAACAAAAGTTTTACTTAAAACAGATTCAAATCTGAGTCCAGAAATCATAGACTCAAGGGAAAAGAGTAATGATTCAAGCTCGCAGCTAGTAATTGTCGACGAAAACATAGAAGACAATATTACAATTGAAATAATCAATGATCCATTAAATGATCTTGATCAGACTGCAATAGTTAAGCAAAACAATAAAAACATACTGGCGGTTTCTCGGTTTGCTAACCCAGTTTTAATTGATAAGCAATATACTTTGGAACTTGACTCTAGCAATCAAAATCCAGATGTTGAGTCATTGGATCAACATTGGATCTCCCTACGAGGTAATGCCAATGGGAAGAATCTTGTAAGTTTTAAAATACAAAACATCGAAGATACTCTATCGTTAGAACAGTTTATAAATTCTGATTACCAAAGTCACAATCAACAAATAAAAGATAATCCAAAAGCGGGAATTAGTGATCTTGATTTAAAAGCTGACACTCAATTTTCGGATATTAATGAAAACACTAAAGGATTTGACGAGATCAATAGACTAGCAAGGCTTGGGATTTTCCAAGGGGTTAACATTGACGGTCAAAATCTATTTTTACCAACTAACTTTTTATTAAGAAGTGAATTTGCAAAAACAATATTAAAAATATTATGTATTAAACCTAGGCCAGAAAGTTATTTATCACCGAATGTATTTTCTGATATTTTATATTCAAATACATATGACTGGTTTTATCCAATAACTAAAGAAACATTTTTCCTGGGAATATTTGAAGGATATAAAGGAGAAGTTAATAATCTAGGACAAAGTCCATTTAAACCATTTAACACTATTTCAAGAATAGAAGCTGTAAAAGTTATTATGGAAGCCCTAGAAAACATGGATGTAATTACTCTTGAAGATGTAACAGAAAAAAATCCATGGTATACAGACTACTTAAAATTTGCTCAAGATCTAACTCCAATATTAAATGACTCTGCAGTTGTTAAATCTAACTTCCTTCTAACCAAAGATGAAGCTCAAGAACCAAACCAACCAATTTCCAGACAAGATTTTGCAATTCTAATCTCTCGATCTCTCGATATTTATAATTGTATAGAACAAAGATCTAAATTAGGTTTACCACTGGAAGATTATAGAATTAATGAAAGCCAAACCCACATTCAAGAATCAATTGAAAGAGCATCTAAAGAAGAAACCCTGGAATCCTCAGAAAAACAAGCATTTGGTTTAACTAATGAACAAGAAGATCTATTGAGTCCAGATGATAGCACAGAAATACCTGATTCTAGTATTGGAGTTAAGGATCCTATTTGTACAGCTTGTCCATGCCCTTATGAAAAAAAACAAGGACTTGCATTGCAGGATAAAGATAAATTTTTTATAATATATGGTGAGTACGATCCTATAAATCCAATAATTTATTCTACTTCTAAAGTATTTAAAATTAACCCAAATATAGATGGTTAAAAATAAAAGATTACGTCATTTAATTTATATATTTATCTTAGTGATAGTAATTTTATCTTCGCAAATTTTCAATGTTCTTGCTAATCCACAATCCTCAGAACAACAAAGACAACAAGAAAAAATTCAGCAAACAACATCTTCAGAAATTCAAGATAGACTCAATAATCCATCCCCAGTTTGCGAAGAAGAATATACCCGAACTTTAAACCTTATTACAGCTGAGTTTTACGATGAACTTAAAGAAGTGGTAAGTCAGCCAACATACGATTCAGCATTAATTCAAGATTTTAAAGATGCTTATATGAAAGCAAAATACTTAATAAGTTTAAACTTATCTCAAACTCAAGAAAGATTAGCTCAAAGTGAACAAAATTTACAAGGAACAAGTAGCAAAGAACAACAAAATATCCAGAGAGAAATTGATAGAAAAAACAAATGTATTGTAGTTACGCAAGAGTATCTAGATGAGATTAAACATGTTTACAAGTCTACCCTTACTAAAAGTGTTCAAGCCAAAAGGGGAGCTGTAATCCTTGAAAAATACGATCAAATCAATAAACAGTTTGAACAACTACTAAGCATTACAGATGAATCTGTAAAACAATTCAATAAAATAAATGACAACCTAATATGCTATCTTTCAAAATGCCAATAAAAATTTTTGGTTTATTAATTATCGCTCTTATTTCATGGAATTTAATTCCTAATTCGGCAAGTGGTGCTCCAAGTCGATACGATGAATATATAAAAATCACAGCTAAAACTATTGCTAAAAACAACCAACTTACAAATGAATTTCAGAACCAGCTTTTTTTACTTCATGAAGAGGAATATTTCTTAGTAGCTTCACAAGACCTTAAAAAGTATCATGATATCTTAAAGCCTCCAACTATTGCATATGATATTACCAGCGAAAGCTATAATGCAGCCCTATACAATGAATGTGTAGATGATGAACAAAAAATTAGAATTATAGATACTGATTTTCAAAATTTATCTTCAATATGTTTAAAAGAAAGACTTGATAAAGAATTTGCTGACTATACTATTTCCTTAGAAAGGGTTATCCCAACACCATTACCGGAGTATAAAGAGTTTTTGAGAGAGAAGGTTAGTGAAGCTAACAGAGTTTCAGTAGATTTTTATAAGGAAAATTACTCGGCTTATATATTACATTCACAGTATTACCAAATCAAAAAAGAACTTCATACCATGAATTCAAAATTATATGACGTCTTTATGGAAGTTAAAAAATATCCTAATAAATTACCGAATGCAACAACAACTTCGTGCACTTAAAAAGTTCACCACAATTACAATCGGACTACTAATTTTTTTAAGCATACCAATTGCTAAAGCTGAACTTGACCTTGCTGTTAAAAATCAAGTCTTGGAAGCATTATCAGATGCAGTTGCAAATTATGAGAATGAAAAACTTGATCTAGATAATGATTCTTATGGTTCTCTTAAGAAATATAACATTGAAAAGTATAGCGAAAAATTAGCTGGAGGCATAAAAGGTTATTATTTTAATTCAACCAATTCTGTTTATTCAGTGCCAGACTGCTGTGAGCCAGATTTGTACTTAAGTATATTCGGTGAAATTCATTATAAAACTAATCAAGAAATTCTAGATGCTGCTACAGACCAAGTTGGCTACTGGTTTGAATCTACTTTTATTGAAAATTTTACTTCTAAATCTACAGTTGGAGAGGCAGTTGCTGAAAGACAAAAATTAGAAAAGGTTTACGAAGATCAAAAAGAGGTAATAAGTATTACAAATAAAGCGATTATTAAATCGAAAGCTTTTGAAATATTTGCTAATGATTCAACTTTAGATTCCAATTTTGACTTACTAGAGGATCTTAAAGATATAGAAAATTTACTTTTTGGTGACAATGTTCCATGGGAAACTTTTCAAATTCCAGAATTAAACCAAGAAAGTTTGTCATCACCTACAAATCACGATACGAATTTAGAAGAAACAGATATCGATGAAGTAGTTGAAGATCTCAAAGATGATATCAATCCTGATATTAGAAGTTCAGATACTGACAACAGTGATAAACAAGAGGATTTACCTTTAGGTGAGGTTCAAGATTTTACACCAGATCAATGTGGAGTAAGTCCAAACTTAGCAAATGAATTAGAATCACACTCTTCAAACAATCAAAATGATCCAGATTCAGAAGGTAATTTTCCAGGCGGGCAAGTAGATCCAGATAGCCAAGAAGATGAATCTGATGAAGATCCTAATCTAGATATCGGTATTAATTTACCAAGTTTTACAAATAGTAATCCTTTGTTTCCCGAGTTCACATGTTATTCTGGAAGTGATGTTATTTATTCAACAGTAGGAACACCAGAACAAAGATTTTGTTTTTATATTAAAGAAGTTAGACAAAACTTAAGGTGGTTAACTCCATCGAATAATTGTACAAATTGTATTTTTGACAGTATGAATGAAAAATTTATAGAAACTAATGATAAAAACCTAATACCTCAAAAACTTACGGGTAATTATTTTGAACCACCAATCTGTAAAAAAGATCTTTTAAATAAAATAAATAGTAGCAATATTAACTTTATAGCAAAGTCTTTGTTTAGTCTTTCAAGTCCTCAAAAGGCAATCCAAGAAATCAGTCCTAGCGATATTTCAAAGAGATTTAAAGCGACTCAAGTTCCAGCACCTGAAATAGATTTCTCAAATGCAAATAACTTTTTAGAGGTTTTAGAAGATATTCAAGATTTTCAATCAAAAATAATTGAGGCACAAGTAGATCGTCAGTTGAAATTATCTTTAGAAGAAAAAACTGCTACAGCTAACTCCGTAAATGCACAACTTTTAGAAAGAATGGAGCTATTTAATAAAAACCTAAAAAGCTTACAAGATTCTATCTTCTCTATCAAAGAGACATCAAAATTATTTTTATCCAAACCAAAATGTCAATAATATCAAAAATTTTAAAATTATCGATAATTTCCATATTTATTTTATTTATAAATATTGGTTATACCCAAACTGCTCAGTCACAAATGAACACACTTGATAAAATGGGATTTACAGTGCAATCAATCTATAATGGTTTAGCAAATTTTAGTTCATACTCTGAAGACTTCTTAAATACAAACTTTGACGTTTACAAGGGATCTAGATATATAAATAATTTTTGTAATACACGAGATCGATTTTTTGTAGTTGAACAAAAGCAAGATTCATACAATCTTTTAGTAAAGAATGGATTTGGATACACAAGGTCTCAGATCGCAATTATTAATGAACAAATTAAAGTTTTAGAATTAGAACTTGAGTTTCTAAGAAATGTCGACGTTTATCAAGCTCTAGGATACGGGGAAAAAGCAACTGAAGGTGCTGAACCAATAAATCAGTTTAAGACTGAAGGTTTACCCGAAATGTTTGATAGATTATTAAATTCGTATAAAAAAGTTTATAATCAAGATCCCCAACAAAGTCAAAACAAAAAGAAATTAGAGGAATTCATTGGTTTATTTGTAGAAAAATATTCCCACCGTTTTAATTATTATGACAACTCTTCAACCCCTAGTATCTTAAAAGATGGAGACTATAGCAAGCGCGAATGTGCTGGTGGCTTGGGAGCTGTTTTAGACAAGGCAGATGCTGTTGTAGAAGGCTATATAGGTCTTGGTGAGGTTTATGAAAATGGATTTGGAAAAGAATCAAACAAGCTTATGAGAACCATTAAAAAGTTTTGGAATACTTCAAAGTCTGCATTTTCTGGGGAATTATATAAAGATAAGCTAAAGAAAATATATGGCTTTACAGAAGGTAAAGATTATTCAGCTTGGGAAGGACTAAAACAAGTAATGTCAAAAACGTTTCCAACTGTTGAAAAGCAGATTCAACAAATTAAAGATACCTATGGAGACAAAGCAGATTCAAATAAAAACCTCGGAAATAAAACCCAGGCCAAAGTTAATAAAATTTTTATGGAGGCAACAACCGTAGATCAATTTAGTCAGTATCTTAATCAAACCTCAACATTTGAAGAGTATGCATTTTTACAAAATGCTATTGAAGAAGTCTCAAGAAGACAATCTGAAAAACAATTTGCAAGACTTGTTGACAATCAAAGAGCTGAAATTGCTGATTTTTCTTCTTTGGAACTAGCCTCAGTTTTAGATAAAACCAAGCAAACTATTAAAAAAACACTTAACATAATAGAGGAAGATAACGAAGGAACCTTACTGGGTAACATGAAGAAAATTCATGAAAAGCAATGTAAAGACGAATCATAAAACAAATCAATAAATAACATATAACCAATATAAAATGACAGCATTTTTATTACCAATTATAATTTTGGTACTCATCACTTCAATTAAAGAAGTAAAAGAATATGAAGAAGGAGTAAAATTTACCTTTGGAAAATTTTCCAGAGTTTCAGGCTCAGGTTGGAGAATAGTTCTTCCAATATTCCAGAGTATGGATATAGTTGATATGCGTACTAAAGCAGTAGACGTTCCAGATCAAGAAGCAATCACTTTAGATAATATTTCTATCTCTATAAACGCTGTTATTTACTACAACGTAAAAGATGCACAAAGAGCTATCATCAACGTAGAAAATTACAGATACGCTATTTCTCAATTAGCTCAAACAACAATGAGAAATATTGTAGGGACTGTTGATTTAGATACTCTCTTAAGATCTCGAGATCAGGTTGCAGATAAAATCAGAAATATTGTAGAGAAAGCATCTGATGAATGGGGGATAAGAGTTGAATCAGTTGAGTTAAAAGATGTAAGGCTTCCAAATGATTTAAAAAGAACAATGGCCAAAGAAGCCGAAGCTGAAAGAGAAAAAAGAGCAGTTATTATAAAAGCTAAGGCAGAATTAGAAGCTTCCGAAAATCTTTCTAAAGCTGCACATTTATTGGCTACAGCTCCTGGAGCTCTTCATTTAAGAACTCTTCAATCTATAAATGATCTGTCTTCCGATCAATCAAATACCACAATCTGGATGGTACCAATTGAAGGGTTGGAAGCACTTAAGGGTATAGGTGGAAATATTCCAAAGAAATAGAGATAAAAAAAAGCTCCATAGAGGAGCTTTTTTCTTTTATGCAACCTGAGACCCTAAAGACTCTAAAAAATTGCTAAGAACTAAAATTAATAAGTTTAAAGGAACGAAAATAGATTGAAGGTCTTCAATGTTAAATACTAAAGTTAATCCAATCATTAAAGTTAAAAAACATCCAATTGCCGCACCTACAAAATTATGATCATTTTTAGAGATAAGAATTTCAAATAAATTATTGATTGATATAAAACAAACTGTCAGCATAAAAATAGCCAACATACCTTTTGCAATTGCCATAAATACAAAAGGAAGAGCAATCAAATTTAAAACAACTTGGCTGATAGAAAGTTTAATCATTAGATTTGAAATCCCTGTACTAGGTAATCTATAGGCTACATTGTAAAAATAACCACCTAATACATTATTAATTAAGATTACAAAGTTAAACACTAAAATAAATATTATTGCAAAACTCAAGCCACTTTCAATTGTAATTCCCGCTTTAGAAAAAGCTAAGAACAAACCAAGTCCAATTCCAGAGCTTATAAAGCCTGCAATAATTGATAAAACTACATAGTTAATTTTTGAAACTAAATTATTTTCCATTTTTTTGAGTTATTTCTTCTTTTATTATTAACATTACTGCTAAAGTTATATATATATCTGCAAAGTTAAAAACTGGCCATACCTGAAGGTTTATAAAGTCAATTACGTAGCCAAGTCTTAATCTATCAATTAAATTACCAATCGCTCCAGCTAAAATTAAATACGTAAAACTTTCCGATGTATTGTTTTCATAATAAGACCAAATCGCCCAAGATGAAATTAATAAAGCAATAATTACTAATATTTCTTGAGGAATCGGAAGTGAAAAAGCTGAACCAAAATTCTTAACGAGATAATCTGTAAATTTCATTTCAATTAAACATTTTGAAATTTGGTCTAAACTGAGTAATAAAATAAATTTTTTCCACATATAGAATTGTTTTTAATATAATAAACTATTTTTTTGAAAAAGTTAAAATTAAAAAAATCTAAAATTTAACTTCAAATTTTCATAAAAAATCTCTATAATTCTTAAAACTTCTATTACATTATATTGAATAAAAAATATTTTAAATTTCTGCTACCTGTATTGTTACTTATTTCTTTTGGAATAATAATGATATCAAGCATAGGTGTTCCTAAATCAATTGATCTAACTAAATCAATTAATGATTTGTATCCAAGTTGTGATACTCAAGGAGTAAATTGTTATTATCTCTTACTTAAACATTTATTTAGAGTCTTTTTAGGCGGATGTGCTTTGATACTTGCCTCTAAAATAAATTATAAACTCTATAAAAAGTATGCAGTTTTTGGTTTTTCCGCAATGGTTATTACTCTTTTTGGAGTTTTAATCTTGGGAAGTAGCTTTAATACGACTGCAACTTCTTGGATAGTCATTTTTAATAGTTCCTTTCAGCCCACTGAGATAGCAAAATTATGTATGATTCTATATTTTGCTGTTTGGCTAGACCAAAAAAAATCTGTTTTACATGACTTCCAAAAAGGATTTATATCTTTTGGTATCTTAGCTTCAGCTATAATGTTACCGGTTGTACTTCAGCCTGATTTAGGTTCAAGTATGGTATTTGGATTAATTGCATTTTGTATGTTCTTTTTTGCTGGAGCTCAAAAAAAGCATTTATTAGGTACTTTTTTAGTTGCTTTTATTGGTACTTTATTGGTTTTGCCTACAAATCCATACCTTAAACATCGTTTGAACGCGTATGTAAATCCAAGTACAGATAATTGCGAAGTAACCCAAAATGGATATAGAAGAGATTATTGTTGGCAAACACAGCAAGCAAATATAGCTGTGGCCTCAGGGGGGATTTTTGGACAAGGATTGACTAAAGGTACTCAAAAGTCTTATTGGTTACCCCAAGCTTCCGATGATTTTGTATTTGCAGCTTCTGCTGAAGAAATAGGTTTTTTCAGATCATCTATGGTTGTTGGACTTTTTATGTATTTAATTTTAAATGGATTTTATTTCGTCAAAAGAATAAAAGAAAACTATGCAAGATTAATTATTTTAGGAGTTACAACCTGGATAGCAGGACAAGCATTTATTAATATAGGTGTAAATATTGGACTTTTACCTGTAACCGGAATCACTTTACCGTTTATTTCGTACGGAGGATCCTCAATGTTAGCAACTTGTTTTGGAGTTGGAGTTGTGATAAATGTGATTAATAATAATTTAAAAAATATCAATGAAAATAGCACTCGTAGGAGGGGGAACCGCCGGACACATTATTCCTAGCATATCGGTAATTGAAAAAATTCAAGAGATTGATCCTAAAACAGAATTCTTTTTTGTTGCTGCCGATCAAGAATTAGATAAAAAAAATCTTGAGTCTTTTAAAGTAAAATATTTTTTACCAATTGCAAAACTTCGGCGTTATTTTGATATTAAAAACTTTACAGATATTTTTGTTTTATTAAATTCAGTATATAAATCAATAAAAATTTTAAAAAAAGAACAACCTGATTTAATTTTTTCCAAAGGGGGATTTATAGCAGTTCCATTTTGTATTGCTGCTAAAATTTTAAGGATTCCAATTATAATGCACGAATCAGATTCATCAATTGGCCTAGCAAATAAAATAATTATGCCTCTGGCTAAGCAAGTTTGGCTTAGTCATCCATCATCAATTAATAAAAGATATTTATCAAAGACATATGTTTTAAATTTGCCTATTTTAAACTCGTTAATTTCACCACGCTCTAATTTTAAACATTCGGAATATATCAACCCTGAAAAAAGAAATATCTTGATTCTTGGTGGATCATTAGGCGCAGAATATTTAAATGATGTAATTTATGAACATAGAGAAGAGTTGAAACATCACTTTAATGTAATTCACGTAATTGGAATGAAAAATTTTTCAGAGAAGTATCAAAAAGAAAATTCCTACATACCCTTAGATTATATAAAAGACTTAGGCCCTGTTTATGAAATAACTGACCTTTGCCTTTCAAGAGCTGGAGCTGGTACTTTAGCCGAGCTTGATAGCTTAAGAATACCTGCTGTTTTAGTTCCTCTCACCAAAGCTGGTTCTCGAGGTGATCAGCTGTTAAATGCGGAATACTTTATTGAAAAGAATGCAAACTCAAATATCTTACTGGAGTCATATTTGGACTCTAAAAGTTTATTAGATCACTTGCTAAAGCTGCCAAATCGTTCATCTAAACATTCTCCAAAAAATCAGGATAAAGTATCTGAAAAAATTTATGCCTTATTCAAGGAAGCATCTTCTAAAGCTAAATAGGCAAATAACGCAATCGATAAACTTGAATCTTCAAGTGGATGCAAAAATAACATTGGAATTAAAATAGCGAGCAATATATATGCATTATCTTTTTTTCGATTCCAAAATCTTTTGATTAAATCTAAATAACTCAATAAAAACAAAGTAAATCCAATTACTCCTGTATTAAGTAATACTTGTAAAAAGTGACTTTCTGGAATTAAAATCTGAGTTGCACGACTAGCTGGTCCTGAAAAGTTAAGACCATGTCCAATCCAAAAATTATCAAACACTAAAGGTATATTTTCAATGAATTTAACAATATGTTCATTGCTCGATAAATTTGCATATTTTACAGAATAAATTACAACTAAGAATATAATAAATAAAGCAATAGCGATTTGCCATTTTTTTTGGTTCTTCTTAAATTTCAATCCATAAAAACTCAATATAGCTAAAACGCTACTTCTGGAAAATGTAAAAAGACTCATCAATACAGTTATAATTTTAGCTGATTTAACCTTACTTAAATAGCTAAGAAATAATAAATGTAATCCATAGTGATTAGGAGAGCTTAAAAAGCCTTGAAATCTACAAATGTCTTTCCCCTGTAGTTTTTGGCAGAAAGCTTGATCTTGCCCTGAGTAAAAGGTAGACCAATCGTTTCTGTATCCTAAATTCACTAAAAATGAGTTGTTTGAAATAGTCCATATCAAAAAACTAATTGAAAGAGCAACCAATGAAGAGTTTAAGAAATAATTAAAAGATTTAGTATAATCAAAACCCTTATCAAAAGAGTTGAAAAATATAAAGATCAGCAAAAATAATACTTCATATTTAATACCATAAATAAAATTATTCAAGGTTGAAAAGCTTGAAAGTCCCAGCAAAAGAACAAACAATAAATATAAAATTTGCAATTTATTTCTTTTTAAAAATTCTAAATCAATTTTCACAAAAGATACTAATCCTAAAAGTAAGCAAGTCGCAAGTAAAACTTCTGTAAAGATTGAAAAATAGTTTGAAATTAATGCACTAAATGCAAGGCTAACCAATAAAATGTTAAATGAAATTTTAAACAAATTTTTAAAAAGAATCATAGATCTTGCAATTTTATTATATTTTTGTAAAATGTATATGGTTTATGAAACCAAAGTTTAATAACTATCTCGAACTGAATTTAAACTTAAATAGTCTTTAAAGACAAATTTATTATACGTTCAAGAAGAAAAAATCCCAAACACAAAAAAGGGTTATTAGTCCGCAAGTTAATTCTAAACGCACAAAAAGCGTTGTATAGTCTTGTTAAATCAAAAAAAACCCGTAGATCCTACAAAAGCTCATTAAGGTCTAGTAGAATTAAAGTTCAAAAAAATCCAGAAAGACAAATTCTTTCAAGTTTAATAGTTTATTCATTGATTTTTTTAGTTTTCAGCTCTACTTCAGCTTCTAATTCTTTGTTAGCTACAAATTTAGAACTTAATGAAAACTATAATTATTTCTTATCAAAAGAAGATATTGAATTTAATACATCTCAGCTTATTACAACAGATGAAGGTTTTTTATTAAAAACAA
Organism: bacterium; assembly: GCA_018662325.1. Classification (GTDB taxonomy): domain Bacteria; phylum Patescibacteriota; class Gracilibacteria; order UBA1369. The sequence goes on along the minus strand of JABJGM010000002.1, from coordinate 97,608 downwards.
TTCCAGTTACAAATGAAGCTGAAATACAAAATGACTTAAACTTTCAAGTTCATCAACTTCAACCTCTTGAAAATCTTGAGTCGGTTTCTCAAATGTATGATTTGGACATTCAAACCTTAATTTGGGAAAATGAAATTGTTAATATTGACTCAATTAAACCTGGTGACAGTTTAAGAATTCCTCCAATTAATGGTATTAGCCATACAATTAAACCTGGTGATAGTCTTTTAAGCCTGGCTAAAAAATATGATATTGATTATTCTTTAATTGAAAAGTTTAACACTTCCAATACCCGTAATTTACAGCTAGGGGATAGAGTTTTTATTCCAGGTGGACAAAGAATTGAGATCAACTTAATAGCTGAAAACAAAGAGCAAGAATCTCAGGACTCTCAGGATTCTGTTGTAGCTAATAATGAACCTGCACCAACAGTAGATATAAGTGATGAAAATAATGTAGTTCCAAAATTAGCAAATCTTGAAACTGACATAAATACCAATATTCTTCCAAATATTCCAGAGCCAGATGTTGATCCTGGTACCACTACTGATATTCCAATTCGCCAAAGACTAGACAGTAAAGTTGACTATAGCACAGAAAACAAGAAAGTTATCAACCCTATAAAAGAAGTTGTTGTTACAAAGGAAATCTTAAAACAAACTGCACCAAAATCTAGCGGATTCTGGGGGAAAGTAACAGTAGGAACAGTAACTCAAGGTTATAGAGCCGGACATTACGCCTTAGATATTGCCAATGTACAAAAACCTAATATTTGGGCTGCCGCAGATGGAATAGTTGAAACTGCTGAGTATGGATGGAACGGAGGATATGGTAACTATATTATAGTTGATCATCAAAATGGTTATAAAACTTTATATGCTCATAATGAACAGTTGTTTGTATCAAAAGGTGACAAAGTTTCTAAAGGACAGGTCATAGCGAAGATGGGGAATTCAGGAAGAGTATATGGTGCTACTGGAATCCATATTCACTATGAATGTCACCTAAAAGGAGCTAGAATCAATCCTTATACTTGTATGCAATAATTTTAAATATGCTTGAACTTATTATTTTATCAATAATCCAAGGAGTTACTGAGTTTTTCCCAATCTCTTCATCTGGGCACTTAGTTTTATTTCAGGGGTTACTTGGTTTTGATCCACAAGGATCCTTAGAGTTAAATGTACTTTTGCACTTAGCAACCTTTTTTTCAATTTTAACTTACTTTAAAGACGAGATTCAAAGTCTAATATTTGGTCTGTTTCAATTCAGAAAAGATAGTTTGATTCTATTTTACCAAATGATAATTGCAACTATTCCAGCTGCAATAGTTGGATTTACTCTCAAAGACTCAATATCTTATATTTCAACCCCGTTTTTTGTTAGTATTTTTTTCTTACTGACTGCTACATATTTTTATTTTACTGAAAATAAATCTAAAAAATTTGATATTCAAAATCCATATCTTTTTGCTTTTATAGTTGGACTTTCTCAAAGCCTAGCATTGTTACCAGGCGTATCCAGAAGTGGAATTACTTTAAGTACTGCTCTTTTAATTGGAGCAAGTCGAGTACAAGGAGCTAAATTTAGTTTTTTAATCGGACTTCCTGCCATATTTGGAGCCTGTGTATTAACTTTTAAAGATAGTAAAAATCTCAGTCTATACTTAAATACAGAATATCTTGTGGCCTTTACTATCTGTTCTATCGTTGGATATTTCTCAATTAAATATCTTATGAAAATTTACCAAGAAAAAACCCTAATTCCTTTTGCTAACTATTTATTAGTATTAGGTGTGATCTTAATTCTAAGTTAAAAAAAAAGCCCCGAAGGGCTTTTAAATTTACTATTCTTTATCTTGTTCTTTTTTTGAGTCTTGGTTTTGCTCTGGAGCTTGAACTGCTTTTTGATCGGCAGTTACATCAGGTTTTTTAAAGAATTCTTTATGAGAGAAGTTATAACGACCCTCTCTATCAACTTCAGTTAGTTTAACCTTAAGAATTTGTCCAATCTTTAAGATGTCTGATGGATGATTAATTCTTTCTGGGCTTATTTTAGAAATATGAAGTAAACCTTGTTTACCTGGCATGATTTCTACGAAAGCTCCAAAATTTTCAATTCTAACAACTTTAGCATCAAAAGTTTCTCCAGCTTGAGGTTCATAAGTAATCTCAGAGATTCTTCTAATAGCTTCATCATATCCTTCTTTGGTTTTCGCACAAATTGTAACCATACCATCTTGTTCAATAGATATTTCAGTATTAGTTTCAGCTGTTAATTTTTGAATAGTTTCACCACCTTTACCAATAACTTCTTTAATCTTATCAGGATTGATTTGAATTGTAGCAATAATTGGAGCATGTTTAGAAACTTCAGTTCTTGGTTTATCAATTACCGTATTCATATGGTCTAAAATATGATTCAAACCTTCTTTAGCTTGGTTTAAAGCATTTGCTAAAACTTCTTGTTTTAAACCTTTAAGTTTGATATCCATTTGAAGAGCGGTAATACCACTTCTAGTACCAGTAACTTTAAAGTCCATATCTCCAGCAAAATCTTCTAAACCTTGAATGTCTGAAAGGATTTTAAATTGAGTTTCATCATCATTAGAAACAAGTCCCATAGCAATTCCAGCTACCGGAGCCTTAAGTGGTACACCACCATCCATTAAAGATAATGTTGATCCACATACTGAAGCCATAGATGATGACCCGTTACACCCTACAATTTCGCTTGTAACACGGATTGTAAATGGAAACTGTTCTTGACTAGGAATTACAGCTAAAAGTGCTTTTTCAGCTAAATTTCCGTGTCCTATATCTCTTCTTGATGGACCTCTATTTGGTCTAGCTTCACCAACTGAATAAGCTGGGAAATTATATTGGTGATAGTATGTTTTTTCCTCTTCTTCAAAATAATTTTCAATTAAAAGAGCATCTTGCGGACCACCAAGAGTCATAGTAGTAATAGCTTGAGTTTCACCTCTTTCAAAAAGTCCTGAACCATGAGTTCTTTCAAATAATCCAACCCATGACTGTAAGTTTCTAATTTCAGTTAAGCTTCTATTATCAATTCTTGAATCTTTTTCTAAGATATTCTTTCTCATTATTTTTTCAAAAGCTTTATTTAAAATATTTCGAACGTCTGATTTAGAAACTGTTTCTTGTTCAATTGCAGATTCTAATTTAATTAAAACTTTATTAAGAACTTCTTTGAATTTAGCTTTAAACTCTTTCTTCGATGAAACTTTAAATTCTAAATCATTTAAATCGATGGCTTGATTAATCAAATCAATTTTTTCATCTTCTAATTTAGAAGTTGTAAATTCTTTAGTTTCAATATCAAATTCTTTTGCAAATTCTAGTTGATGTTGGCAAAGTTCATCGATATGTTTCGATGCTAAAGCTAAGGCTTCTAACATCTTATCTTCAGAAATTTCATTAGCACGAGACTCTACCATTGTAATAGCTCCCAGCTTTCCTGCTACTAATAGATCTAAATCTAACTTATTTAATTCATTGAAATCCGGATTCACAACAAGTTGATCATCTTTCAATCCGATTCTAACTGCACCTATAGGTCCTTCAAAAGGCATTCCAGATATAGTTAAGGCCATTGAGGCTGCATTCATCCCTAATACTCCTAAATCACTAGTTTGATCTTGGGAAAGAGGAGTAATCACAATTTGTACAGGGTTTGTAGTACCTTTTGGAAAAAGGGGACGGATTGGTCTATCACAAATTCTTGCATTTAATACCGCTTGAGTACTTGGTCTTCCTTCTCTTCTTGTAATTCTATTATGAGGAATGGATCCTCCAGAGCAAAATTTATCTAAGAAATCCACTGTTAGTGGAAAAAAACTTGCTCCTTCCATGGCTTCTCCCATGGTTGCAGTAGCTAATACAACTGAATCTCCCGATTCAATTACAACACTACCATCAGCTTGCTTCGCAATTAATCCAGACTTCATTGTATAATCTGTATTTGCTAGCGTAAACTTGTATTCTTTCATTTATTTTTTATTAATTTTTTCTTTTTCTATAAAAGTAAAATAGCATTTTATAAAAAAAAATAAAACCCCATGAGGGGTTCAATTTTTATGCTAAACTTAATTTTCCTGAGATATTTTCGTAAACTTCTTGTTTGTTATCTCTTAGGTATTTAAGTAACCTTCTTCTGTCAGCTACCATTTTGATTAATCCTCTTTTAGAGTCATTGTCTTTTGGATGTAGCTTTAAGTGAGCAGAAAGATCTTTGATTCTTTGAGTTAAAATAGCAATTTGAACAACTGGAGATCCAGTATCGTTTGAACTAGTTTTATACTCGTGAATAATTTTTTTCTTTACCTCTTGATGCATATAAGTATTCTTAAAATGTATCTAGATCCTATCAGAAAAGATTATTTTTGACAAGCCTTTTTCTTTTAAATACTTTACAAATCATTTCAAGTATTATAACCAGTCTTTTTTCTTGAAGAAAATCAGCATTAAACTAAGCACAATTCCCATTATAATAAGGATGTCCATGAAGTTATTGGTTGGGAGGTCTACGTTCATTCCGTACATTCCTGTGATTAAAGTTAACGGTAGCATAACTACAGAAAAAATAGTTAGGACTTTAATTACGTTATTCGTTTTTTGAACAATCATTGTCTCATTTGTTTGGTGTAAAGAACCCACAAGCTCTTTAAAACTTTCCAATGTTGAATGAATTTTTTCAATTTTATCTACTATATTATCAAAGTAAATCTCTAGATCTTCGTCTTCTTTTGAAAATCTAATATGTTCAAGTTGAGCTAAAACTGCTCTTTGGGGGAATATAATTCTTCTGAAATTAATAATATCTTTATTTATTCTTAAAATATCCTTCAACATATTCCTATCGGAAGAAACATTGAAAACTTCTTTCTCTAGATGATTCAAAGTTCTGGTAATATCATCCACATAAGAAAAACATCTTTCAAATAGATCGTTAAGAATATAATACAATAAGTATCCAGCACCATTACACATTATTTCTTCTCGAAAACCTTTGTCTTTCTTACTATCCTCGAAAATCTTATCAATAAAAGAGTTTTTATCATGAATTGTAATTAAAGCATTTTCAGAAATGAAAATATTTAACTCTGTCGAGGCTATATATTTCTGATTCCTACCTTTGAATTTTGGCAGATGTAGAATTATAAAGTTATAATCAGGATATTTATCAATCTTTGAACGTTGATTTTCCTCTAAACAATCTTCTAGATCAAGATGGTGAAAATTGTAATTTTTTTCTAGTTTTTTAATTGTATCTAAATCCACTGAATCAATATTGATCCATTTTAAATCATTAAAACTAACTTTTGATAATCTTTTTTTCATGGCTGTATTGTAACATAAAATCAACTTTTTTTCAAACTTTAAACTCTAAACAGAATTAAAAACATAATTTTAAATATACTTCAATTTTAAACTTTATAAAATAATGTTAAACTTACCTAAAATCTAATATTTATATGGATACTCGCTTATTAATCAGAAAGGCTTGGTTGTATACTCAAAATCGAAAGAGGTTAGTTAATATTTATGGGATTTTACCAGCTCTTTTAACAACTGTGGTAACCATTGTTATATTTGCCTACCAGCTTTTTAGCTTAAGACAAGCGGTCTATGATCCAAGTAATCCTGCTTATAAGTTTTTTTACGATTACATTTTAGCTATTTTCAACAACTATCCTAGCCTTACCTTGCCTATTATAATTGCAGTATTAGTCTTTTTTCTTTTAGAACTTGCAGTTCCTGTATTTGCAGAGGGGTCAGTAATACAAATCTTAGCCAGAGAGTACAACAATCAATCAGTAAGACTTAGAGATGGAATTAAATATGGAATGCAAAACTTTTTAGTACTTCTTGAACTACATGGTGTTTTATTTTTCTTTTCGTTTTTTACTATCTTCAGAGGATCTATTTATCTTTATGTGTATCTTGGTAAAGACTTTGCTAGCTTTTTTATGCCAATTATAGTGTTGATGTCAATAGTTTCGATAATTGCTACGTTACTTTTTGCTTATGCTGAAAACTATGTAGTTATCGACGAAGATAATATATTTGCAGCACTTAAAAAAAGTGCTTCATTAGTAATTTTCAACCTAAAAGAAACAGTTTTAATTTTATTTTTACTAAGCTTAATTGGACTTAGAGTCTTACTTAATATGGTTTTTGTAATTGGATTACCACTTTTAATCTCCTGGATATTTAGTTTAATTATTCAATCACAATTTTTCTTTCTAGCAAAATTTGTAGCCTTATTTTTATCATTAGGCTCTTTAGTTTTACTTGCTAAATTAGCAGGTACTTTATTTATATTCACAAAAGCCGTATGGGTATTTTCATTCTTAGAGTTAACTAAAAATGAAGATAAATCGGCTAGAGAATCTGGGTAATGGTATCCCCGCCAGGAATTGAACCTGGACCTAAAACTTAGGAGGTTTTTGTTCTATCCATTAAACTACAGGGACTTATTTAAACGTTGAGAACTATGAAATTATTTAATTCTTCAAGCTCTTCTTTCTTTTTTAATTTCAAGCTATCTAAAGGTTCAATATTTTCTTGACCTAGAATTTTAAGATATTTTTCATATTTAACTATATCTTCACTGTCTTTGTAAGAATCATCTTTGACTATCAAAGTTACATTTGGCTCGATTTCTTCAACTAAAACTTGCATATCTTTAACAGACATAGATAAAGGTAAAACTAAAATTTCCACAGCAGACAGATTTTTCACAATTTTGTCAGGTATTAAAGTGTTTAATTTACCCATAAATGCAACTCTAAATCCTTCTATTTCTAAACTTAAAACTCTATGTTCTTTTTCATTTTTTAAAACTTGAATGCTAGTACAAAGTACGTTTTCAGCTTCATATTCACCTGGCCAATCTAAGCTCAATCCTTTTTTGAATTTTGCATCTCCTCTAGTGTATAAAGTTAAATTAGCATCGTTTGAACTTTGCGGGTCAATACTCACTTTTCCATTTTCGTATTTAATTAAAAATTCACCATTTGCCATTGCTTTGATTTCCATAATTTTAGATTAATTTGCATTTATATTACAAAATTCTTGGAATAAATCCAAGTTATTTGTTAATCTTTTCATAACCTAATAAAAAAACATGTTTAATATACAAGATATATATGCTTATGAAATCCTTGATTCTAGAGGTAATCCTACGGTTTGCTGTGTAATGCAATCTACTGGTGGAGATGTAGTACAAAGTAAAGTACCCTCTGGAGCTTCTACTGGAAAATTTGAAGCCTATGAACTTAGAGATTTAGACTCAAAAAGATTCAAAGGAAAAGGAGTTTTAAAAGCTATTGAAAACATCAACCATATAATTAAACCAGCTGTGGTTGGAAGACAATTTGAAAGCCAAAATGACTTTGACGAAGTATTAATAAAAATGGACGGAACAATCAATAAATCAAAGCTTGGTGCAAATGCGATTTTAGCTGTATCTATGGCTTTTTCAAGACTTTTTGCGCTTTCAAATGATCAGCATTTATATGAATCTTTTCATCCAACTAATCTTATATTTCCAACTCCAATGTTTAATTTAATCAATGGTGGAAAGCATGCAGATTCAGGCTTAGAAATTCAAGAGTTTATGATTTTCCCGATTGGAATTAATGATTTCAAAGAGAAAGTTAGAGCTGGTGCTGAAATCTTCCATACTCTTAAAAGTATCTTAGCCGAAAAAGGTCATAAAACTTCTGTTGGAGATGAAGGGGGATTTGCTCCTAATTTAAGCTCTAGTTTTGAAGCCTTAGACCTTCTATCTGAAGCTGTAAAAAAAGCTGGGTATAAGCTTGGAGAAGAAATTTTCTTTTGTATAGATGCAGCAGCTAATGAATTTTATGTAGATGGTAAATATAAATTCACATTATCTGGAGAAAAGCATGAATTAACTTCTGATCAACTATTAGAGGTTTATGGTGAAATGATTGAAAAGTATCCTTTTTATTCTATCGAAGATCCATTCCAAGAAGAGGATATTCAAGCTTGGCAAAAATTCACTAAAAAATTTGGTGATAAAATTCAAATTGTCGGAGACGACCTGCTTGTCACTAATACAACAAAATTATCTCAAGCAATTGAAGGAGCTTGGTGTAATGCAATTTTAATTAAACCAAATCAAATTGGCACGGTAACAGAAACCTTAAAAGCAATTTCTATGGCTCAAAATGAAGCTTTTAACGTAGTAATTTCACACAGAAGTGGTGAGACTGATGATACTTTTATTTCAGATTTAGCACTTGGTGTCTCAAACGGTCAAATTAAAACTGGTGCCCCAAGTAGGGGAGAAAGGGTCGCAAAATATAACCGATTACTCGAAATATATTACAGTGTAAATATTAACCTTTAAGATGTTTAACTAATCCATCATAATCTAGAGTTTCTTGTTCTTGAGACTCTAGGTTTTTTAAAGTAAAGTTTTGATTTTTAACTTCATCTTCACCAATTAAAATTACATGCGTACAAGATTTCTTCTCTGCATATTTAATTTGTTTTGCAAGTTTAGTATCTTTTAAAGCTATCTCACTAATAATCTTTTCTTTTGCAAGTTTATTGTTTAGGGAAACAGCATTTAATCTGTAATTTGGATCTAGCGCAACGATTAAAATTTTGTTTTCTTGTGTTTGTGTATCTAATTTTAAGTCTTGCATTGCAATCATAACTCTTTCAATTCCAAATGAATATCCTATTCCAGAAATTTTTTCGTGGGTAAAACGCTCGCAAAGATTCTCATATCTTCCACCTCCACCAAAAGATCCAATTTTAATTTGTTCATCTACAACCTCAAATACCAAACCTGTATAGTAGTCTAAACCTCTTACTACTCCAAGATTGATGTTTAAATTTTCTTCAAATCCTAATTTATCAGCGTAATCTATAATACTACTAAGAGTTGTGGTATTAAAAGCCTCTAAATGATTTAAGATTTCTTTATTTGATCCTTGAATGTTAAAAACTTTAAAAAGTTTATCAGCTATTTCTTGTGATATACCTCTTTCTATCATGAGTTCACAAGCAGCTTTAAGACCAATTTTATCAGTTTTATCTAGGCATATAAAAACATCCTTTTGATTTGCTTCGGAAATTTTTAAATTTTCAATAATTGAATCAACTAATTTTCTATCATTGATTTGAATTTTTATATTCTTAAATCCAAGCTTCTTGTAGCATTTTACAATTAAATTTAAAGTTTCAACTTCTGCCAAAATTTCATCTGTACCAAGTATATCTAAATCTAGTTGGGTAAATTGTCTTGTTCTTCCTCTTTGAGGCTTGTCAGCCCTAAAGCTTGGTCCTAACTGATATCTTTTAAAAGGTAAACCAATTTCCATATGGTTGTTGGCAACAAATCTAGCAAGACTCACAGTGTGATCATATTTCATTGCAACATGACGGTCTCCGTGATCTTTAAAGTTGTAAATTAACTTTTCATCTTCACCAATATTTCCCATTAAAACTTCCGCATATTCTAAAACAGGAGTTTCAAGAGGTGAGTATCCAAATAGCTTTAATTCCGATATAATTTGATTGCAGATAAATTCTTTTAACTCTGCATCGTTTCCGTAAACATCTTGGAAACCTTTCAAAAGTTGAGCTTTGATCATAATATTTTTTATTTTAATTATAGAAATATTAACAATAAAAAAAAACGAAGTAAACTTATAAAATTTAACTAAAAAACATAGTTGACAAATTGTAATAAAAAGTATAAAAAAAGAATGAAAATAATATCTATTATGTTAGAAGGCTTAAAAAGCTTATTTGAAAAAATTAAAGGAGCTTTAGTTTGTAGGAAAATTCAAGATCTTAATCTTGAAATAAAAGAAGTAGTTCAGTCTGATGGGATTACGGGCGAATGTACTCAAGTACATGAATCTATTGTTGTTGAGTTAGACAAGGCTTTAAAAAAAGAAGATAAAAGAACAGAAGTCGACCAAGAAGAAATAAATGAGGTTTTTCAAGAACTTAATGCCATAAGGTCGCTTATCCAAAATTGTGAATCACTTGATGACTTTAAATTTTTAAACGAACAATTAGTTGAATTTTTAGATCATGTCGAAGTTGTTTATGAAGTTTATCTAGATTCCAAATTGCAAACAGTAATACAGGAGCTATCTAACTTAATTCAAAAAAACAATAAAAGAATTCAGGTGTTAGAAGAAGATCTAGAAAGAAGAAATCAGATACTAATACAAATGCATACTCCAGGTGAAAATTTTGGTGCAAGAAAAAGAGCTCGTGAAGCAGAAAGGTTAAAGCGTAGAGCTCAAAAAGCTGAAGCTAGAAATAAAATAACATTTATAGACAGACCAATTACCGAAGATGAGCATAATAAAATTTTAAAAAATTTAATTAGACAAATAGTGCCCGGGGGAAGATTGGTGATTATAGATGGAGCTGGAAGTCATGATAATTATAAGTTTTTATATAACGGAATTGATTATAGAATTTGTAGTCAGTCGGTATCAAGCTTAAAAAGAGGTACTGTCTCTAAGTCTAAGTTAGTCATAAATATTAAAGACTCGCAAGCCTATAAAGAAGGAATAATTCACAGTAAACACATTAAGCAAGCAATTAATTCAGTTTAAAAAAAATAACCTTAGATTTCTCTAAGGTTTCTTTGTTTTTTTTTGGTTGCGGAGGGTGGATTCGAACCACCGACCTTCAGGTTATGAGCCTGACGAGCTGCCACTGCTCTACTCCGCGATTTGTATATTCATTATACACACAATCTTTACCTAGTCAAAAGATTTTTAAATGTCGCAATTTCCATTTAAACATTTACTATTTTTAAGTTTAAGGCTTTCATAAACACCAAAACTTAAAATTACAATACTCGCAACTTGAAACCATAAGTTGTTATAAGAAAGAAAACTCAAAGATACTGAAAATCCCAAGAAGCTTAAAAGGGGAATCATGCAGGGTATACAAAATGTTGTTGTTATCCACGTAAAAATTCCAAGCATAGAAGAATTCACTTTAAAGTTACTTCCAAATTCTAAAATATTACTTAGTATAAACGCAACCATAGAGCTAGCAATTGCATTGTAAACAACATTAATAGGTGTGAAGTATGCTCCGATTAAACATGTTTGATTAAAGCTTCCAGGTAGCTTTATAAGCGCTATTACTGAAGTTAAAAATAGCGCAATGAATGTAAACCCAAAAAGAAAAGCTTGTTTGTTAGAATTCATAAATTTAATTAAGCTTGCTTAGTTCGTTCTCAATGATTTGTTCAAAATTATCAAAAGGAACAGCACCTGAAACTTTTACTCCGTTAATAAAGAATCCTGGAGTTCCATTTACGCCATATTTTCTTGCATCTTGTGAGTCATAAAGGACTTCGTCCATTTGTTCGTTGTTTTTTATACATTCACTAAAGTTAGTTTTATCTAAGCCAAAATCAGAACCAGCTAGAATGATATTATCTAAGTTTTTATTTCCAGAAAAAATTTCTGAGTGAATTTTATAATAAGCTTCATTACCACCAATTTTTTGAGCACACGAAGCTGCATTTGCTAGAGCAATAGAGTTCTGACCATAGTAAGCTGCATCCCTAAATACCATTTTTACCTTACCAGTATCTATATATTTTTTCTTAATTAAAGGAAATGTATTAGTGAAATGCCTTTTACAATAAGAGCAGTTATAATCCGAAAATTCAACCAAGGTAATTGGAGCATCTGGATCTCCTAAAACCGCATCATCATCAATGGATATTTCTAAGGGAGCTTGTTTTTCAGTCTCAACTTGAACATTTCCATTTGAATTTGTTGGTGTAGTTTGAATAGCATAAAAAATAATTGATAGTGCAATGGCAAAACAACCAATTAATATTGAAATAATAAGAGTATTGTTATTTTTATTCATATTTATAATTTTTAAATCAGTAATAGTATACAGAATATAATTTAAAAACTAAATAAAAAAATAGCCAAGCCAGATCTTTTATTAACTTAAAACTCTTTCTACTATTCCAATTGATGTGTTTTTAGCTCAAGATATAACTGCACAGCCCAGGCAAATATCTCCATCATAAAACACTGCAAACTGACCTTTTGCGATTCCTTGATCTGATTCAGCTAAGGTGATTTTATTTGTTTCAACACTACAGTTGTAAATTTTTTCACCGTGCCTAATTTTAACACTTAGGTTTTCTGCTTCAGATAGTTTTTTCCCAAATAGGTTCAAAGACCCAATGTTAAAAGTTTTTCTGATTTTGCTTTCTGAAAAATAGTTTTTAGATACATAAACAATATTTTTATCAATATCTTTATCAACAACATAGTAGGGCCCACCTGAAAGTCCTAATCCTTTTCTTTGTCCAACTGTGTGGTAGTAAAATCCATTATGCTCGCCTAATATTTCTTTTGAATCAAAGTCAATTATTTCTCCGGGTTTTTTACCTAAATAGTGTTCAAGGAATTCATTGAATTTCAGTTTTCCTAGAAAGCAAATTCCTTGAGAGTCTTTTCGTTTTTTATTTGCTAGGTTGAATTTTTCAGCTAAAGATCTCACTTCTGATTTAGAGAATTCACCAATTGGAAATAGAACTTTATTTAAAATATCTTTATTTAAATTAGCTAAAAAGTAAGTCTGATCTTTAATTGCATCAGGAGCCATTTTTAGGTATGTGTTGTTATCTATTTCTTGAGTTTGCGCATAGTGACCAGAGGCTATAAAATCAAATCCCTTTGGTACTTTTTCTAAAAACATTCCAAATTTAATATGATTATTACACATCACATCTGGGTTTGGAGTTCTTCCGTTTTTGACTTCATTGATTGTATACGAAACAACCTTTTCGAAATACTCTTTCTGCATAGGTACAATATTCAGTTTTATGTCCAATTGTTTGCAAACTTCTTCAAGGTATTTCAAGTCTTCATTCCATGGGCAGTCACCCAAAAAAGCTAGCTCATCTTCTAGCCAAATTTTAAGATAAAAAGCCTCAACCTCGTATCCATCTTCTTTTAAAAGAGCCATAGCTACAGAACTATCAACTCCACCTGATGCCAAAAGAGCTACTTTTTTACTTTGTAAGGATTCGTTCATTTTTTGAGAATTTATAATCTATTTCCACAAAACCATCTTGAATTTCCGATTTTAATTCGACAGGAACTCTTTTCACCTGATACCCATTACTTACATTTAAAAAGTATTTACCCTCTTCGATTATCAAATTTGAAACCGAAATAGAATTCTTGCTCGCAGCTTCGAATTGTGAATTCCCTAGGATAAATGCAGAATAGTCGTTTTGGCTATACAAAAAAAGACAAACACCTAATAAAACGAAAATATTTAATAGTTTTTTAATCATAGTTTTTTTTTGCACAATACATTATTTTAAAACTTTTGAAAAGTCTAAGTCTTAGCTTAGTAATTTTTGCCCAATTTTTTCAAAGTCATTTGTAAACTCTACTAATCTTGTTTCAAGATCTTGAGAGGGAATAGTTTTTTCAGCATTAAACTCAAAGTCTGATGAATTACAAAAAACAACTCTTGGCAGGGGAATCATTCGCCATTCATTCATGCAGCATTTCACAAGGTCCATGTAGCTTAAGTAAGACTTCTGACCGCCAGCTGCAACTAAAGTTCCAAATAGTTTGTTATCACATTCATCCATGCAAGTATCTAAAATTAACTTTAAATTTGCATTAAAAGAATACTGATAAACTGCCATTCCAAATATAAAATTATCACAATCTTTAATTAGATTAGCCACTTTTTTATTGTCTTCAGTTTGTTTGTGGTAAGTACCAAGGCAAAAGTCTTTACCATCAATAAATACTACTTCTACACCTTTTTCTAAAAGAAGTTTCTCAACTTCCTTGCATAGCAAGTAAGATTTGGAATTAAGATTTTGGGAGGATGATATGATTGCTGTTTTCATTTTCTTTTGTTAAATTTTCTTTTTGTTTGATAGGTCTAAAGTTTCTCCACATTTGAGAGGCTCTAGGTTTCGTATCTCCGACATATTTGCTACCCATTTCTTTTGAGTAAGGTTTCAGACATTCAGAAGATAGTTCTTCAAAAGCAATTTGCGCAATTGGCATTTTATAATACAGCTTTATAGGAAGATTTGATACATTATGCAGTTCTAGCGTCATTTGTAATGAGTTTCCTGGATCTAAAAAACCAGCTGTGACGTGGATTAATACTCCAAGTCTACCAACGCTACTTTTTCCTTCAAGTCTTCCTGCAAACCGGTTAGAAACTCCAGTTTTTTCATAAATTAAGCCAAGTGCAAACTCACCTGGGTGTAAAATAAACGCTCCATCTTCATCAATAGTTACTTCTCTCATCATGTCATCCACTGGAAGTTTTGGATCGATTACATAGTGTTTTTGATTGTCAAACACTAAAAAATGCTTATCTAAATGTAAATCTATAGAAGCTGGTTGTAGATATTTTTTATCAAAAGGTGAGATTTCTATTTCTCCTGTTTCTAAATATTTTAAAATATCTTTATCCGATAAAATCATAAATTCACATTAAATTCATTTAAATTTTATCTAATTTTTAACTCCCTGCCTAGTAAACTAGGTTGACTATTTATCAAATAGAATAAGAAACTCGAATTTTCCCTTTCTTATTTTTTATTTTATTAATAGTTATTTTTCCTATTTCACCTAGTGATTTAACATGTGTGCCTCCGCATCCAACAGGGTTATAGTTTTGAATTTGAACAAATCTATGATTTGTTTCTGGATCACTTTGAATAAGTATCGTTAAATCATCATTTATGTTTTGGTCTAGTGCTTTTTGTATTTCTTCCAGCTTTGAATTCAGCTCGGTTATGTCTCCTAGGCATTCCACATAAGAACCACCTTGATATTGATGACCTTTAGTTGGAGTTAAAGTAGGTATACTTTCTAATATATTGGCTAGTAAATGACCTGCAGTATGTAATCTAGCATTTAACAATCTATTTTCTTTATCTATTTCAATCGTAACTTCTTTTAAGAGATCGATTTCATTTGGTATTTCATCTATAAAATGCAAGACTTGATCGTTATGTTTTCTTACATCTGTTACTTTTATTTTCATATCTCCTTGCCAGATATAACCTTTGTCGGACTCTTGTCCTCCACCTTGAGGATAAAAAATTGTATCTTCAAGTACTAGGTATTTTAATTCGTTATATTCTCCGATTTGTATAATCTTACTTTGATAATTAAATAAATAAGTATCCTGTAGGTATTTATAGTTCTGCATATGTGTTTATTAATTTTGACTATATTAACAATATTTGAGAAAAATGTCTATTTGAAGTAGAATTATACTGTCAATAAAAACTGTCGACATGTTAGAGCTACTTAAAAAACTTGGTCTTAATTCTAAGCAGATAGATGTTTATTTGGCACTTTTAGAGTTAGGTTCTCAACCAGCTTCGGTGATTGCTAAAAAAATAAGCTTACCCAAATCAACCGTTCTGTTTTTACTAGATCAACTTCTTGAAAAGAGTATAGTCCTGAAGTCATACAAAGGAAAAACCCAATTTTTTTATGCTGAAGTCGAAGATTTATCTAAAGCCATAAAGCAGTCTCAAAAATCACAAAATGATGCCTTAAGTGAATTAATCCCACTTTTAAAAGAATTTAAGTCCCCATTTACATCCAAGCCTAAGGTAAGTTTTTATCAAGGAATTGAAAATTGTAAAAAATCTTATCTACAAATCTTAGAAACTCAAGAAGAATTTTTGGAATTTGGAAACCATAAAGATTTAGTAGATAAATTCGGACAAAAGTTCATGGATGATTTTATCTCACAGCGAGTCAAATTGAATATAAAAAATCAATCAATTTCCAATTCGGATTCACTTCATAGATCATTAAAAGGAAATTCTAAAACTCAAAAAAGACATTTAAAACTCGTACCTCAAAACCTGGGAAGTCTCTACAGCTCAATTTGCATCTATGATGATAAAGTCTTAATTTTAAATTTACACTCAGATGCATTTGCAATATTAATTGAAAATGCACAGCTTGCAATGACAATGAAAACAATTTTCAAGCTTTCTAATTTAGGTATTTAAAATTTATTTATTTTAATTTATAAATACTTGCTGTATTGAAAGTTTTGGTGATTTCAAAAATTTCAGGGTGGTTATCAATCCATAATTGTTCATAGTTTTCAAGACTTGGATATAAGCTATAATCAAGAACTATATATTCGATTTTATTTTTTTGTAGATTTGAAAACCAATCATTAAAACTTGGATCTCTTCGGATAGAATCCAAGCTGTTTTTATAATCTACATAACGACATTTTAAGCAATCATTGATATTTATATAGCTGGCAGATCTTTTAAATTCATTTCCAATTAATGGGTAGTGAAAATTAAATCCACTATAGGCAGTTTTTGATGTTGGCGCATTTTTTTCTATCCATAGTCCAGAATTCCAAACTCCCCAAAATATATTTGATTCTGGATAGTAAACCTCATAAAAATCTTTCTTATGAAACTCTCTTTTATTAAATGCAAAATTTACAACTAAACAAATCAAGCAAACTGCTGAAATTAAAGTTAAATTATACTTAATTATCTGTTTTTTAAGATAGATTGTACTTAATCCGAAAACAAAGCCTAATATTAATATAAGGAAATATTCGCTATATAAATCTATTATCCAGAGGTTAAAAAAAGTTTTATGGTCAGGTTGCAGTAACAAGAATATTAGACTGTGAGAAAATGCCATAATACAAATTAGATAAAAATAGCTATGGTATTTTGTGAATTTATTTAATAAATACCCTAAGTTTATAGTTCCAATTAATAAAAATGGCATAGCATATCTTACATTGTGGATTAAGTCTCTATAGCTATAAGGAGCTTTTAAATAGAGTATAAAAAAGACAATCGATGTTATTAAAATAATTAAAATATCTTTATTGATAAGCTTTTTAAATAAATTAACAATAAAATAAATTAAACTTAAAAAAACGGATAAAAAAATTATTAAGCCAGGGATATCTGTCATGGTAAAATATGAGTTTCCAACTTCTAAATAAGTTGATAAATTGCTAAGATTATCCCAAATTGCAGAATTTAAAAGTTTTGAACTTGCACTTGGATATCCCTCTAAAATTTTAATTCCAAAAGCTGAAATATCTACAGGGAAAATTGGATTTCCGCTATCTAAAAAATTTCTTACGTAAAAAAAAGCACCAGTTATTAAAAATGATATTGAGCTTAAAAATAGATTTTTAATTGATAGAATTTTTTTAGTAAAATAGGACAGTAAAAACCACAGCCAAATAATTACAGCAAAAGGTAAGCCTAGGTACTTGGTTCCCACAAATAAACCCAAACTCAAACCAAATAAAATCGAGTTTTTTGTTAGAGAATGGTTTTTATAAATTTCTTGTAAAAAATAGATTGAAAAAAGCATGTTTAAAACAAAATATCCATCCACAAACACAGTACCAAGTTGTTGAAAAAACACAGGTAAATAAAGAGGCAAAGCTGATACAAATAAACTTATTTTTTGTTTGATCTTATAGTTTCTACATATACTATATATTAAAAATGGAATACAAAAGATGATTGGAAAATTTAATAAATTTAAAAAATAGTCATTATTTAAAGGAAAAATACTCCACAGATAAATTAGATCGAAATTACTTGGGTAATAAGCTAAAGGGCCAGAAAATACAGTGTAGTATACATTCATTAAGCTACCTGTTTGTAACCATTCAGACACGATAGGTAGGTGATAAACAAGTGCATCGAACTCAACTGGTATTTTAAAGAGTGCAATAAATAATTTTGCTAAGGCAAGAAAGCCAATTGGTCCAAAAAGTAAAGCCAGGAGTTTAAGTGAAATTTTAGTTTTAGATGAGTTAATTTTTAAAGATTGCCTTAAAACACGTTTCCAGCTTGCAAATGAAATGCAAAAAAAAGAAAACGTATATGTAGCAATTGATACATTTAAGAGATTTATTGCACCTAATAATCCAAGGATGATTAATAAAAAGGTAATCAAGGAAAGGTAGATAACAATTATAGAGTAAATTTGATTATCAAAATTGTTTTTACTATTTTTTGATAAAAAAAAGTTTAAAATAAAAGAACATGCGATCAGTAGAAGGTTTATAATCAAAAAATTAATAAGAGAAACAAACATTTTTAATTGTTTAAGTAATTGAATTAATATTTGTTATACCTTCCTGTTATAAGGTTTAACTTAATATATAGTAGATCTTTTAGGGTTATAAATGAATCTTTGATTAATCTAAATCTGCTATCTTCAGAGTTTATCCAAGAAACAGGAACTTCTTTTATTTTAAATCCGTAATGTTTTGCAGTAATTAAAACTTCCATATCAAATCCAAAACGTTTTACTTTTTGCATTTCAAAAATTTCTTTAGCTACATTTGATTTGAATAATTTAAAGCCACATTGTGTATCTTTTATGCCATCAATTAAAAGTAAGCTAATTAAAAAATTTCCAAGCCTTGAAATTATTATTCTATATAATGGCTGTTTGATTTTTACAGTTTTATTATCTAAATATCTTGACCCAATACATATATCAATATTTTTCTTATCAAGTACATGCATTAATTTAGGAAGTTCTGAAATAGGAGTTGAGTTATCTGAATCTGTAAATAAAATATATTTTCCATTTGAGTTTAAAACCCCTTTCTTTACAGCGTACCCTTTGCCTTGATTGTTTGAAAGTTCAATGTTTTTATATGCAGATGATTTTTTAGAAAATTTATTTAGCAGATCCTGGGTATTGTCAGTACTTCCATCGTTTACGAAAATTATTTCACTTTTTAAATTATTATCTTTTATATATTTATCTATGATTTTAAATGTAGACTCAATTCTTTTTTCTTCGTTGTAACACGGAAGTATAATACTTAAATCATATTTAAAATCTTGAGTTTTAAAATTTTTAAAATCTTTTGTTTTAAATGTCCAAAATTTATTGGCAAGGAAATTCCAAAGCATTACAATAATGGATGTAATTGCTTTCGCAAATAAGTACCATATTTTAAAGGTAAAAACTAAAATTTGCATACTTATTAGAGTCAATCCTAATCCAACAATCGAAACAATTAGAAATTTAATAAATAATTTTCTATAGTTTTTTGATTTATTTTGAAAAGTCCAAATTTTATTTAGAATAAAATTATTCACAACCGCAAGTATAAAAGAAATACTCGATGCAAAGATTATTCCAAATGCAAAATAATCAACTAAAATATACAAAGAACCAATATCTACAGCAGTTCCAATAATTCCAACTATTGAGTATTTTATAAATGGCAATAAATTTTTAATATAGTTTTTCACACCTAGGATTACAAATCTACAAAAAGTATAACAAAAGGAAAGTAGAGCTTCAAATCAATAAAATCATCTCATGTCACTAGGGTTGTATGCTAGTATGTCTTTTTGAATGGATAGATCCATAATAAATAAGCAAGAAAAATAAAATTAACCAAAATATAATTACAATTTTCCCAGATTGAATAGTTAAGTCTGGATTGAATTTTACGATCAAAAGGTCAAGATTAATTCCTGTATAATTTTCCATTGCTATAATAAAGGGATTTCGGTTACCAGGTAAGAACCAACCTGATTTTCCATACATATAGATAAAAGATACAAAAAAAGTTGATAAGGCTAAAAGCTTTGTAATTACTCTAAAATATTTATCTCTTATATTTAAGGCAAGTGTTAAACTTGGAATAAAAACAGGTAATATTTCAATAAGATACCGATTAGAAGGAGACCATCCACCCCACCAGTCCTTAAAAGTTAATTGTAAAATAAATGATGGCAAAATAATGCATAATATCTTAATTGTTTTATCTTTGAACTTTGAATACATAATTGGAATTCCAACAGGAAGTAATAAAAAAATTGGATTGTTTATAAATAAACCTTTACCTGAATCAAAAAGTTGAGCTAAAAAAGACATAATAGGTGACACTTTAAACATACTATCACCTGCAAAAGTACTGGAGGGTAAAAATACTCCATACCACTTATAAAGACATATCTCAAATAAAGCAATCAATATAAACGAAGGTAGGATCAATTTGCATAATCTCACTGTGTAGTTTTTAGTTTTGTCTTTGTAAACATCAAGTACGCTCCAAAATCCAATTATAGCATAGGTAAGTAAGGTTTTTACATGTATCCATGGCCCCAACCCTAACAAAAAACTTAACTTTAACAAATCATAATCATTTTTATCTTCTTTCAAAAATAAAAACAAAATATTCAAAGTCATGAGTGCAATTATAATATTTGGAAAAATATATCCGTTTAAAGAAATAAAAATTAAGGAAATAGAAAATAAAAAGCTCGCGATTTTAGAATTCTTCTTGTCTTTAGTAAAAGCATATGCCCACTTGTAAGTATTTAATATGAGTAAAGTTGAAAAAAAACACATTAATAAATATTCATAACCATATCCAAATAGTAAAACTATAGGAACGATTAATAGTGATAGTCCTGGATTATGAAGTGAATACCAGGATTTGGAGTCATTATTAAACTGACTATCCAGAATGTGATAATTTAATGCAGTATCACTTTTATAAAAATCACTATAAATTTTAGGTTGGTAATTATTTTTTATATTAAAGTCAAAGTCATTAATTATACTTGACGTTATAACTTGAAAGTGAACTTGATCACCCTGATTTCCTCTGTTATTAAATTTAAATAAAGTAGTTAAAATTACAAAAATACATGTAAATATAAATAATTTTGTAATCAGCCTTTTTTTGATTTTTAGCATTTATTTTTTTTTAAATTATAACAAACACAATAGATACAATAAAGAAATTTAACTTTTACTTTTTAATTAAAACTATTTTTACTCATCTATACTAGCCAGATCCACTTCAAGCCCAACATATTCCGTAGTAAAAAACCTTATAAAGGCTTTAAAAAAGGAGCAAGTTATTGAAGGACTTTAAAACTAGAGCTGTATAATATAAAAAATATTTAATTTTATCCATTTAGAATATAAATCATTCCTGAATTAGCTCAAGAAATGCATTTCCGTATCGTTTTACTTTTACTTCTCCAAAACCGTTTATATTTAAGAGTTGAGTTGAGTTTTTAGGTAAATAATGAGCAAGTTCAATCAGTGTTTTGTCTGAAGCAATCACATAAGGCGGAATTTTATTTTCGATAGATAGGCTTTTCCGTAAAACTCGAAATTTTTCAAATAAATCTTGATCATAGTCCAAATTTGATTTTAATTTCATCTTACGTGAAGTTTTTATTTTTGGAGATTCAATTTCTATTTCTATTTCAGGTTCATCCATTTGTAATTCAAAATTCTCATCAACATTCATTAATTCAAGAGATTGATTACCTTTTTCAGTCAAACTTAAAGTTGGATACATACCTGTTTCTCTTTTGATAAAATTTTGATTAAGTAAATTTGCTAAGATTTGACTCAAAGCATCTTTGGTATAATCAGTAACTGAACCATAGCTAGCTAAGTTGTTGTGCCCAAGCTCTCGAATTTTTTTTAGATTTCGACCTAGTAGTATATTAATGATATGACTTTTGCCAAAACGTCCACTTGTTTGATTGATGGACTGAAGAATTTTTTGGCTAACGTCTGCAGCATTAAAACGACTTTCTGTTTTCAAACAAATATCACATCCTTCACAATTGTCCTGTCCAAAATTTTCTCCAAAGTAATTCAGTAATTGCTTACGACGACATTTCTTTAATTCGCAATAACCTACCATTTGGTTTAGTTGCTCATAGCGTTTTTCTTTCTGAAGGGGATCCCTAATTTGTTCGATAAAATATTTTTGGTTGAATTGGTCACTCGCTCCATAAAAAAGCACACACTCACTTTCTAGTCCATCACGACCTGCCCGACCAGTTTCTTGAAAGTATCCCTCTATAGTTTTAGGTAAGCTGTAATGTACTACTAGGCGTACATCTGACTTGTCGATACCCATGCCAAACGCAATGGTGGCAGTTATAATATCCACTTTATCATTTATGAAATCACTTTGATTCTGAGCGCGTTTTTCGGGTTTCATACCAGCATGATAAGGCCGTGCATTAAATCCCATCTTGCAAAGTTTATCGGCAAGGGAGTCAGTTTCTTTTTTT
Source organism: bacterium (assembly GCA_018662325.1). Taxonomy (GTDB): domain Bacteria; phylum Patescibacteriota; class Gracilibacteria; order UBA1369. The sequence goes on along the minus strand of JABJGM010000002.1, from coordinate 75,441 downwards.
GAAAAACAATATACAATAGCAGATTCACCTTTAAACTTATTAACCCAGCTTACAAGTTTATTGAAGGTGTTGATTTTACGTTCTACACGATAGGTTAAGTTCTGCCTATTGGAGCTTGAAACAAAGCGTTTGGCATTCGGTATTCCAAGTTGGCCTACAATATCATCAGCAACCTGACTAGTAGCAGTTGCCGTCAAGGCAACAATGGGTAGCGACGAAAATTCCTTTTTAAGCAAATTTAAAGTACGATAATCGGATCGAAAGTCATGACCCCATTCCGAAATACAATGAGCTTCATCAATCGCAAAAAGCTTTATTGGCAATGTTTTTAAAAAATCACGAAAGCGGGATATAGCAAAACGTTCAGGTGCACAGTAAAGTAATTTTATTTCACCAGTTCTTAAGCCTTTTTCTATCTTTGTTGTTTGTTCTGTGGTCAAAGTACTATTTAAATAAGCAGCAGAAATTCCATTGTTCAAAGCTGCATCAACTTGATCCTTCATTAAAGAAATTAAAGGAGAGATCACCACGGTTATTCCCTGAAAAACCAAAGCAGGCAGTTGATAGCAAATCGATTTACCTCCTCCAGTCGGCATTAGCACCAATGCATCATTCCCATTTAATATCTGCTGAATAACTTCTGACTGAAGAGGGCGAAACTCCGAGTGTCCAAAGTAAGTTTTTAAGAGGGCTTGAAGTTCAGGCATATTCCATTTTTATAAAATTATACTGAATCTTTACTCAGCGAACATAATAATAGCATACAATTCTTAAAACTTTTAAAATAAATAACCCCACTTTCATATAAAGATGGATTTATGAATTATTTACTTATTAACCTATCTAGTAAACCCGTTGCGCTATCTATCAATAAGGATTCTCACGCTACACGTTCTTCATTAGATTATAAAAAAAATGCCACCACCCATATAGGTTGCTGGAATTTGAATGGAGCGGGTGATGGGAATCGAACCCACCTCTTCGGCTTGGAAGGCCGACATAATTAGCCACTATACGACACCCGCAATTGATTTGTATGAGTAATATATAAAAGTTTGCGTTTAATTGCAAGATTTTTTTGCATTATTTCCAGCTAAAAAGCCAGTTGCCCAAGAGGCTTGAAGGTTAAAACCACCTGTAAATCCATCAATATCAACTAATTCTCCTGCAAAAAATAAATTTGGACAAATACTTGATTCCATAGTCTTGCTATCTATCTCTTTAGTTTTCACACCTCCTGCAGTTACAAATTCATCACCTTTACCTCTACCAATAATTGAAACTTTACAGTTTTTAACTGTCTCAATTAATCTAAAAATTTCTTTATTTTTAATTTCTGAACACAACACGTCCAAAGAAATTCCAAGTGTATTAAAAAAAACTTCAACCATTCTTTTTGGAATAATTCCAGTAAAGGCATTTTTGAATAATTTTTTATGATTAATATCTTTAAATTTTAAAATCTCATTTTTTAAAGATTCTTGATCCATCTGGGGATACAAATCTATAAATAAATCAAAAGGGGAGTCTTTTGAAAATTCAGCAAAAGCAAGTAGCGAGCTCATTGCAAAAATCGCAGGTCCAGATTTACCTTTGTGAGTCCAAATACATGGACCTTCAAAAGCAATTTTTTTACCTTCTAAGCTAGCTTTAAAAACTACATGCTTATGGCTCACTCCAGCTAATTCTTTCACCCAATCTTCTTTAAGAATAAATGAATTTAAACTAGGTCCTAATTTGGTGATACTATGACCAAGTTTTTCCGCAAAACTATATCCATCTCCAGTAGAACCAGTATGTCTAAAAGCTTGTCCTCCGGTAGTTAAAATTAATTTGTCTAAAACATAAGTCGATCCATCTTTACAAATAACTTCAAAGCCCTCATCAACCTTAATAACTTCAATTACATTTGAATTTAAAAGCAAACTACAGTTTTGATTATTCAAAAAAATATTTTCAAATACCCCCACAACATCATGACCATCATCTGATGCAGGAAATACTCTTAAATCACTTTCAGTTTTTAATTTCACTCCATGATCTTCAAACCAATTATAAACACTCTCAGGCCCAAATTCATGAAAAGCATATCTTAAAAACTTAGACCCCCGAGGATACTTTTTTAAAACTTCCCCTAAATCATGAATACCAGTAGTAACATTACATCTTCCACCTCCTGAAATTAAAACTTTATTACCAATCTTCGAATTCTTTTCAAATAAAAGTAATTCACCAGCAAAGTCTGATTCTAAAATTTGGCTTGCGGCCATCATTCCAGCTGCACCCATTCCAATAATTCCAATTTTCATAGTCTTTTTTTTAATCTTAGCTATAAATTTACAAAACTACAAACATATAAAATATGACAAAAGCTTGACATAAAAATAAAAGATGATATTGTTTTAAAAAATAACTATCAATATGATAAATAATTTTAAAAATAAACTAGAAAAATTTTCCATTTCCTCTTCAACCTTTATTGGATTGATGTTTTTGTCTTTAGCTTGTACTGAAATTAAAGTAGTCGAAAAACCAGGAGAAACTGTCTACGTTGAGGTTCCAGGAGAAACTCAAACTGAAACAGTTTATGTTTATGCTGACCAAGGTCCGGATGATGATGGCAGCCAAATAAATCAGATGCTAGATCAATTTGCAGATGAGATGAATGATTCCTCTATACCAACGCCAGAGCCAGACATGGAGCCAGATATGGAACCAGAACCAGACATGGAACTAGAACAAGATATGGAACCAGAACCAGAACCAGAACCAGACATGGAACTAGAACCAGATATGGAACCAGATATGGAACCAGATATGGAACCAGAGCCAGACATGGAACCGCTAATGGTTTTTGAGCCATCAGAAGATTTTGCTCAAATTCAGGTTCGACCTTGCGAACTTTTAGAGCCAAACTTACCAGGTCAACTTTTAAGGCAACAAGATATCGAATTTTTCCCTAGTTCACATGAATTTCAACAGTTTGAACCTCAAATACCTGAAATTATGTCTCAGTCTTATTATCAAGTATCAACCCAAGATTTTGAAAATCCAGTAGAAGTTGCCTGTTTTGAATATTCTAATCCAACTGATGATATAATTATTCTTAATAATTTATCATATGGTCTTAGACATGGATGGAACTTCGATGTTGAAGTAAGGTTTGAGGGTATTGATTTAGATAATTTACAGATTTCCGATATGACGTCGCTAACAATTAATCCTGAAAATTATATTCCAATTTCAGCTGAATCTGCAATTAAAGTAAGATTTTTTGCAGGTCTAAGACAAAATGCCGATGAAATGTCTTTGCCTTTTTATATTACAGATGACACTATTGGGTTAACATTCTCGAACGCTTTCATATTTAGATTGTTTGATGCTGTAAGTTTGAAATCTTCTGATCAATATAATTATTTTGCTAATTTCGCAGATCATATTTCTCTAGAAGATGGTTCAACTGAAATTTTTCCATATTTAGGAAAATTATATCAATTGAATTTCGAAACATACATTAATTCGCATAATCCTGAATCTATCGAAGGAATTCTAACTTGTGATTCCACTAGTGGTTCTTATTCGGTTGTTTTAGATCGAGTTTTTAACGAGCAAACTTCTTCTCAAATTTTTCAGATGAATGAAGGTCAAAATCAATTCCCAATAACCATTCCTTCTCTTGGTGTAAATCAAAATGGACATCTTAGAATGTTCCTGAATCATGATCCCCAAGCTTTACAAGAAAATATTGAGCCAGAATTAAACAGTACTCTTTCATGCCATTTAAATAGATTAGATTTCCCTGTAGATCAACAAATTACAAATCGAGGATGGTCAACTTTTTACTTGCATAATCTTTGGACAGAAGGTCTTATAGAGAGCTTGCAGACTACCTGGGGGGTGCCAGATGTGGTCGATGCTTTTAATGTTCATTTCTATGGAGAAACAGATAGAGTTAATGATTCAGGAGTACAATTTTTTGAAAACAACCCTCTCCACAATTCAAGTTTAGTCGAAATTGGTTTTGAAGGCGTTGGTAATTTCACAAGATTATCTTTTGATCTTAACTTAGCGTTTCATGAAGGTATTCCAGCTTTACTTGAAGTTACACGTTCATTTACTGAGCAAATTATTTATTCTGAATTAATAAACATACCTCAAGGAAACAGTGCTTATAATATTGAATTTGATTTAAATAATTTTGATTGGGATTCTTATAGTTTAAAAATCACTTCTCTACAAGAAAATCCTGTGCAAATTCCAGATCAATTAGAGCAGTTACCACCCAGGTTGAAATTTAATTTAACTGAATTACAAGTTCTTGATCAAGAGGGGCAAACTGTGCCGGTCAATGCAGACATTTGGGACGTAGAAAGACCAATTCCTTTTAATGAAAAAGCTGTTAATTATTTTTATAATTCTCCTAATCTTTTCATAACCCCAGGATTTCAAGAGCATTCAATTATTAACCTTGGTTTAGACCAAGTTCCAAATAGAGTTGATCTAGGAAGTTTTAGTTTTTCAAATCATTCTTTCAAAAGAACCTGTATAACTAGATTAGTTTTTGGTAAAAGAGATAAAGCTCAGGAAGCATTTCCTCAAATTTCAGTAGATGATATTGTAGTTCCAAATAGGAATATCACAAACAGTTATTTTTACATCGATACTCGTGATTCCCAAGACTGTCAATTAAGAGTTCGGGGTTTTATAAATGATTTAAGTGCAATTCCGGAGACCCAATATTACATTCCAGTTTCATTTATAGGTCAAGTTACACCAGAGTTTGTAAATGGAGCCGATACTATTCAAGTTGGATTAATGTATGTAGAAGGGTACTACGAACGATATACTTTTGAAGGTGAAATTAGAGTTCCTTTTAGTTTTTATTTAAGAGATGAGGATGCAAACTGGAGTCCTTATAATCCAAATATCTTTAATGAAGATGATTCTATTAATGCATCTTTGGTTACAGAAAACTTACCATTTGCTCCAAAAGGCAATCTTGTAACTTTTATAAACCAATAATAAAAAAGCTCCATCTGGAGCTTTTTCTCTTTTTAAAAATTAATAGTTTCCAATTTCAAAACTTTCAGCTAAGCGCGGTACCACAACTTTAGCTTCTGGAGTTAGATCTTTTAGTATCTCTTTAAAGGTTAAACCTTGATTTTCTTCACCATGGACAACAAAAACTTCTTTTACCCCTTTTACATGAGAAATAAAATCAATCAAATCTGATCTATCAGCATGCCCAGAAAATGCATCAACCACAGCAACTTCAGCTTTAACATCAACCATTTCCCCAAAAATCTTGACTGATTTATCGCCGTTTACTAGCTTTCTTCCTAGGGTGTTTTGAGCTTGATACCCAACAATTAATACTAAGTTTTTAGGATCCGAAAGATTATTATTCAAATGGTGTAAAACTCTACCGAATTCACACATCCCAGAAGCAGAAATAATAATCATAGGACCGTGAATATTGTTAAGATTTTTAGACTCCTGAACTGAGTTTGTATATTTTAACATTCCAAAACCAAATGGATTTTTATTATTCTTGAAAAATTCATCATACACCTCTTTATCAAAACACTCTGGGTGAGCTCTAAATACATCGGTTACATTTGTAGCCAAAGGGGAGTCTACATAGATTGGAATTTTAGGAATTCTTCCAGACTTAATTAAAAGATGAGTGTAATAAACAACTTCTTGAGTTCTTTCTAGAGCAAATGCCGGAATAATAATTTTCCCACCTCTTGCGATGGCTTTTTTTAGTAATTCTTCTAGATATTCATCTACATCATCAATAAACTTATGAAATCTATTTCCATAAGTTGACTCGGTAATTAATATATCAGTTTTATCAATATAAGATGGATCTTTAAGAATTGGCAATCCTTTTCTTCCAAGGTCTCCTGTGAAAGTTAAAGTTTTCTTATTACCATTTTCTTCAAGTTCCAATACTATCATAGCTGAACCCAGAATATGCCCAGCATCTAAAAACGTAAGGCTTACTCCTTCACAAACAGTATGTTTCATATTGTATGGAACAGTCATCATCTGTGAAATAGTAGGAAGTACATCTTCCATTCCATACAAAGGAAGTACAACTTCTTTTTTCCGTTTGAGCATAAAATCAACTTCACTTTGTTGAATTTTTGCTGAATCCTGTAACATATATGTACACAAATCACGAGTTGCCGATGTACATAAAATAGGTCCTTTGTATCCTTGTTTTACAAGCATGGGTAATAATCCTGAGTGATCCATGTGAGCATGAGATAGAATTACATAGTCAATTTTTTTTGGATCAAATAAAAATTTTTCATTTTTCTCTCTAGCTTTTTTTCTATGCCCTTGAAAAAAACCACAATCCATTAAAATATTCTTTCCATTAATTCTAAGTAAATGTTTTGAGCCTGTAACTTCTCTAGCAGCTCCATAAAAACCAAGGTACATAAAAAAAGATTAATTATTAATTTAAATTATATCATTTTTTAAGAAACTTTTAAAGTTTACAAATTGTAAATTACTTTAATCGCAACGAAGAAACAATTACTCTCTCAAAATTTAAGTCTTTAGATTTTGACTCTATTTTTAACATTACAATTTCTGTATTTTTTCTAAAAAAATAATAGTCATAGTATTTCAGTCCTTTAAAGCCAACTAATTTAAAGGTTTCCTCAAAAAAGCTTTGTTCAAAGGCATCAATATAAACCCCTTGATTATTTGCATCTTGAATCAAATCAAATGATTGATTTTTAAAATAACTTTCTATACTAGACTCTTGAATGTTTTCAATTAAAGTAATTTCACCAACCTTTTGCTCATTTTCTATAATATCAATTAAAGATCTTTCAACCTCTACAAAATTAAGTTCATCATAGTAAGTTAAGTTTAAAGCCTGTGATTCAAAGTTTTTAAAGCTTAAGATTTCTTGAATTAATTGATTCTCTCTTCCCATTTCCAATTGAGTTTCAATTATTTTATCATTTGTTTCCGGAGCTAAGTCTGAATTAAAGTCATCATCTAAACTTCTCGAATTTTGAAAATCTAAAAATTCATCTCGAGATTCACTTTCGGATTCAATTTTTATATTATTTTCAATTTGAACTTCCTGATTTTTTTCTTCACCAACTAAAACATCAACAAGCTCATCTTGCTTAATGTAAGCAAAAATACTCAATGACAATAATAATAAAAGAAAAATAATTGATTTCATATACTTACTATAGCAAATTTTATTTTTTGTTTAAAGAATTTATCCATTTATAAAATTCTGAATTCAATAGATAATCATTTGGCCTAAAATAAATTTGTTCACCTCTATTTAGAAATTCGAGATATGCAAAGTCAATCTCTTTTCTGTGTTTTGAAAAAATAGTATCTGCAAACAAATAACCGTCCAGACGATTATCGTTAACCTCTCCATAGAATATTTTTACAAATAAAGATAAAGCTTCTGCTCTTTTAATAAAATTATTTGATTTTGATCTATATAGTTTCGTGGGATTCAAATAATACAAAGTGTCGTAAAAATCATTTAACGATACAAAAGAATCCTCTTTAATTTCATTTTTTTCATTTAAATTTTTAAGAGTATTTTCTTCTAAAGATTCATTATATGAATTTCTTGATAAACCCAATGAGTTATTAATCGAAACTTCAGAAATTTTACAAATTCCAAACTTACCATCGTCTTTATTATCCATGTCGCATCTTAAACCAAGGTCACATTGAATATTTTGATATCCAGCACAAATTTCACCAAGACCAGAAACTAAAGTTGGTTTTTTTACAATTTCAAAAGAAATAACCTGTCTTAGATCTACATTGTTCACAGTGTTTACAACCAAATAATTCCCCGTAGACAAGGTGTTACCAGGTATAATGAATTCATTCTCAATAGCTGCATTATTATTCAATACAACTCTATTATTTGCAAAAGCCCGACAGGTTTCATACCAGTATTTTGGATAAATTAGTTGTTTGTTCTTGTATACTCGAAATCTAAAATGACAATTTGTATTAAAATTTAAATCTAAAAAAGAATTTTTCATGTTTTTAACCCTAACACTAAACTTTATATCTGAATTTTCAAGATAAGAAGTTCTAGGTAAAAAAACCGAAGTTTGACTGAATGCATAGGAAGAAAGTAATGAAAATAAACCACACAAGAGGACTATGATTTTACATTTTTTAAGCATAAGTAAAACTTTAATAGATTAAAATATATTCTAAAATTAATTTCAAATCAACTAAACTTATTATGAATTTCTTTTAATTTTTTATTAGTAACATGTAAATAAACCTGCGTCGTACTTACTGAACTATGTCCAAGCATTTCTTGTACAGATCTTATGTCAGCCCCATTATTTAATAGATTAGTAGCAAAGCTATGCCGGAGAGTATGGGGAGTTACTTTTTTAATTATTCCGGCTTTTTGCGAAGCTTTTCTAATTATTTCTTGGACTCTATAGGTTGAAAGTCGAAATTTATCTAATTCTATTTTAGATCCAACAAAAATGGGTTTAAACCTCAAAGAAATAAAAAGTGCTTTGAAGTTATCTTTTCTTCTGTTTAAGTAAATTTGTAAAATTTCTGAAGCCTCTGGAGTTAAAAAAGCAGGTCTAAGTTTTCCTCCTTTTCCACGTATTACAAATTCTTTAGTTTTAAAATCAATATCTGATTTATTCAAGCTAACAAGCTCAGAGATTCTCAATCCAGAAGCGAAAAACAATTCCAAAATAGCCATATTTCTAAGGTCAGAAACTGTACTACCCTTTAAAGCTTCTCGAAGTCTTTCAATTTCATCTATATTTAAAAACTCAACTTTAGGTCTAATAGTTTTTGGAAGTTCAATTTTATCAGCAACTAAAACCTGAAAATCTCTTAAGGCTAAATATTTAAAGAAAGCTCTTATCGCAATTAAATGATAATTGATAGTATTTACAGATAAATTCTTAGGTAAATGATTTAGGTAGTGCCTAAATTTTCTTACATCATCAAGTTGAATTTCTTCAACTGGAATATCACCTAAAAAATCAATAAACTTGCCTAGATACCTTTGATAATTTTCAATAGTCTTAAAAGCCTTATTTTTTTCAATTTCTAAGTAAAGTAGGTACTCATGTAAAGCTTTGGATAATTGCATAAATTTCAATATTTAGTAATATTATATTAGATATAAAACTTAAAAGAAAATAAAAAAAATCTTAACAAATTTTTAAAAATGATTTGCCCAAAATGTAATAGTTCAAATACGAGAGTAATTGATTCAAGAGATACTCAAAATGGAAGAGAAGTAAGAAGAAGAAGAGTGTGTGAAAGCTGTGAGAATAGATTCACAACTTTTGAGAGGTGCGCAAGACCTAAATTATTGATTGAAAAAAAAGATGGTTTTTTAGAACCCTATGATAGAGAGAAAGTTGAAAGCGGAATTTGGAGATCACTTAAGAAAAGAAATATTAATCCTGAATCCATTAAATTTGATTTGGATTCATTAGAAGATAAATGGGGCAAAACTAATGCAGAGGTAAGCAGTAATACAATAGGTGATGATATTATGAGTATGCTTTTGAATCATGATGAAGTAGCTTATATTAGATACGCCTCAATTTATAAAGACTTCAAGTCCATTGAGGAGTTTGAAGTCTTTATAAAACAGTTTTGCAACCCAGAGTAATCTAGATTACATAAAACTTAGCTAATCGCTTTGCTAACAGCTTCAATAACTCCGTTATCAAAAGCTTTTGGAACAATATTTTCTACACTTGGATTTTCAACTACTGCAGCTAAATTAACAGATGCATTCACAAGCATTTTTCTAGTAATTTTAGGTACTCTGTTTTCCACTGCACCTTTAAGTATTCCAGGAAAAACTAAAATATTATTTATTTGATTTGCAAAATCAGATCTTCCAGTAGCTACAATTTTAGCGCCACCTTTTACTGCTTCGGTAGGCATGATTTCCGGCACGGGGTTAGCAAGAGCAAAAACAATTGAGTCTTTTTCCATTAATTTTATATCTTCGGAATCTAAAAGATTTGCAACAGAAACTCCAATAAAACAATTTGAATCCTTGATAGCTGTTTTAAGATCTCCATCTATATTTTCTGAGTTAGTAAATTCTAAAGCTTCTAATTTGTATTTATTTAAATCAGTTCTGTTTTTAGAAAGTATTCCTTTTGAATCAAGAAGTACAATGTTTTCAATTCCAAATGAGTGAAGTTGTTCAGCAATAGAAATTCCAGCAGCCCCTGCTCCATTAATAACTACTTTTAATTCTTCTTTCTTTTTATTCAAAATTTTCATTGAATTAATTAAACCTGCCAAAACTACAATTGCAGTCCCATGTTGATCATCATGAAAAACTGGAATGTTTAATTCTTCAATTAAAGTTCTTTCAATCTCAAAACATTCAGGTGCTTTGATATCTTCTAATAATATAGCTCCAAATGTTGGTTCAATTTGTTTACAAAATTTAATTATTGCCTTTGGATCTTTCTCTTCGATACACAAAGGAAATGCATCCAAATTAGCAAATTTTTTAATTAAAGCAGATTTTCCTTCGATTACAGGTAATGCCGCAAGGGGACCAGTGTCTCCAAGTCCAAGTGTAGCAGTACCATTGCAAACAACAGCCACTGACCGTGATTTCAAGGTGTACTTATAAGCATTTTCAGGATCATTTTGAATCTCTAAAATAGGTGCTCCAATACCTGGAGTATAAGCTAAATTTAAATCTTCAATTGTATCTACAATAGTTAGAGGTTGAATTCCAACTTTACCTTTAAATTGTGCGTGATAATTTAAAGCTTCAATATTATTTTGATTGTTCATTTAATGTTTTTTTAATATTTTCTCTAATATCCGTAGGATACTTTGAAGGTCCATTAATTTCAACATTTATTTCGTTTTTTTCAAGTTTTTGTCCGCTGCATGCAGTCAGAAATATACAAATTAAACTAAAAGTCACTATTTTCACCGTCTTTGATTTGTAAAATTGTTGAGCTGTTTCTTTCATTTTTAACAGTTAAATTTATATCAATTAAATAAATATAATCAATTGGCCCTAAACCAATTCCAATTACATCAGTGTATAAGACTTTTTTATTTTGAATTTTCTCTAAAATTCCACTTGAAGAGCCTTCACTTAAAACAGCATCAATTATACTTTGCTTTAAGTTATCAAACTTTTCAAATCTAGATAGTTTTTCTGTCTCAAAAGAAAAATTATTTAAAATCCCTTGAATATTAGAATCTTTTTCAATGGATATTCTGTAGATTAAGTTTTTCTCATTATCCAAGGTTTGTTCAAAGTATTTTCCTGAGCTAGCATATGCAAGACTTTGTTTTTCGAAAAATATTGAATTTACAATTTGTGTTTTTTCAAGAGGTTGAAATGCAACTAGACTATCTTCAAATCTATCGTAAGTGTTTTTAAATATTTCAAAACTTAAATAACCATCTTCAAACATAACTAAAAGACCTGAATTATCTAAATTAAAATATTTATCTGATTTTAAAGTTTTTAAAGAAAAATCTTTATTTTGATAATTCCAATTGTAGTTTAAGGAAAGATTTTGTTCGTCTAGTTTTGCTATTAAGTAAACTAGTTCTGATCTAGTTATATAGTCATTTACGTTTAAAAAGTTATTTGGAGACTTTTCATAAAGTTTTAGTTCAAGAGCTTTACTATTTATATTTTCGTACCATTCTAAACTTTCTAGGCTTGGAAATGCTATTTCTCGAGTTTCAAATAATATCTTTAAGCTCTCAGCAATACTAATGTTTTTATTTGCTTTAAAAGTACCATCTGCGTAGCCACTGATGATCATGTTTTCTTTTGCAAAATTTACATACTTAAAAAACCAATCAGATTGATCATAATCGCTGAAATACAAAGAGTTCGTAGAATAAGTTTCAGGAATTTGAGCACTAAGTAAAATCTTTAAAGCCTCCGCTCTTGTAATAGGTTGGTCAGGTCTAAAAGATCCATCGGTATAACCGGTAACCATATTAGATGTAAATGCTTTTTGGATCTCATCTTTGAAAATATGCTCTGATACGTCCGTAAAATTAGCAAAAGCCAGAGATGAAATAGCAAAAGTAAGAATTAATCCTAAGGTAATTTTTTTCATAGTTACTCAGTTAATTCGATTTTTTCATCTTCAATAATTTGTGAAATTATATCTGCAAATTCTTCAAAGGTATAACTACCTAAAATTAAATTGTTATTAACGAAAAAAGTAGGAACTCCAAAAACTCCAAGTAGCTCAGCTTCTTTATAGGATGCCATGACAGTTTCTTTTACAGTTTCATCATCAAAACACTTTCTGAAATCTGAACCTTTAATTCGCAAGGAAGAGCTAATTGAATTCACTAAGTTTTTAGCATTAACGTCTCTATCTATCATCAAAACTTCTTGTCTATCAAAAATTTTATTTAGACCTTCTAAAAATTTACCTTCTTTTGCGTAACACTCAAGAGCGATACTTGCTAGAAAATCTGAATTATGAGTTTTAAAATGCTTCAGTGAAATATTTGCAGAATTTTTATATTTCTCTCTTAAATCTTCTATCAATTCGAAAGCATCTTTTGATTGAGGTGAACTAGGTGAGAAAAATACAGTAATCCTTAATGGAGCATCTAAATTTTTATTTTCTGAAATAATTTGTGCATTACTTAGATCAGGACTCTTTAGTGATTTAAAGGGAGTTAAGTAAACTAAGAAGTTATCATTAGTTTTTATAAAATAATCTTTTTTATCTTCAAAATCATACAACATAGTTACGTTTTGATCGAAAACAAAAGCCGGAAGTAAATTAATGTTATTATCTTGAGCTAAAGCTTTTCCCTCTCCTGAATTGTAGTCAATTACTTCTGATTTAAACAAAGGAGTAATACTATTTTTAATTTTTGTTAACTGACTATCTACATCACATTCTATCCTTTTACAATTCTTGTCGGTTAAAACTTTAAGTTTTACTAAGGGATGATTGTAAACAACGTGAGTTTGATTGTTTTTCTCGAAAATCACCGGAGCATTATCTGCTTGTTTTTGACTTTCCATCATTTCTCGATTCTTCTTTACAGAATAATCAAAAAACATTAAAACTACTAAAACTAAAGCAAAAAATATAATAGTATATTTTTTTGTGTTTTTAATTTTAGTAGGTTTTTTAACTTTTTTAACTGAGGATTTAGCTAGAGTTAAAAGCCTTATTAACTCTTCCTTGTTTTGATTTTCGGTATAGTTAATATCTAGCTTCTTGAGCTCTTTTCTAAGCTCAGTCTTATTAAGGTTGGAATAATTCATTGGTAGGTCTATTTATCAATATTGATCCCATCAGCTGGAGAATATTTATCCAGATTCTCTTTACCTAACAATTTTATCATTTCTTTTGGCACTTTATCAATTTCAATTGATTTTTGAGTACCTTTTGACATTTCTCGAATAATTGCTTTGCCTTCCCTTACTTCAGTTAAACCCATAAGTATCATATACGGAACTTTAAAACTTTCTGACATTGCAATTTGTTCTTTCATTGATGATTTACCAATCGCTCCAATCGCTTTTATACCTTCATCGTGTAGTTTTCCTAGTAAAGAAAGACATTTTTTCTTCGCTTCAACGCCGAGCTGAGCAACGAAAACATGAAGATCATCTTTAGAAGGAACTGTTACTTTTGATATTTTCATTTGGGCGATAATTCTTTCAATACCACCAATAAAATTACATGCAGCTTGAGGTTCTCCACCTAGTCTTTCAATTAAGTTATCATATCTTCCTCCTCCACCAACAGCTTTCTTTCTACCTCTGTTCTTTTCCCAGAATTCAAAAATAACCCCGCTATAGTAAGACTGCTTTCTGAAGAAGTTAGTATTAACAACATAAGGAATTTTTAATTCATCTAAATATTCCTTGAAAAGCTCAAAGTACTTCCTTGATTCGTCATCCCAGTAATCTTCAATTTTTGGAGCCATCTGGCAAAGAATTTCCAGGTCTTCATTATCAATCAAAAACAATTGAATTGGATCTCGTTCGATAAAGTGTTCGTATTCAGATGGAATCGATCTTCTTTTTGAATCAAAAAAGCTTCTTAGTTCTTCAAGATAATTCTCTTTAACGTCTCTTGATCCAAATGAATTGATTTGGATTTCAAGTCTATCCATAATTTTCAAATCAGAAAAAATCTTATAAGCTAAATAAACAACCTGAGCATCAAGAGCCGGATCATTATGCCCTAAAACTTCAGTTCCAAACTGGTTGAAAAATCTATAGTAACCTGGCTTATCTGTAAATCTTGCTTGTTGCTCAACATAGTACAGGGCAATTGGTTGAGGGTAGTCGGCAAAGTTGTGCTCGCAATAAGCTCTTGCAATACCAATTGTATTTGAAGGTCTAACGACTAAATCTTCTCCGTTAGGATCTCTTAAAACATATAGATGCCTCTCTACTAAATCTGCTGTTTCAGGAAATGACTTTTTGATCGTGTCCATTTTTTCAAAAATAGGTGTAGTGATCCTTCTAAAACCTGCTTGTCTACATCTGTGTCGAATAACTTTTTTTAGCATATTAAAAAAGTCATGGTTCTTTGGAAGAATATCATGCATTCCAGTTGCTGAACTAACTTTAACTTCTGTCATGTAATTATTTAAATTAAGTGTTTATATTATATCCTAAATAAATATTTTTGCAAACCCCAGGATTATTGTGGTATAATCACACTTTGTGCCTTTTGATTATCCAATTTTAAGTGCCCTAATAGAGCAATCATGGCAGCATTATCAGTGCAAAAATTAAAATTCAAAGGGTGTCTAAATTTTATTTTCAAATTTTTCTTTTGAATTTTTTCTAAAATCATCGACCTCAAATTTTTATTTGCAGAAACTCCACCCACCAAGTGCACCTCATTCGAGTTAAATTGCGTAGCTGCATACAATAATTTTTTACTTAAATTATGATTGATTGCATATTGAAAACTACTTGCTATGTTGGCCTTGTTTGATTCTAAATTTCCATTTTCAGCAAATTCTTGAATTTTATTTTTAACGTTGGTCTTTAAACCGGAAAAACTAAAGTTCATTTTTTGATGAGGTAGGGGATCAGGAAATTTTATAGATTTAGAATCTCCAAATTCTGCTAACCTTGAAATTTCTGGTCCTCCCGGATACTTTAAACCAAGCATTTTAGCAACTTTGTCATAGCATTCTCCAGCTGCATCATCTAAGGTCTTCCCTAATTCTTTATATTCGTTCAAGCTGTTAATTAAATAAAGCTCATTATGACCTCCGCTAACGCTTAAAACTACAACCGGAAATTCAATTTCTTCTTTCAAATCCAGCAAACAACTATAAACATGTCCAAGTTTATGATTAACACCCACAACTGGAATATTGTGAATTAATCCCAAAGTCGAAGCAAAAGTACAACCCGTAACCAAGCATCCAATCAAGCCAGGTCGATTTGAAACAGTTATTAAATCAATATCTTTCATTGTTACTCCAGCTTCATTCAATGCTTTTTTTAAAACAGGATCAAATTTTGAAACATGAAGTCTAGCTGCAGTTTCAGGAACTACTCCCATAGTTTTTTGATGATCTAAAATTTGTGATGCAATTACATTGCTTAAAACTTCAAACTTTTGATTTACAATTGCAATTGCGGTTTCATCACAGGACGATTCTATTCCAAGGACTAACATTTAATCTATTAATATCAGCTGCATTATGCTATAATTAAGGTAAATATTCAAGCTTATGAAAGTTAGTTCAATTCAAATTATTAAGACTTTAAAATCTCAAGGTTTCAACGCTCTTTGGGCAGGTGGATGTGTTCGTGATATTCTACTTGGAATAAAACCCAAAGATTATGACATAGTTACAGATGCAAAACCTGAACAAGTTGAAGGCATTTTCGATAAAACCATCCCAATTGGCAAACAATTTGGAATTATAATGGTAGATTTTGATGGGCATCATTTTGAAATAGCAACTTTTAGAAAAGAATCCGACTATAAGGACGGAAGAAGACCTTCCAGCGTAGAATTCACCGATGACTATGAAGACGCACACAGACGTGATTTTACAATCAACGGTATGTTTTACGATCCAGGTACCGACCAAATTATAGATCACGTTAACGGACAAAAAGATTTAGAATTAAAACTAGTACGTTTTATTGGAGAACCAAATCAAAGAATCCAAGAGGATAATTTAAGGATTCTTCGAGCTGTAAGATTTAAAAACACTCTAGATTTTCAATATTGTCCAGCAACCTACAAGGCTATTAAAAAGCATGCCAATTTAATTCAAAATGTATCTAAGGAAAGAATCCAAGCTGAATTAAATAAAATCTTACAAGATAAAAACCGAGCAAAAGCTCTAGACGACTTAGAAGATTTAGGTCTTTTAGATTATATATTACCAGAATTAAAAGAGTGTATGGGTGTAGCCCAACCAAGTGATTTTCATAAGGAAGGGGATGTTTACAGTCATCTTTTGCAAGCTCTTGAATCAATGCCAGAAGGCTTGAATCTAAGTATGTATTGGGCAGTCTTAATGCACGATATTGGAAAACCGCAAACCTACACCGATCACGAAAATAGAATAAAATTTAATGGGCATGCCAAGCTTTCAAGTGAAATTGCCGAAAAAGTATTAAAAAAATATAAATTTTCTAATCAATTTATTAAACATGTTTCTTTTTTAGTTGAAAAACACATGAGCATTTATCAAATCTTTGATATGCCTAAAAAAACTCAAATCAAATGGTTTCGCCATATTTGGTATTTAGATCTATTAGAGTTAAATAAATATGACATTTTAGGTACAAATCCTAGCGATTTAAGTATGTATTTAAAAGTTTTAAAACTTTATCATGAAACCATAAAAGACTTACCAGCCGAGTACCCAAAGCTAATTTCTGGTGATCAAATCATGCAAATCCTAAGTTTAAAGCCAGGACCCAAAGTCGCTCAAATCATTGAAGAAATAAAAGACCTTCAATTGGAAGATAAAATCACGACCAAAAAGCAAGCTATTCAATACGTAGAAGATCTTAAAAGTTAATAGTGATACTTCTTGTTATTTAAAATTGTAAAACTTCTATAGAGTTGCTCTAACAAGATAATCTCTGCCATTTCATGAGTAAGAGTCATTTTAGAAAGTCCAATTTTATACTTAAAAAAATCTTTATCTTCTTCTCTAAAACCAAAAGGACCACCTAAACAAAAAGCTACTTTTTGAGAATTAACCGCTTTTTCATCTAAAAACTGGCTAAATTCAACACTTGTTGGAAATTTTCCTCTTTCGTCTAGTAAAACTGGAACATAGTTGGAATCAAGATTTTTAACTAGGGTTTCAAAGTCTGCCTTTTGCTTATCTTTAACTTCTCCTACTTTAGATTCTTTTAAAAAAACAATTGAAACATTCCATTTTGAAAGTAAAATCAAGTATTTCTCTTGCAAATCTTTTAAAGAAGATTTATTTTGTTTTCCAAAGAGGTATATTCTAATATACAAATTCTTTTAATTAATTTACTAAAACTTAACATGGATTTAAAAAAAGGCCAAGAGCTTGAAGTCAATATAGAAAGCTTAAATATTAAAGGTCAAGGAATTGGATTTCTTGAATTAGACGGACAAAAATACAACATTGCAGTCAATCGAAGTTATCCTGGTGATAAAGTTTTAGTTTCTCTAAGAAAAATTAAAAAGAATTTTTTAGAAGCTCAACTTCTTGAAATTATTGAACCTTCAAAAGATAGGGTAGAACCACAAAATTCATATGCTTTAATTTCAGGATCCACGCCTCTTGAATGTTTAAGTTATGAAAAACAACTTTTTTATAAACAAAACGAAGTTCAAAGAATTTTAAAAAATTTAGATTTAGACCCTCAAATTAATCCTATTATAGGAATGGAAAATCCTTATTTCTATAGAAACAAAATGCAATACTCATTTGGAGTAACACCAGATGTTTTTGAATTTTGTCTTGGGATGCACCATTTTAAATATAAATTTAAAATTGTTCCAGCTGAAGATTGCAAACTTTGTGATCCAATCTGTAGTCCTCTTGTAGATTTCACTCTCGAGTACTTTAAAAAATCAGATCTAAAACCTCATGATTATAGAGACGGAACTGGAGACCTTAGAAATCTTACAATTCGAACTGCCAAAAACACCGAAGACAAAATGTTAATCTTAGAAGTTCAAAGACCAGAAAATTTAGATCTATACCAAGATTATTTTCAACAAGTAAGCCAGAAGTTTCCAGAGCTTACATCTATTTACTTACACACAACTTTCCAAAGAAAAGGACATAAAACTCACATTAAACTCCACCACATTTCAGGAAAAGAGTTTTTAACAGAAAAATTAAATATTAAAGACAAAGACTTTACATTTGAAATTCTTCCGCAAGCTTTTTTCCAGCCAAATCCAACTCAAGCAGAAGTTATTTATGGATTAGTTCAAGACTATGCTAAAGGTTCAAGTATAATTTACGATTTATTTTGTGGAACAGGAACAATTGGAATAGTCTTAGCTAAAAAAGCTCAAAGAGTTTACGGAGTAGAAATTGAACCTCAATCAATTCAAGCTGCTATAAATAATGCAGGTTTAAATCAAATTGAAAACATTCAATTCCTAGAAGGGGATGTATATAAAGTTTTAAAGAAAACCAAGCTCCCAAATCCTGATTTGGTAGTTGTAGATCCTCCTCGAAGTGGTCTTACAGACAAGGCTTTGTATTTAATATCAGATTTACAGCCAAAAAGCTTAATTTATGTTAGCTGCAATATTAAAACTTTTGCTCAAAATGCAATTGCACTTAAAGAAAAAGGCTACACTTTAGAAAGTGTAACCCCTGTTGATCAATTTCCACACACCCGACATTTAGAGGTAGTATCAAAATTTACTTTGCAAAAGTAAATTCACCATCTTTATAAATTACAATTTCTCTACCATCTGCTAGGGTTGCAGTAGCAACTCTATCTTTGGTAGAAACAATATCTGTATGAATCATTGATTCATTAAAACCTAAATTATCAAATTCCTCTTGAGTATAATCTTTAGGATCTCCTTTAATAGAATCTTTATAAGCCGAACCAACTGCGATATGCGTATTTCCAAAAGGACCACCAACGTTTTCGTCAAATAAGGTTTGCGCCATAAATTTAGTAATTCTAGAAAGTTTTTTATCTGTTAAAGAAAATTCCCCAACCTTATCAGCATTTTTTTGAGCTAACATATCTTTTAATAAATCCTCATTCATCGAAGCTTTTGAATTCACAACAAGACCGTCTTTAAACTCAAGCTCGATTCCTTCAATTCTTGATCCATATCTAAGTAAAGGCTGATCAAACTTAATCCAACCATTTGTTTTTCTCCAATCTGGTGATATAAAACACTCAAAAGATGGAATGTTATGACCAGATCCTCCAAGCCATTTTCTATTTTCACCAATGTAAATATTTAAATCACAATCCTCGCCTTTAATATTTACCCATCTCATATCAAGTGAATTCAAGTAATCTAAAATTTTGTCAATTTCAACATAAACTTCTTTCCATTTAGCTATAGGATCTTCTTCATATAAAAAACAAGCTTTTGCAATTTGATCCCAATATTCTTCCACTGAAAGTCCAGCTTGATCAGCCATAGCTTGAGTTGCATACATTCCAAGAGTCCATGAACCTTTTCCTGAATCCCATTTTTTAAACAAAGCTTCTTTATAAAATTTTCCAGCTTTTGATCTTTGCATAATCTTCTTTGAATCAACTCCAGCAAGCTCCAAAGGGTCAAAATCAGAAATAATAGAAACAAAATGGTCAACTTCTTCCACTTTAGCCATTAACATCTTCTTTGGGTTGTATTCAATTTGATCATCGGAAGCTAATTCAAAAAAACTTTTTGAAAGACCCTCCGGAATCAATCTACAAATAGGATATCCACCTGCTTCAAGCACGGATCTTTGTAGGGGTTCTAGCATAGGACGAGCACTTTCCGGCACTTGTAAGGTTACAGTTTCACCTGCTTTAATACCTTTACCTTGATTTAAGGCAAATTTAATAAAAACATCTGCATATTTCTTTAATACTTTTGAGTCAACCTGAAAAGGTGTTTTATTTGGCATATTTTAAAAATTAAATTATCCTTATTATAGACATTATCTTTACTTTATCAATGATAGATATTCAAAATTTAAGCTTTGAAATAGCTGGAAAAACAATTTTAGATAGCGTAGATGTAGCCTTCGAGAAATCTTCTTTGAATGCGATTATTGGTCCATCTGGAGCCGGAAAATCTACACTCTTAAATTTATTAATGGGCCTTTACAAACCAAGTAAAGGAGAAATATTAGTAAATGAAATTAAACTTTCATCACTCAAGAAAAATTCTCGCCAAAAATACCGTCAAAACATTGGTATGGTCTGGCAAGATTTTCGTCTACTACCCAAAAAAAATGTTTTTGAAAACGTAAAATTTGCTCTTGAAGTTATAAATTTCCCAAAGTTAGAAATGGAAAAAGCTGTACTTACAGCCTTAGAAAAAGTTGGTCTATCTCACCAAATCAACGCATACCCGCGAGAGCTTTCTGGTGGTGAAAAGCAAAGATGTGCCTTAGCTAGAGCAATAGTACACAATCCATCAATTTTAATTTGCGATGAACCTACTGGAAATCTAGATCTTAAAAATGCTAGAGAGGTAATCGAACTGCTATATAAAGTTAACAAAAATAACACCACAGTAATAATAGTGACCCATAATGTAGATCTTTTAGATAATTTCAATGGTCAAGTATTCTTATTAGAGGACTCAAGGCTCAAATTAATTTAATTTTTTGTTAATTAATTTTTAAAAGAATTTTACTCTTATACACAATAGTGTAGATGTCTAAACTCTTTTTATGCAAAATAAATATTTAAAAAAATTCCAAAATTTACATAAACCTCCTAAGCAAATTTACCTGAGAGGAGATACTGAACTGTTACTTTCCCAGAAATTAAAAGTTGCTATTGTTGGATCAAGAATACAAAGTCGTTATGGATATTTAATGTTGGACAACTTTTTTGAAAATAATGTATTTAAGAATGTTGTTGTTGTTACAGGTGGAGCTTATGGAACTGATATTCAAGCTGTAAAAATGAGTTTGAAATATAATATACCACTTATAATAATTCTTGCATCTGGAGTACAAAATTATACTCCAAAAAGATACTCCTATCTTTTTGATAAGATGCCTGAAAATTGTCTTTTAATATCAGAAAGTCCTGATGGATACATTCCAAATAAATATGATTTTGTAAAAAGAAACAGGTTGATTGCTTCTATTTCTGATTTAGTTTACATAAATGAAGCCTCTAAAGATTCTGGTTCTTTGCATACTGCTGATTTTGCTTTAGATTTAGGAAAGGATGTCTGTTGTTTACCTGGAAGATTAAATGATGAAACTTATTTAGGCTGTTTAAAATTAATAGCTAATGGAGCACGATTGATTGAAAACACTTCAGCCTTCACTGACTTGATTCAAGACAAAATCAGAATGAATTTATTTGGTTACTCTTAAAACTTCAGATAAAGAAGTCTGACCGTTGATAACCTTCAAAATACCATCTTGGTACATTGTTATCATACCTTCTTTTTGAGCTTTTTGAAGAAGTTTTGAAAAAGGAACGTCTTCAGAGATCATATCTCGGAATTCCTGATCTATTCTAAAAATTTCACAAATTACAATTCGTCCTAGGTAACCAGTATGATTACATTTTTCACAACCTTTTGCACAAGGGAGTTTAGACGGAACAATATAAGATTTCTTAGTTATTTTTGAAATTTTTTCAGCTTCTGCTTCCAAAATACCTAAATCTTTTTGGCTAATTTCATTTTCTTCTACGCAATGGTGACAAAACTTTCTTAATAATCTTTGAGCCATAACAGTATCTAATGAGGGTGCAATGAGATATGGTTCTAATCCCATATTTCTCAATCTTGGGATAGCCTCAAGTGCACTATTGGTATGCAATGTAGAAAGCATAACGTGTCCAGTTAAGGATGCTTGTAAAGCTGTGTTTGCAGTCTCTAAGTCACGAACCTCACCAATCATTACAACATCTGGATCCTGTCTTAATACCGATTCAAGCGCCATCTTAAAAGTATAACCCTTTTTTTCATTAATTTGACTTTGAACAATTCTGTCTAGGTGATACTCGATAGGATCTTCTAAGGTTATTATTTTTCGGTCTGATGTGTTATATCTAGCTAGTAATGAGTATAAAGTAGTTGTTTTACCACTTCCTGTTGGACCAGTTACTAAAATCATACCCTGCGAAAGACTTGAAATTTCATTTAGAATTGATAGATCTCTTTCGTTAAAGCCTAAGTGATCTAAATCTAAAAACTGTTTTCTTGAATCCAAAAGTCTTAGTACTATTGTTTCGCCAAATTCGGTAGGTATCGTTGAAACTCTAACATCAATTTTATGTTCATTTACTTCAAAAAACAATCTACCATCTTGTGGTATATCATTTACATTAAGTCTTAATCCCGATTTATATTTAATCTGCTTGGATAATTCTTTGTAAATTTTATTATCAAATTCTAGTACTTTTTGAAGCATTCCATCTATTCTAAATCTAACTAAAGTCTTTTCCTCCTGTGGTTGCATATGTATGTCAGAAGCTTTTGTTTTGATTCCTCCAACTAATAAATCGTTTATACCTTTTGATAAAGTTGAAAGCGAAATACTTTCTCCTAACCTTGATAAGGTTTCAATTTCTTTTTGGTACGTTTCTATTAGTTTTTCATCTAATACATTTTCGATTTTATCATCTTTAATTTTACCCTCTGTAAATTTCTTTAATTGATACAAGATTCCAATCCGTGATGCTAAATTAAGTTGTAGTTCAAATCCTTCTTTTTTCATTTTCTCTAGTACTTCTTTTGTTTTTGAAAAGTTAGGATCATTTATAGCCACTCTAACTTTTGAACCCACTCTAAAAAAGGGGATGATCAAAGCTTCCTTCAGTTCCTTTATATCCCAAAACTCATAAAGATCTGAATTTATAGGGGTAGATATTAAATTTACATACCCATATTTTTTCCCTAGAGCTTCAGCTTTTTTCTTAACAATTTCTTCTTGAATCTCTAAGTTAATTTTATTACTTAGGTCTAATCCAGATTTTTTATCATCTTTATTCTTTGATTTTTTTCTACTAGATGCAGCTTGTATTTTTTTTGAGTCCATTAAAGAAAAATAATTATTATCTTTATTATATCATAAAATCATTAAAATAAAAAAAGCCTCATTATGAGGCTTTTTAATGTTTCAATAATTACTGTGATAATTTTTCAAAAATTATTTCAGCAGCTTCCTTACTTATTCCTTCAATAGTTGAAAGGTCTTTAACACTAAGTCCTTTTAATTGTATGATTTGAGTTAAATTAGCTTCTACTAATGCATCCATAGTTTCTTCGTCTAATCCTAATTCATGAACATCTTCAACATCAGGGGTTTCATCAGGCATGTTTTCTTCCTTGGTATTCTCATTTGAAGTAGATTCTTCTTTCTCTAAAACTTCTTTTTGTTTAGCTGGATCTAAGTCTTCAAAGTTTTTTATATTAATTTCTAATTCAAGAAGTTTCGATGCTAGTCTTACATTTTGTCCTCTTTTACCAATTGCTAAAGGTCTTTGGTCGTCAGTTACATATATATTCAAAATTGATTTATCCTCATCTAGATCTATAAACTTGATTTCTGCTGGAGATAAACTTTCTCTAATTAGTTTTTGTTGTGAACTTGGGTTTTGAATAATATCAATTCTTTCTCCGCTCAACTCTTCCATTATACTCTTGATTCTTACACCTTTTTGACCAACACAAGATCCTACAGGATCAATTTTTTGATCTGTTGATTCAACTACCATTTTAGTTCTTAATCCGGCATCTCTAGCAATTTTCACAATCTTAACTAAACCTTGGTGAACCTCAGGTATTTCTAATTCAAAAAGTTTTGCAACCAATTTTGGATGAGTTCTTGAAATTAGCAGTTTAGGACCTTTAGTTGTTTTAATAACTTTATCTAAATAAAGTTTTAGTCTCTGTCCAGCGAAATATCTTTCACCTTTAATTTGTGCATCTCTTGGAAGTTCAATTATAATCTTTCCTAAGTCAATAAACACATGACCATTTTGCACTCTATGAACTTGTGCGTTAATTAGTTCGTTTTCTCTATCTTTGAAATTATCATACATAATTTTTCTTTCTGATTCTTGTAATTTTTGCAGGATAACTTGTTTTGCACTTTGAGCTGCTATTCTACCAAATTCCATAGGAGTAACATCTACTCTTATTTCATCTCCAACCTTTACAGCTTTTTCGTATTTAGTTGCTTCTTTAGGTGTCATTTCTAAGTCGGCATCCTCTACAGTTTCTACTACAGTAAACACTTGGTAAATTGTTGCGTTTTCACCAGACTCTGAAAGTTCAACTTCAATTTCTTGCTCTCTATTACCATAATCTTTTTTGTAGGCAGTTTTTAAAGCTGCTTTAATTGATTCTAAAACTTCCTCTTTAGGTAAGTTTTTCTCACTGCATAGTTGGTTAATTGCAGCTTGAAACTGTGATTGCATTTTATAATTGTTAATTTTATCTTAAAAAAATCAGCTCCTTGCTGACTTCACTGTTAAATTTTACTATGAAGATTCAATTTTTGCAAGGAATTCGTCAATTTTCTTTAAAATCATTGAAGAATCGTATCCTTTTGAAATTAACTTACGAATTAATTTATTTTTTTCTTCAAAAGTAGAATCTTGAAATTTTCTATTTATTAAATCTTCTAAATTAAGTTCAATCGATTCAATATTTTTATAAATTTCTGAATTTGTATTTTTTGAATCAACTCCAAAATTTAACATTTTCAATTTTATATAATTCGGACCATATTTTTTATTAATAAGGCTTTTTACTTTAGATGATGTAAATCTTTCGTCAGATAAGTAATTTGAACCTTTTAACTTATCTAAAATTCCTTTAATTATTTGTGAGTTGTTGCATACAAATTTTTTTTGTAATTTTCTATATAACTCAAGCTCAGAATACTCTCTGATTGATAAATATTTCAAAGCTTGAGCATACATTTTTTTATCAAATTTTTCCACTAAACTATGCTTTCTTTTATTTTTTCAACCACTTCTTTGTGCATTTGTTGTGCAACTTCTGGATTTGCTATTAAATAGTTTTTTGTGTTTTCTCTACCTTGTCCAATTGTTTTCTCTTGATACGAATAGAACGCCCCAGCTTTTCTAGCAATACTATATCTTTCAGCTAAATCAATCAGATCTCCTTCATACGAAATACCTTTATTGAACATAATATCAAATATTGCAATCTTAAATGGTGGTGCTACTTTATTTTTAACAACTTTTACTTTTGCTTTATTTCCTACAAGTATCTTTCCATCTGGTCCATTTCCTTCAATTTTACCAGCGCTTCTAATTTCCATTCTTACAGAAGAGTAGAATTTCAAGGCGTTACCACCAGTTGTAGTTTCTGGATTTCCAAACATTACACCAATCTTCATTCTAAGTTGATTAATAAAGATTATAGATACATTTGATCTTGATACGATAGATGTTAATTTTCTTAAAGCTTGACTCATTAATCTAGCTTGCAGACCCATGTGAGAATCACCCATATCACCCTCGATTTCAGCTCTTGGTGTTAATGCAGCTACTGAATCAACTACAATTAAATCTACTGCGTTTGATCTAACTAGAGTTTCAACAATTTCTAGAGCTTGTTCACCACTATCTGGTTGTGAAACTAAAAGATTATCAATATCTACACCGATTTTTTTTGCATACTCTGGGTCTAGTGCATGTTCCGCATCAATGAATGCAGCAATACCACCTTTTTTTTGACACTCTGCTATTGTGTGAAGTGTTAAAGTTGTTTTCCCTGAACTTTCTGGTCCATATATTTCACTTATTCTTCCTTTTGGGATACCCCCACCTAATGCTATGTTTAGTGAAATCGATCCTGTTGAGATAGTCTCAATTAAAGCTCTTTTATTTTCACCTAGTTTCATGATAGATCCTTTACCAAAGCTTTTTTCAATTTGACTTAAAGCTACATCTAGTGATTTGAGTTTATTTTCTTTATTAGCATCAACTTTTTTCGTTTCAGTTATTTTTTTTGTTGGCATTTCTTTTTGGTTAAATGTTTTTTGTATTTGAATTATAGGTGAGTGTATATTCACCGTCAAGCTAATTCGTAATTATTTTAATAAAAATTAGTAAACAAATATTAAAAAAATTGTAAAGTTAAACATTCTTAATCTTCAATAGCTTAAATAAAGCTATAATTTGTAGTGTTAAGAAAGTATAGAATCCAATTCCGTAATTTTTAAAAAGGGGATTAACACCAAAGGCATTACTTTGAGTTATAAAAAAATATAATAATACTAGGTAGATTGAAAAACATATACCTATTAAGTTTGAAAGATCCAACTGGATTCCTTTCAGTATTTTAATTTTCTTGTCAATTATGTTCTTATCAATGTTATAAATTATTAAAACTGATTGGATTACTAGAAGGTTAATTCCGATTATTGAAAGCTCTCCTTGAAAACTATTAATACTAAGACCCGTGTTGTAAGTATCTATATCAGAGTAAAAGTTAAAAAAAAGACTCACAAGCGAAAAAATATATATAATATTTAAATTGTGGTAAATTTTTTTTATTCTTCTCGATCTATGAAATATATCTGTTATTCTTGAAGGTATTTTCATGATTGATATTTTACTTAAATGAACTATAATCTTATTAAGTAAAAAAGTAAATAATGTTCAATTTTGCAATTGATGTACGCCACTTAGTTTCCGATCATCCAACTGGAAAGGCTATTTATACAAAACGACTCTTAGATCATTTGCTAAAGGAGTCTAAGGTCTATGCTTTTACGACTTCAAGAGATATAAAAATTAAAGATAAAAATTTAAATATTAAAAAGTATTCAAAGCTTTTATTTCATATCCAGTCAGCTTTTTTAATATTAAAAAATAAATTAACATTCTTTGCATCTGAATCATATATAACACCTTTGATTATCTCTATTTTAGGAGGTAAGTCAGTAGTTGTGGTTCATGACTTAATTTCCTTTAAAACTTCTAGTCATAAGTTTTTTCCTACGCTAGTTGAAAGAATTTGCTTGCCAATATTAGCTAGGTTTAAATCTAATACATTTTTATTTTCAACAAATTCACAGTTAGAAGATTTCAAGAAGACTTTTAATCCTAAATCTAAGAATTTACATGTGTTTTTTCCAGGTTCTTCTGAATTTAAAAAACGAAAATATAAAAAAAATCATAAATATATTACTTTTAATGCAACTTTTTTAGAAAGAAAGAATCAAATAGTTTTATTAAAAGCGTTTAATCATATTAAAGATCAAGTAAATAAGAAGTTAGTTTTAGTTGGAAAATTCACTTATCCATATATCACTGAAATTCAAAAATACATTCAAGATAACAATCTTCAGGATCAAGTTATATTAGAGGACTATGTTAGTGATTTAGAATTAAAAACTATCATTTCAAATACTGCAATTTTAGTGAATCCATCAAAAATTGAAGGTTTTGGATTGCAAATATTAGAAGCTTTAGAAAATAAAGTACCGTGTTTAATCTCAGAAATTCCAGTGTTTAAAGAGGTCTTTAAAAATGCATGTCTATACTTTGATAAAGAAGATCATATAGAATTATCTGATAAAATATTATTTCTAAATAATAATCTTGAGCTTCAAAAACAGTTAGAGCACAATGCTGATTCTATTATAAAAAATTATAGCTTTAAAAAGACCTACTTAAAATTTAAAGCTTTACTTAAAAAGATTTAAATAACTTTGGTGCATTTTATCATCTGTCATAGAGCTAATCTTTTTAAATGCATTTAATGCAACTTTTTGCATAAGCTTTTCTTTAGATTTTAAATCTTGAATTTTATTTTCTATCTTATCTAAGTCTTCTATAAATATTTCTAAATCTTTTTTGAAATAATCTTTAGCACCAACATTATTAGATATCAAGACTGGTACTTTCCTTTGCATTGCTTCAAGCACAACTAATCCGAAAGGGTCAATTTTACTGGCAGGAAGTAAAAGTAAATCGATTTGATCCCAAAATTCTTCTAGTTTTTTGCCTTTTAAATAACCTAGGCATTTTAAGTTGTTTGGAGAATTTTCAAACTTTTCAGTACTTACTAAAAATTCAATATCTTTGTTTTTAGAGGCTAGTTTGATTATTAAGTTTGATCCTTTATCCTCTGTAAATCTACCAAGGTAACCAATTTTCTTTAATTTATAATCAGTTTTATTTCTTAGTGTTTTAAGATTATAAATTGCATTTGGAATAATAGTAGCCTTTTGATTATAAGCTTTGATTAAATCTCGTTCCATTATTTTTGAGACACTAACTATTTCAATAGTTTTAAGCTTAGAAACTTTTCTTAAATGCGATAAAAAAGGATTTTTAAGGATGAAATTTCCAATTCTGGCATGCTCCATAAAAACAACTTTGCTACTAACCTTGGATAAATACTTAGAGAAAATAATTTTCTCTCCAATATTTAAGAGAAAAGTACAAGCTTCATTTTCAAAAAAATCAGAATTAAATTTACTTTTAAATCTAAATAAACTCCACGGGTATTTTATTATAAAAGCAAGCATAGATATTTTTGTAACCGGAGCTCTAAAAGGTTTAAATTCATAAACTTCAAGTCCTAATTTCTTGAATTCTGAAATTAAAACCTTACAACTTGAAATCAGTCTTACTTTGAATCCGTTATTATTAAAGAATTCAGCCAGCTTTACGGTATGTAGTTCTTCGCCACCCATTCTAGATTCAAATGGGAAGCGAATAAATGTAATAGTTTTAATCATTAGAGATTACTGCTTTAATTCTACGAATTCCTTTTCCGCAACTTTGTTCTTTTTTAATTTTAAACTTTCCTATTTGACCAGTATTTTCAACATGTGGACCTCCACAAATTTCTAGTGAAAAGTCACCAATTTTATAAACATTCACACTATCACCATATCTATCTTCAAAAAGTCCAATGGCTCCATGTTCTTTAGCTTCATCAACAGACATAACTGAGTTAGAAATTTGAAGATCTCTTTGAATTTGCTCATTTACTAAGTTTTCTACTTCAATTAAATGCTCTTTAGAGACAGCTTCCGTATGATTAAAATCAAATCTTAATCTTTCAGGAGTAATATTAGAACCTTTTTGTTCAATATGATCCCCAAGAATATTTCTTAAAGCTTGATGAAGTAAGTGAGTGGCAGTATGTAATTTAGTACTTTCCATAGAGTGATCGGCTAAACCACCTTTAAATTTTTGGGCAGAGTTTGCTTTTGATAAATCTTTATGGGCTTGAAAAGCTTTTTCATATCCTTCTAAATCAACTTCAATACCATTTTCTTCAGCTAACTCACAAGTCATTTCAATTGGAAATCCAAAGGTATCGTATAAGTGAAACGCATCAACTCCAGATAGAACTTTTTCAGTTTTTTCTAAGAATTTAGCAAACATTTTTTCACCACTGATTAAAGTTTTTTCAAACTGTTTAATCTCTTGTTCTAATTCATTTAATATAAAATCCTGATTTTCATTTAAGTTAGTATAGTATTCTCCATATAAAACAATGAAATTCTTTGCAATTTCTATCATTTCCATTGCTGGCATACCTAATTTTTTAGCATGTCTTACGGCTCTACGAATTAACTTTCTTAGTACATAACCTTGATCTTGATTAGATGGAGTTACTGCATTTTTTTCCCCCATTAAAAAGACAGCCGATCTTGTATGGTCAGAGATAATTCTAGCTGATTTTTCATTGTATTCATTGCAAGAATCTTTTATCAAATTAATAGCACCTAAAAACAGAGGAGTTTCGTAAGGAGAGTTTACACCGTTAACAAAACTTACAATTCTTTCGAATCCCATTCCAGTATCAATATTTTTTTTCTTTAAAGGCGTTACCGATTTATCTTCATTTCTAAAATAAGCCATAAATACATTATTCCAAACTTCCACGTAAAGATCAGTTTCATCATTCGGACAGTATTCATTGTTGAGGTATTTTGGATCATTTAAGTCTCCAGCGTAGTAAAAAATTTCAGAATCTGGCCCACAAGGTCCAGTTTCAGCTAGTTTCCACCAACAATCCTCATCAAATAAATAAATTCTATTTCGATCTTCTTTAGTAGCATTATCTGATAATACAAATCCCAGCTCTTCCCAAATTTTAATAGCCTCATGATCTCTCTCAACATCTTTATTTCCTTTAAAGCAAGTTACACAAAATCTTGATTTATCTAATCCAAGCCCTCCTTCAGATTCGGAAGCTGTTAAAAACTCAAAACTCCATTTTAAAGATTCTTCCTTGAAATAATCACCAAGTGACCAATTTCCTAGCATTTCAAAAAATGTACAATGAGTATCATCTCCAACCTCTTCAATATCAATAGTTCTTACACACTTCTGACTATTTACCAATCTTGATCCATTTGGATGTTCAGCTCCTAACAAGTAAGGAACTAAAGGTTGCATACCTGCGGTATTAAAAAGTGAAGTAGGGTCATTTTCAGGAATTAGTGAGCTAGAGGGGATAACTGTGTGATTTCTTTTTTTAAAAAAGTCTAAGAATTTTTGCCGAAGAATATTAGGATGCATTTTAAAGTTGATTAATTTGCAATAATTATAGAGCCATTTTATCTTTCCTGTAAAGCAAAAAACACTTTTAGAGAATCTTTAATTGCAACTAAGATAAATAAAATTTATAATGTAAAAAAAACTTATGAGACTATTTTTTAGAATTGTTATCTCCACTTGTTTAGCTTTGCTTTTGATCCTGAAAACAGGACAATTTTTTTATTTTAAATATTTTAATTTTGAAAGTAATTTTGGGCTTTTACCTTCAAATACCAATTATGCAATTTCATTAAACAAAAAAGAGGTTTTAAGGTTTCCAGACTTAAAAGTGAAATACCATTTAACTAATTTCCATCGATTTAATTCTAAGCAAAACTTTAAAACAGAAAAAGATATTCAAGAAAATATATTTGCTAACGTAACTTGTTTAAATAAACAAAATTCATTTGTTACAATATTTCCCAATTTAAAACCAAGTCAAATCTTAGTGTCCTCTAGTCATAAGCTCATTGATTTTAATAATAATCTTTATCTTACAGATCCAAGCTGTGAACTAAGCTTTGATAAAACAAGTAGTTTCGAAGACTTAACTGTAAACATTGCAAAATCTAAAATTGGTTATGTTTTCATCTCACAAAATTTTATAAATGAAAAATTTAATTTCCTACCAATTAAAACAGATTTAGTAGGTGCCTTTAATAAATTCAATGGACGATTAATTTTAAATTCTTATGCTGAACATAATTTAAAATCCTTGGAGGGGTTGAAATACAATTTGGATTCAAAGGATCTTAGTTGCTTGAATCCAAATTTAAATTTCCTCAGTATTAAAGAACCGATGTTGTTTTTTGATAGATCCAATTTTAAAAGTTTAAAATTTATCGATAATTTCAATGAAGGAATTCAAGTTAACTTTGATAAGACTATTCAAGTTTGTAATAATAATAAAATTTTCACATTAAAAGAAAAAGCTGAATTAAATAATATCAGCAAAAAACTTCCAGATAATTCAATTGCAAATTATTACAAATTAGATTTATCCAAGCTGTTTAATGAAGATAGTATACAGGTTAGTAAAGCATTTTATGACGATGATTTACTAAAAATTTCTGATTTATTTCTACAATATGTCTTCCCAAGTTTTAAAACACAAAGTTACTTCAATTTCTTAAATGACTCCTTAAACTCTATTACTGTTTTCTATGAATAAATACATCTTTAAATTTTTTTTACCAATAACTATTTTAATTCTTTTTAGTTTATTCAAAAATAATGCTGTTCTGTTACAAAGCAACACTCTTAAAGAAGACTTGATATCCGGTGATTTCAAACAGATTCAAACAAACATTGATGATTTATTGCAAAAGGCAAGTTTTATCCATCCAGTTTTCAATGATTATCAATTTAAAATAAAGGATGATTTAAGTCAGATCTTAAATAATTGGGAAAACTTTCTTGTTTTTACAACTAAAAACAAATTAGTCTTACAAACGCAAAGCATTCTTAAGATTAATCCAATTTATATATCTTTTTTATCAGAATTTTCTAATGATATTCAAAATTTCAATAAAAATATTAAAGAAATACAAAAGTTAATTCTAAACCCTAAATATAGATTTCAAGAAAACTATTTAATTAACTCTAAACTATCTGAAACTTTAGATAAATTGAATTCTAAAATTTATAATATAGAAGACCATTTAAAATTAATTCAATCTTTAATTGGAATAAATAGAAAAAATAATATTTTAGTTCTGTTGCAAAATGATTATGAATCTAGAGCAACAGGAGGTTTTATTAGTGCGCTTTTAGATATTGAGATCTTTAAAGGTGAAGTACAAAAACTAGATATTAAGGATGTTTATGATTTTGACGGTCAATTAGTACCAGAAATCGATTCTCCATTAGAATTTAAAGACATTAATAGTAAACTCTTCATAAGAGACTCTAATTTTGATCCTGACTTCAATAAAAGTGCTCTTTTAGTTGATAAACAAATACAAAGTGCTATTTCTAAAAGTTATGATTATATAGCAGGAGTTAACCTAAGTTTTCTCAACGAAATGATAGTAGAGCCTATTGAGTTAAAGTATCAATATACGTATTTAAATAAATTAAAATTAAAGGAAAATATTAATGATCATATTTCAATTTTAATGAATCAGGTTTTAAAATCTCCCAATTTTTTAAGGAAGTCTTTTGATACACGTGATCTTCAAATTACTTCAAAAGATCCTAATTTAGATAAGCTTTTAAAAGAATATAACTTCTATCATAGTACGAATCCAAATATAACTACAGTTTCAAAAGCCAATGTAAATGGATACAAATCTTTCTTTTCCCAAAAATCAAAATTACAAATGATAATCGATCATAGTAACAAGAAAGTTAAAAAATCTATCAAAATATCATCCTCCCACCCTTATTCAAATGAAAATCAAATTTACCTTGAGTCAATTTTCAAGCAACTAGGTTTGAAAAATAAACATGATTTATTTTCAGGATTGAAAAAAAATATTCAAAATTTTTATAGAATATACCTTCCAGATTTAAATGCTGACAATACAACCAAAGCCGAATATATTTTATTAGAAGAAAATTTAATACCATTTCAAGAAAGCTCAAATCTAGAATATACTTATTTTCCTCAAAAGAAACAATTTGATTTCAATGAACAAGTTGAAGTGATTGGCTACAAGCATTTTGAAGATGTTCAACTGATTGTAGTTCTACCTAAGGATAAAACTTTATTCTCACCACTTTTTGAATATACACAAATCAAAGAAAATACTTATGAAATTCCATTTGACTCAGAGTTTATTGTCATAAATAAATAGTCTAAACTAGAGACCCTTCAAGCAACCACTCTAAAACATTATCGATCTTCACTTCTACTATTTTTCCGATTAGATCTTGTGGTCCCTTAAATACTACTTCTTTAAAGTGTTCCGATCTACCATGAAGCTTTTGACTTCT
This sequence comes from bacterium, assembly GCA_018662325.1. Taxonomy (GTDB): domain Bacteria; phylum Patescibacteriota; class Gracilibacteria; order UBA1369. Next base: position 41,753 of record JABJGM010000002.1, on the reverse strand, counting down.
TTCAGAAAACTTTTCAACTAAAACTTTTACAGTTTTATCTTTAAATTTTTTATTATTTATAAAAGAAGTTTCTCTTAACAAATCATTCATTTCATGCCATCTTTTTGACTTAACCTCTTTTGGAACATCATCTTTTTTCAGCATACCCGCAACAGTTCCTTTTCTAGTAGAATATTGAGAAATAAAAGCTAAATCAAAACACATCTCTCTAAAAAAAGCTTTACTTTCTTGAAAGTATTCATCCGTTTCACCACAAAAACCCACAATCATATCGGTTGTAATTGAGCATCCTGGTATTTTTTTTCTTATATACTCAATACTTTCTTTGAATTGTTGTGAGTTATAATTACGATTCATTTTTTTTAAAATATAATCAGATCCAGATTGTAATGGCATGTGTAGGCAAGGCATTATAGTTTTGCTTTCAGCTATAAAGTCTACCACATCGTGCTTCATATCTTGTGGATGAGGAGATGTAAATCGAAGCCTTTGAAGACCCTCGATTTCATCAACCGCCTTTAAAAGCTGAACAAAAGGGTTTTCTTCATAGCTAAAATTGCCTGATTTTTGATCAGTCCAGCTCAAACCGTACGAATTCACGTTTTGACCTAGTAAAGTTAATTCAATACAGCCTTCACTCACTAGTTTTTTTGCTTCATTTATAATATCTAAAATTGGTCTAGAAACTTCTCTTCCACGAGAGTAGGGAACAATACAGTAAGTACAAAATTTGTCACATCCCGTCATAATAGGAATATAAGCTTGGAAACTGGTCTTATATTTTGGTTGTATTTTAAAATAGTTATTTAAATCAGCCTCTTGAGTTTCAAATTCAGCTAGTTCTGGTTTTATATCTTTCAACAAAGAGGGAAGCTTAGTAAGATCTTTTATTGGAAAACAAACATCTAAATCTTTTAGTAGTTTAAATAATTTGTCCTTATCCTCAGAGTTCTTAGTACTTGGAACTCTAGTCATGCAACCTGTGATTCCAATAAGAAGATCTGGATTATCTTTTTTTAATTTAGCCACTATTTTCATACTTCCAAGAACTTTATCTTCAGCCTTTTGTTTTATAGAACAGGTATTAAATATAACTAAAGAAGCATTTTTAATATCCTCGGTGTTTTTGTATCCATAGCTCTCAAGTAAACCTGAAAGCCTTTCTGAATCGGAAAAATTCATCTGACAGCCGTAAGTTTTGATGTGATAGCGTAAGTTTTTAAGTGTGTTTGTAATGCTTGTTTTCCCCATACAATAAACAATTAATATAATTTTTCTTATATTAGATCAATTTATAAAAAAAATCAATTAACATAAATTAGTTTTATCGCAACAGTATAAGTTTGCATAACTCACATTTACTTGTTACTATAGTATGATCTTTGAAAGATAGAAATTCAAAAGCGAAAATAGCTTTCTAAATAAACTTAAAAGTTTAGAGATCTTTTTTTGCTTTATGATGGGATAAACATTTACCACTTTTATCCGAAGAAATCTTAGTCTGGTGGTTACTATCACTTTATAGCCAAATTGCTTTAAAGTCATAGTTCTACATAAAAACAGGCGGTCCGTTCAACGCTAACTCGTTAGCTAGGTAAGACTTAAAACTAACCAAAGTAAGGCAATAAGTTTTGTAGCTGGTAACTGCTAATAGGTAGATTTTCTCAGAGTCGCATTCCTTTGATATAATAACAATTGAATGATCTAAGAGACTCTACCTTTTTTTAATTATAAAAATGAAAAATATATTTTTAATATTCAAACGAAATTTCTTTCTGTTTTTACCCTTTGTTTTTATTCCCACTTTGAATAATTCAAATAGTCTTTTAAGTATTCTTGTATTATCTATATATTTACTTGTAATTTATTTTTCCAAAACTGAAATTTGTAATTTAAAATCACCAATTTCCAAAGTTTTTTTATCATATATTGTATACATTTCAATTCATAGTATTATTTTTACTGATTATTCTTTTATTAATTTTATTGGTTCAAATACTCGTCATTATGGAATTTTTCTTTATGTTTTACTGTTTTTTCTTTTTTTATTTTTTCAATCATTCTCTCAAAAGCGATTTAATAGAGTGATATGTGTAAATTTAATTGTTGCAAATATATTATCTGTTATAGGAATGCTCCAATTATTATTTCCTGATATATATGGATTTATAGACAAAATTCATTTTTTTGATGGAAAGATCTTTTCTAGTTTTTTACTTCCAAACTTCTTTGGACAGTATTTGTCTCTTAGTTTAGGTTTGGGTTTATACAATAAGTTAAAAAATTCTAAAAATCATAAATTAATTTTTGTTTTTCCGATTTTAGCTCTACTCCTAACTCGTTCAAAAGTTGCAATATTGGCAACAATTGCTGTTTTTTTACTCTACTTCTATAAAAAAATAAATTTTAAAGATTACATTCAAAAAGCTACAGTATTAGTTTTACCATTATTTGCGATGTTTAGTTTTCAAGAGTTTTTTCACCTTGGTAGATCTTTTGAATCTAGAATTGAAATTTTAAAATCAAGCTTTAGTTTATTTTTAGATAATCTTTTAGGTTTAAATTTTTATGGACTAGAAAGTTACTTTCCCAAAGTTATTAACTCTACACATTATATTGTAGAGCAAAATTTAGATGTAATTTTTGATAAGTCACATAATGTCATAATGGATTTTTTAATAATAGGAGGGCTTCCATCTTTAGTTTTCCTTGGTTTTGTTTTTAGCTTACTTATAAGACTAATGCAAAAAGAACCTATTAAGTTATTACTAATATTGCCAGTCCTAATTATTTCATTATTTAGTTTTTTTTCGGTTCCTAGTTTAATTTTAATTACTTTGATTTTTGCTATTATTTTCAACTATAAATTCGAACCCATTAGTTCTAGGGCTAAAATAAATTTCATTTTACTTACATCAATAATAACGATTTTTTTCACAAGTAGTTTCTATGGGCATTTACAGTTTAAGAAATTTCAAAATACAGATGAATTAAGTTCTTTAGAAAGCACATTGTTTTTCAATCCAACAAACTTAAAAGCAAATTTAGAAGTTTTAAACTATATTAAAGAAGATAACTTGGATGAATTTTACATAAAAAATAAAAATACTTTTTCATCTCAAAACTTTGTAATTAAAAGAGCATTCTTAAAAAGCAAAGCTTTAAGAGGGGATGATATTGAGGTAGAAATTCAAAGTCTTATCAATCAAAATCCAAATGATTTTAAGAATCATTTGTTGCTTGCCAATTATTATTATTACAAAAAAGATTTCACAAAGGCTAGTATTGCATTTTATAATTTAAAAAAGCATTTAGATATAAACCTAATTCAAGATTTTCAACATTCAAAAAAATATTTACAAGCTTTCAAAAGATTTGAGTAGTCAAATTTTACTTTTTCTTTTATTTAAGGTATAATTAAGTAATTAATAAAGTTATATGAAAAACCAAAAATTAGTTCTTTTTATTGCAAGTGTATTCCTACTTTTAAGTATTAGTTTTTTTGTTTATAGCGAAACTTTAGGAAAATCTGCATCTAGCATTCAAGTTAAGTCAGTACACGCAACAACCCCTATAACCTAAAGGTTGTAAATTTTATGAATCTTAACTTCTTTATCAAAGAGTTTAAAAAGAGAGGAACTTTCTTTTTGACTTATAGTAAAACTCACTTCCAACTTTGGAGCCCTTAAGTTATCATTGTTATTTTCAGCAATTGCAAACTCTGGATTTTCAAGTGGAGCAATTTTGACTTTAAAGTTTACAATTTTTAAATTCTTAAAGTTTAAATGATTTTCAGAACCAGCTAGCGTTTGATAATTAACCTCTTCATCATAGGAAGCGAAGTAAGTAGGCAAACCATTTGCAAGAAATTCATTATTTTTATTCTTAAGTTTTTGATAAACTAAATTACCACCAGAGTTACCAATTATTAACTGATCTTGATCTGTTTTGGATTTTAAAAATAAAACCGAAAATTCCATCTCTTTATTTTCGCAATTTGCAGTAGAAAGTCTATCTACAAACGCGACGATCGATTTTTCTTGGATTCTAAATCCAACTTCATCTGAATTGCAAATTGCATTAGTACCATCTTCTCCTCCAAAAGATCCTTGAAAAACATCCTTTGAAGATTCAATAATTCCAAGGATACAATCACGATCTGTACAATCATAAGAATAGCCATCTTGACCTCCGTCAGTATTTGTTCCTAAATCAAAAAACTGATGATAATAAAGACCCTCGTTTTCACCAAAATTCATTGTATTATCTTCCGGATTAAGAATGTCTCCATAAAAAGGACAATCACCGGCCATATGACATTGCACAAAATACTCATTCAGATTTATAGTATTTCCTTCGATTAAGTTGTCTAAACGGTTGATAAAAATTTGAATCTGATTGTCAAAGACTTGGTTAGAAGTACTAAAAAATGATTGTTTTACAGCAGAAATATAACTTTGCGTCCCAATTAAAAATATAACTGAAAATATACTAGCACTAATTAAAACTTCAATAAGAGTAAAACCTTTTTTTTGCATATTATATTTTTAATTTAGTATTAATAGAATATTGAATTCCTTTAAATTCATAATAGGTTTGAATTTCTAATTTATCTTCCTCTGGATTTAAAAAAAGATAACTGTAAATCGGAAAGCTTTTTAAATTAGTGCTTGAAAAATCATATTCACTGCAATCTGGATTTTGACAAAATAGGGGAGTTAGACTGTCCAAATTATCCAAATCATCTAGCTCAACAACACGTGTTTCTAAATTATTTAGAATTTGAAATTGATCTTGATCTTGATTAACACAGTCCTGATGTTGGATTATATTTATACTTGCTAACTTGCAAGTATCAAAATGATTTGGAAATTTTAATTGATTACTTTTTATCAAATTTAATACTAAGCTCAAACGATTTTCATGCTGGGTATAAGCTAAATTCATTAAAGAAAATCTATTATAGCTATCAAAGCTTTTACTAGATAAATAAACTCCAAAAGAAATTACAATTGAAAGAATCATAATAGAAAAAGTCGCTTCTAATATTGTAAAACCCTTTTTTATCATATTTTTAAAATTTCTATATAACAATTTTTATTATCCGAAAATATCTCTAATGCCTTCCTACCTTCCTTGTTTTCGAGTACAAGGTTTGTGGATTGTACACCATCTCCAAGGCTACAATCTTGTTTTGTATCAAATTCAATCCTTAGACTTCCTTCATTTAATTCGAAATCATTAAAAGAGTCACTTCCAAATATTAAAACATCACCATCTTTAAGAGAAAATTCCTCTGAATTCATTAAGAAAATTAATTTCTTATCAGCAGAATCTTTCCAGTTTTCAAAGTTAATATAATTTTGACTTTTATTAATAAACTCAATTACAGAATTTCTAGCTCTTAAATCACTACTTCTTTGAGTATAGTTTTCAAATCCTACAAACATGCTTGTACTTAAAAAGGCGACTAAGCTAATCACAATTAAAATTTCAATTAAGGTAAACCCTTGTTTATTCATATTTAAGTTCAAAATTACTAGGTGCAAGCATCACCACAAATTCACCTTTGATGGTAAATGGAAGCTTCTTAGTAATTATATCTTTTGCGGGTAAGACTGTAAATTCTTCATGAATTTTCGTAAGCTCTCTTGCAACACAAATTAAACGATTTTCATCAATTTTTTCAGCTAATGTTTTAAGAGTTCTTTCGATTCTGTGTTTTGACTCATAAAAAACCACTGTATTTTTTGAGTTTACAATAGTCTCAAATATAGTTTGTCTTCCTTTTTTTACTGGCAAAAAACCAAGGAATAAAAATTTATCTTTTGGAAAAGGACTTGCAGAAAGTGCAACTGTCAAAGCGCAAGCTCCTGGAATTGAACAAACAGAAACATTATTTTCATAACAACGTTTTACCAAGTTATAACCAGGATCTAAAATAGTTGGAGTTCCAGCATCCGATACCATTGCAATTTTTTTCCCTTCTTTTAGTATTTTCACAAAATGTAAAATTTTCTCTTCTTTTGAAAAACTATGAAGTGAATCAATTTTATTATCAATTTCAAAATGCTTTAAAAGAATTTTTGTATGTCTTGTGTCTTCAGCAATAATTAAATCTACCTCTTTTAAGGTTTCAATAGCTCTAAAAGAAACATCCGACAAGTTTCCAATCGGAGTAGCAACTAAAAATAACATTAACTATGTTTAGACATTAAATATAAAAACCCACCAATTCCGGCAAAAATCCACCAAGGATAAAAAGGTGCAAGAATCATAATAACTGAAAACACAATAAAGTTTAGAGATAATAATTTATAAATTTTTGCTTTGTTTTTCATACAAATATATTTTTTTTTACAAAATAAACTATTTTTCATTAAAAGACAAACATAGATTTATATTTTATGAATATCTCTTTCGTCTTACAGATGCTAAAACTCCTAATAAAAGTAAGAAGCTAGAATTTATACTTTCTCCAGAATCTATATTACATCCAGTATCCTTTCTTTTATTAGATTTTTTCTTGATTGATTCCATGTCTAAATCTTCTTCATCAATGTCCTTGTCGCTTCTGTTAACAATGTCTTTATCTACCTCGGAAATACTTTCCATATCAAGAGATACCATAATGTCAACTGGAGCTTCCATATCTAAATCCATTTCAGGAGGTACGATCATATCAACCGAAGCTTCCATATCTTCGATGCTTTCCATGTCGACTGGAACACTCATATCATCCAGAGCTTCCATGTCCTCAATTAAACCCATATCAACAGGAGCTTCCATATCTACCCCCATATCAAGAGGTACCATCATATCAACTGGAGTTTCCATGTCTAATTCCATATCAATTGGAACTTCCATGTCATCAATTAACTCCATATCCGCTGGAGCTTCCATATCTAATTCCATATCAACGGGAACTTCCATGTCTAATTCCATATCTACCGGGGGTTCAACGTTGTTAGTAATTTGAGGCTTTAGACTTCCGTCGTTGCAAATAACTTGATCTATATTTCCGTCGATTTTTTTAAAATAAAAAACTCCAATTTCTCTTTCGTTCACAATCAAATCAGTATCTTCATTACACAAATGTCTTACGTTGTCAGGTAATACATTTCCTAAATCAAACACTCCATCGGTAGTAATGCTTAAAGACCCACAGTTTCCATTTGAATATTGAGTTAAAATAGTATGATTTAAAATCTGAGTAGCTTTTGAAACAGATCTAAATAGTTGTTCGTTTTGTAAATTTGGACCAACTTCTAGATTTTGATAATTGTCTTGATTAATGGTCAGTCGAATTAAATGATCAGGGGAAGAAGAAAAAATCCAAATTTCATTTAGAAGAGGGAAGTATGTTATTTCTGTAAAAAAGAGATTTAAATTTGCAATATTTTGATTATTAGAATCTAAAAACAATTCAAAATTTTCTCCATTCTCAAAATTTTTATAGATTTGAGCTCTATCGGTAAAGAAAATATAAAAATCTAGATTTGAATTTGCTAAACCATTTTTGTAATTTATATCAGTAGAGAAGAAATCAAAGTTTAAATCGAAAGCAGGCCAGTTTCCTGTACTGAAATCAATATTTTCAGTATCTTGCATTCTGATTTCACCTAGAAAAACTCCAGACATTCCTGAAAGACCAATCGTAAAATTAGAACCCTCTAGCGTTTGATGAACATTTTGGTTTACAATACATTCAATTGAATCAGTATCTTCAAAAACTTGCTCTAAGGTCGGAATGTTTGCTTCTTGAGCTAGTGTGTCTTTAATATTAACATTAAAACTTGATATTAAAAGCAATAAACCTGACATAAAGTTTATTTTTTGAGGTTTGAGTAAATCTCTCATAATTTCTAGTTATCGATTACAATACCTTGTCGATCATTTAGATTTACAGGTATATGGACATAACTATCATAGTATGCTGCCCCATCTTTTACAATAGTATTAAATATAATTGTTTTATCTAATCCAATTTTGAAATTGGTTAATATTTGATATTCAAAATTCTTTATATTTTCATTGTTTCCATCCTTTCCATCCTTAAATATTGAATTAGGAAAGTTAACTTTTAAATAAATATTATCTAAATCATTCCAAGTAAATTCCTCTTCAAGATTTTTAATGTTTCTAAATTCTAAACTTTTTAAGTCTATAGAGAAGATATCAGTATCAGTATCAATATCAATGTAATCAAATAAGGTGTTGCTAATAAGTTTTGATGCTGTTATTTCAAAATTGTCGTTATTATTACGACCATCTTCTATGTTTTCAAGAGTAAACTTAGGAGCATAAATATCATCTTCTTGAATCAAACTTAACTCCACAAATACCGGGCTTTTATCTTTTTGTACGAAGTTATCAAGTTGATATTGACCACTAAGATCAAAACCTTTTAAACGAAGTGATATTTTTCTATCGTTTTGTTCTCGTTCTTGATCGGAAAAAAGAGGAATAAAATCACTTTCTGAAAGACTTAACTTATTAAACGCACAATCTCCATCAATTGAATCTTGATTATTAGTTAAGTCAAATTTACTACAATCAGTATTACTTGAACCATGATTAAAAAGCGGAACAGTATAAGCGTAAGTATTTTCTTGATCTTCACATTCAGTCGTTTCTAAGAAATCAAAATTATCACAACTTGAAGGGTTAGCAATCAAAGCACCAGACTTTAAAGTCTGTACAGTTTGGTTAACAATTTGTTGTTTGAAATTTTCATCTAAAGTTAAATTTTCTTGAATGTTTTTTCCATGCCAATCTTTATTGTCAAAAATTTGAGTTGAAAGATTTTTCTTTACCAACTTTTGTTCCATAAACTCTTTTTTGGCAGCGTAAGTTCGAATCTGACCAACTTCAGTTTCATATAAACTAATAATCAAGGGAGTCATTAAAAAACACAAAATAAAAGACATTAAGACCATAAAGTATCCTTCTTTGTTTTTAGTTTTATTCGAAAAACCACTTAAATCAATATTGGCTTCTTTAACGTAGTTTGGAATTATTTGTTCACAATCTTTTAAATTCACATTCCCATCTATAAAAGCTTTTAAAAATACATCTAAATTGTATTCAATGGGATTGAATTCAAAATTCAAATCGAGTTTTTCAATTTGCTTTTTAGATACCTCTGCTAAGTATTTTTGATTTGGAATTTCTTTGAAATTTAGTAGTTTTATTTCACCATTAATTAATCGATAAAATTCACTGCCACCTGCCGATAGTAGTAGTTTTTCTTCTGAACTACAAAAATAATTAAGATAATTTAGAGTATCAATTTCAAAAAGCTCACAATTAGTTTGAGATTTTAAAGTATTTGCAATTATAACTCCTATTCTGACAGCCGTAAAACTTCCTGGACCCTTAACACAAACAATCTTTTTAATATCAAAAACAGTTTTCCCAATTTTATCTAAAATTTGATTTAGAGAATTTAGAATAAATTCAGAATCATTCTTTTGGTGTAGGCTTGAATTATATTCAACTTTTCCATCCCAAATTAAGCAAATTTCGATCTTTTGAGTACATGTGTTTATACCAAGAATCATTTGAAAGTTTTTATATTAGTACCTGGCAGGTAGTATTTTATTATCTCTTGAAATTTATAATTTTTCAAGGCCATATTTTTCGATCCACATCCTGAAATTCCAACTCCATGCCCCTTAAATTCAGTTTTTGGACAGTCGTCTTTTACGGATTGAAGGTATGGTGTGTTGTTCCATCCCCAAACTTCTTTAGCGGATTTTGTATAGCCATTTGATTGGCTAAAGTAGGGAACTTTAATAACTTTATTATTATATGTCACCATTTGCCCTTGAGTATTAAGAACTTCCTTAATTACATTTGGAGCTCTTTTTTCAAATCCATATCCTAAATATTTTTGGGAAACATTTGGATCGTCATCTAAATTATATTTTTTTCCAGCGAACTTAGTACCATCTGTTATATAGTGATAAGCATAACTTCTAGCTGCCACTACTATTGTTTTTATTTTCTCGGGATGTTCAAAGTCTGAAATCTCAGCTAGACCCTTTAAATAACTTTCAAGACCAAGCTTGTTCACAACTTCAAGTTTTTGCTTATTAGCAGAAATTTTCATTCCACCTCTAAATTGATTATCGTTTAAAGATAAATTAAAGGCTGGACGATTTTCATAATTTAAGAGAGTCGTAATATTTTCATCTGATCCAATTATCTCAAGACGGTTAGCAGGCGATCTTTTTCCATTGATTGTGATTATCATTCCTTTATTTAAGGCTCTGACTTTTACAATTTGATTGGCTTTAAGTTTTTGTATCCGAGAATTTATCTTTAAATCAACATTTTTAGATGTTTTAAATTCTAAATTTGACATATTAACTTTTGAAAGAAGAATACTAATATCGTCTTTTTTTAGTTTTCCAATATTCGATGTTTTAGTTGGTGTTTTATTTACTTTCGTAGTTTTCTTTACTTTTGATTTTTCATTAAAGTTTATATCACCTTTATAAACAATTTTAGATCCAGATTTTAGCTCATAGTTAAGTGTACTTTTTTGAAGATTATTGTATTTGACTCTAAAAAATACATTGTAGTTTTTTCCTATCTTTACAATTCTAGCTTTTCTTAAGAGCACATCTTTCTGATCAACTTTAAATGTTGGTCTTTTAAGACTAGAAATAGGGAAGTCTAATTTAACACTTATATACGAACTTTTACCTTTTTTAATATCAAAGTTTTTACTTTTAACTTTTGAAGTTACTGTTCTGGTTTTTGGAAACTTAATCTGAAGGCCTTTGTTGTTCAATGCACCTTGCTCATTAAATACATTTAAAAACACATTTCCTTTGTATTTTTTTGAATTATTAACTTCAATTTTGATTTTCTTTTTTTGATTTTTCTTTAGAACAAACCGACTAGGGGAGACTTTAAAATCCGGAAAATTATTTTTAGAATTGTAATCCATAATTGCTAATTCTAAATCGGTAATCGTTTTTTTGCTAGTATTTGTGAGTTCTAACTCTAAATTACATTTTTTAGTTTTGCAGTTTAAGCTTTCTTTTGAAAATTTAACCTCTGCTTTAGAAGCAAAAGCATTTACAGGTAGCTGTAAATTAAGATCTTTATTAAAAGATAAAACTAAAGATTGATTTTGTAAGTCTTTTAAAGCTCTTAATTTAACTTTAAGTTCATATTTATTCTTGGATTTTTTTCGAAAACTTGAAATTGAAGATTTAAGATTTTTAAGATTTTTAATTTTTGGTTTTGCTAAATCTTTCTTCGGATTGTTGTGTATTATTTCGTATGTTTTAATATAATTTTTACCAACTTCAAGATTTAAAATACTTCCTTTTTTATTTATATCTAAGCTGGATATATTTTTTGTGTATTCATTGTCTAACTTACCAAGTCTTGATGAAATTTTCTGTTTTATGTTTGGAATTTTTTCATATAAATATTTTCCAGGACAAAGTGTATGGTCGTTATCTTTATGGCCTTGGATTACATCATAGGTTTTTCCTTTAACTGTGAACTTTCCATTAGGATCTAAATTAAATTTATGAGCCTTTAATGCGATTAAATCAGACAGCGAATTAATTAAAGATAATTTTGGTTTATTTTCCTCAAAGTTTCCCATTACAGCAATTCCAATTGCATGCTTATTTAATGTTTTAGAGTGGCCTCCAACCACAACATCTCCACCAAATTTACCTTCATAAACATTACCATTTTGATCCATTAGATAATGATATCCAATGTCTCCCCAGCCTCTAACTTTAGTATGGTAGGTATAGATATTGTTCAAAGCTTGCTTTGGTTTGTTTAAAAGCTTAGTTGATGCAGTGTGATGAATGATAATGCTATCTACATTTTCAAGATAATTCACTGGCCATGTATACCACTTCCCATTTTCTTTAAAATCTATAGCTGATACATCTTTTGTATTCCACTTTGAAACATAAGAAAGATTATTTAAATTTCCTAATTTAGATGATGATCTATATGGAGTACTATTTTTAAGCCAAGAGCTTCTTTTTATAACATCATCCTCTTTGAAATTTTTACCTAAAAAACTAACTAAATTATTGTTTTTAGAACTATTAGATTTTTCAAAAAAACTTATTTCAAAATCCAAATCGGAAGATTTATTGATAATAATTTTTTTAGTATCAAAAGTGTTAACTAAGAAGTATTCGTATTCATCTAATGAAGGTGTATCGTGATCTTTTTCTAGATGTAGATGCTCTCTATAGTTATTTTCATTGACTACTGTTATATCAAGATCATGAAGATCTGAATGTTTAGACTTAATAACCATTCCAGAACTTTTAATATCAAAAGACATATCTTCACCGATTTCTAGATCAGAAGAGATGATTTTTAAATCCATTAAATCAGCATAACTCAAATTAAAAATTAGTAGAGCAAAAATAAAAATTAATTTTTTCATAGGCTTTTTTTATATTATAACAAAATCTAGGTCTAAAACTAATTAAAATCTATTTCTTAAAATTAAATATCATCTCCATCTTGACAGACTTGTTTTTTAGATTATAGTCGAGTCTTAAGGTTTGATTCAAGTCCTGTAAAAACATTTAAATATTATTTATGATTAGTTTTTTTTTAGAAAAATATATGACTATCAAATACACGGATGTTGCGAATCAGTATGCAAGTCAGTATTTAACTAATCAAAGCCAAGAAGATGTATTTGCAAAGATTGAAACAGTTTTGCAAAATACAGAGTTTTATCATGGTACCGGAAGATATGCTTATGAAATCATAAACGAGTCTAAGTATGAAGGAACTTCAAATCAAGCGATAGATATTTTAGAAAAAATCTTAACTGAAGGTATTAATCCTAATAAGGACTTGTTTAATGATGATTTATTTTTGGAAGCTAGTAAAAATACAATTTCTCTTAGCAAAAACAGAACCTATGCCAAGCTTTATGCAATGTTATTTATGGATCAAAATCAAAAACTAGATTTTCAGTTTTTAAGTCAAAAGTTTCTTTGGTTTATGTTTTTATTTTTAATTTCAAAGAAAATATTATTCAAAACATCGAAAAAGATTCTTAAAAAAAGTTATTTAAAAAGATTAGAAGCTAAAAATAATCCTAAATCTTTTGATGTTAACTTATGGTCGAGTACATTTAGAAATGACAATAAATACAGAGGAAAAAGTCTGAGTTTATTACTTAATGGTAATTCTACTATTCATGAAAATTATCCTGTTGTATTGGGAGTTAAGAGAAATCAAATTCAGACTTTAAATTTAGATAATCAACCTCATTTTAAAATTTTTGAATCCAGAACAGATAGATCTATTCTTCCTGAAAACCTAAGTCACATACAGGTTCCGTTTAAAAATATAGATGAAACTCAAAGTTTAATCTCAAAATTTGATTTAGATATTCCAATTCTTCCTTTTGAGTATTTAGAGTTATATAATTTTCATTTAGGTCTAAGTCAAATTCTTGAAGGTGATTGTTAAAATTAGATTGCGAAAAAAAACAAAATTAGTTAATTTATATCTAATTATTACTTAATTTTAATAGTATGAAAGTATTAAGTTCAAAGGAGTTTAAAGATTATATTCAAAACTCAAAAGTACCAGTGTTAGTTGATTTCTTTGCTGATTGGTGTGGACCATGCCAAATGCTTACTCCGGTTTTAAAGCAATTAGCTGAAGAAGTAGATGGGAAGTACGATATCGTTAAAGTAGATATTGATGAGTCAGAAGACATTGCTACTGAACTTGGAATTACATCGATTCCAACGTTAATCACTTATAAAAATGGTGAAATTGCTGATAGAATGGCTGGATTTCAATCAAAAGATGCAATTTTAGCTAAATTAGAATCACTCTAGTTCCATAGCTTTTTTACGAGCTTCGGTATCACAATATTCATTTTCCGGATGATTATTGTGAGCTTTAACCCAATGCCAACCTAATTTGTTGGCATTTTTTTTGCAGTTTATAATAGCTAAATCTATCTCCTGCCAAATGTCTAAATTTGCTTTTCTTTTCCATCCTTTTGAAAGAGTGCTAATTACTAAGTTTGAGTCGCTATAAAAATCAATTTGAGAATCGGAAATTTCTTTAAGATTTAAAAAGATAATTGCTTTTAAAATAGCCATCATTTCCATTCTGTTATTTGTGGTAGCTGGTTGATTTCCTACTAAAGAAACTTCCGTAACTTTTTCACCATCTTTAAATTTCTGAAGTAATGCGCAGTAACCACCATTTCCAGGGTTTTTTAAGCAACTTCCATCTGTATAAACTTTGATTTGAAACATTCAATAAAATTAATTTCATTTATTATTACAAATTAAAATTAAACGCGCAATTTAAAGTATTGTTTTTTTTATTAAAATCTCATAGAATAAGCCAAAATAACATATAAATATGAGTCTTCAAATAGGAATTGTAGGACTTCCTAACGTTGGGAAATCTACTTTGTTTAATGCCCTAACTAAATCCCACTCTGCCGAAAGTGCAAATTACCCTTTCTGTACAATTGATCCAAATGTAGGAATTGTTGAAGTTCCAGATTTTCGATTACATTCAATTTCAGAATTCATAAAACCAGAGAAAGAAGTTCCAGCTATTATAGAATTTGTAGACATTGCAGGATTAGTTGAGGGAGCCTCCAAAGGCGAAGGACTTGGGAATAAATTTTTAAGTCATATTAGACAAGTTGATGCAATTGCTCATGTAGTTAGAGTTTTTGAAGATGATGATATTCACCATGTTAGTGGATCAATAGACCCAAACAGAGATAAAGAAATTATTGAAACCGAATTAATTTTAGCAGATTTACAAACTGTAGAGAAAAGACTATCCAAAGCAAAATCTGAAACAAAAAGTGGTAACAAAGAAAAGGTAGCCTACGCTAGTATTATCGAAAGATTATTCCAACATTTAGCTGATGGTAACAAAGTAAATTCTTTTGAATGTACAGAATCAGAACACGAACAACTTCACGATTTACATCTTTTAACTGATAAGCCTTTTATCTATGTTGTAAATAGCAAAGAAGATGAAGTGGCAAATTTAGATTTAGCTGCAATTAGAAGTCAATTGTCTTTAGATGATAATGATACTTTAGTACCAGTTTCTGCTAAATTAGAATCAGATCTACTTTCTTTCTCAGAAGAAGAAGCAAAAGATTTTTTAACTGAAATGGGATTAACAGAGCCAACTTTAAATAGTTTAATTAGAGAAGCTTACAATGTTTTAGGGCTTCAAACTTATTTTACTGCAGGAGTTAAAGAAGTAAGAGCTTGGACTGTTAAAAAGGGAGCTACAGCTCCAAACGCAGCTGGAGTAATTCATACGGATTTTGAAAAAGGCTTTATTAAAGCAGATGTTGTTGCTTATCAAGATTTTGTTGACTGCCAAGGCTGGAATGTAGCTAAAGACAAAGGTAAAGTTAGATTAGAAGGAAAAGAATACATAGTTCAAGATGGAGATGTGATGTTATTTAAATTTAATAATTAGTTTGATTTTTAGAAAAGAATATATAATCTACATTTCACAATTAATAAAAAAAAATGAATAGTCTAAACAATCCAGTTAAAATTATATCTGGTAATGATTTCATTCCAAGTTTAATGTCTTTTCTTGAGGGCGATATTATAATTGCTGATCATAGTGTATTAATAATGTTTGATTCTTTAGAAGTCCCAATTGAAAATAAAGTTAACTTCGCAAGATTAATTTTAGAACGTAATTTATTAATCGATTTATCCTCAAAGGATTACTTGGAAAACTTTATAACTGAAAATTCACTTCACGAAATTCATAGTAGTGTATTTGAAAAGATATCGAGTAAAATAAAGAAAATATTAAAAATATCTTGATTTAAATTTCAAAGAAAATATACTATGTATATAGAAAAAAGCGAGTATGGTATAGTGGCTATTACGGCGCCTTGCCAAGGCGCAAACAGGGGTTCGATTCCCCTTACTCGCTCCACATTATCATTTGTAATGATAGTTGAATTCAGTTTCTATAAGTTTTTTTTCAATCAATCCAAATAAGCAAAGTTTTGCTGATAAAGCCTTTGCTCTTTTTGAACTGTTTGCAACCACACCATTTGTATTGGAATAATATTTTCCGTCTATTGTAAGGAGTATCCTTGAGTGAGTATAAGAATCTATTGGAAATATTTCAAAGTCAATTTTAGCAATTTTTAAAAGATGATTATTACAGGCTTCTAGTAATATATTTAGGGCTAAATTAGGTAAAGAATCGATTTTTTCCTTGATGGCTGATTTCACTCTTAGCCATCCTTTTGTTAGTTTCCTTTCGTCCAATAGAATGTTTGTGATGATCTTCGCGTTTATTAAGTTTCGATCAAGTAAATCTAAAATTTTATTTTCATGAATTATACTCAAATTAAAAATATATAGTGAGTCCTCTAAAAAATCTTTATCAGAAATATCGGTAATGTTTGAGTCAACATCCAATTCAAAATCATCTCCAAGTGATTCATCAATAGTGTCAATCTCAGCTTGATTAAAGTATTCACACATTTCTTTTAACTCCGATTCTAGATAAGGAAATGATTTTTCATCAAAGTGACTATGTAATATCCTTCCGATTGCCAAATCCGGATACCGCCTTAATGGAGAAGTGAAATGAGTATATGAATCTAAGCTTAATCCTAAGTGTCCAAAGTTATAATTTGAATATTCAGCTCTTTCATTAGGACAAGAACTTTTAAAACCATGTGACCTAAAAAGACCTGGTATTTTATTACTTATCATATAGTTTGAAACTAGATGATTTGTTAAAACCATTAATTCCGAGACTATCTCCTCTGAACTTAAGCTCTGAATACTGTATTTTTTTCCTATTCTTTGAGATTTTAGGCTAGCAGCTAGATTACCTATGTTTATTAAAAATTTGTCAACTTTAAAACCATATTCTTTATTCAGTATCTTTAAATCTATATCTTTATTTAAAACCTGAGTACAAGTTGAATAAGTTAATCTTTTTTTTAGATCTATGCAGGATTGAAATATTTCATAATTAACAATAGTAAATTCAGAATCAAAAAACGACCTTACAGTGATACAGGGTCTTTTAGATTTTTCTTTTAAAGTTATTAAATCTTCAGATAGTAAGCTTGGAATCATAGGATTGTTGTAAGTATTTCTATATAAAGTAAAAACTCTCTTTAAAGCTTCATTATCAATTTGAGACGACATATGTATTATAGAACTTGGATCGGCGATAGAAATGTCTAATTTATAACCAGACTTAAATTTTGTAAAGTCAATTGCATCATCCAAATCCTTTGATGTTTCACCGTCAATTGTAACTCCAGAAACCTGCATTCTAGTTTGGTTGAAGGCTTCATCGAGAATTATCTCATAACTTTCTTTAAGTACGTCTTCTGGAAAAGTTCTGTTAATATCATAATCAGGTTTTTTTGGAAGTAAAATTGCCATAAAATTTTGTTACTACATGTATATAATAATTGAAATTATTAAAAAAATTAACCCATTTCTAAATGAATGAAGTAACTATGTTTGACGTAAGGTCTTATTTAGATGGTGAAATTAAACCAGGTATTTTTAATCTTCTTGAGAAGATGAAAGTAAAAAAAATTGAAAAATTGATAAGTGAAAAAACAAATTTCATTCTTAATTCACAACTTTATATGGATCAGTTGCCTGACCATCCCTGTAGCGCATCTATGTTTCCTGTTTTTCGTGAAAAGTTTTTAAAAGGCAATTTAAGTCAAGAATCTGAATGGTTTAGAGTATTATCTTCACCTGGAATATTAAAGAAATTTACTCAGATTACTCCTGATATATTAAATTATGTTCCAGATAATGTATTAACAGATGATGCATTTTTAATTAGATTTTGTAAGTACAATCAAGTACTAATGATGAATATTATTAGAGAAGCTTTTACTTCTTATAATCAAATTATTACTTATTCTTTTACTGGTAATGATTTTAATTCAACTTGGTTTTTCCAAAATGTAACAAATCAAACTTTCATAAATACCTTTGCACCAAACTACGTAGATGAAAAGGGTAAGGCAAGTTTTAAAACCAAACAAGTTGAACCCCTTCAATTATGGACCTTGAATGCTGAATTATATTTGTCTAAAATTAAATCCATACAATTAAACCCAGATATATTTAATTTCACAGAAGAAAGTATTTCTATTCAAATGACTCCAGGCATTAGTCAATACACTCAAGAGGTTGATGCTACCAGCTATCAAGCTTTCGATCCAAGGATGTCAATAGTTCCAGTAAAAGACTTGAGTAGAGATTCAGCTAATCAAAATTACGAGTCGAATTATAACTTTTCAACCTCTTCACAAGTAGTTGATGACCCGACTAATCCAGAAGAAAGAAATAGTTATACGAGGATTGAAGGAGATGAAGCTCGCAAATTAAATTTTTCAGTGATTGATGCAAGAATAATAGGAAAAGAAGCTTATTATTTTAATGGGGAAGAAACAATAAAAGTAAGAATTCAAAATCTTTCTTACAACTTTGAACAAATTTATCTACAAGTTTTAGAGGATACTTATCCTGGATCTGATATTTTAATTATTGATGTTGAAAAAATCTCTTATAAGCTTTCTGAGAACCAAGCTTGGCTGAACCCAGAAGTTTTAAAATTAATTGCTTAATTTTTTCTGAAAATTCCTATATAATAAGTTTGTTTAAAATACAATTATGAATTACATTTTAAGTTTTATTTTCGGTGCAATCACAGGATGTATTGCGATGCACTTTATTAACCAATACTTATCTCAAAGTTTAGCGAATCAATCGGATAAGTTGCAAAACCTTTTTAATGATTTGGCACAGCAAACTTTGAAAAACTCTCAGGATACCTTTTTGAATTTAGCTGAGAGCAAGTTTGAAAACCTAAGTTC
This sequence comes from bacterium, assembly GCA_018662325.1. Lineage (GTDB taxonomy): Bacteria > Patescibacteriota > Gracilibacteria > UBA1369. The sequence goes on along the minus strand of JABJGM010000002.1, from coordinate 22,837 downwards.
TAAAGCTAATAAAGACTTGGATTTAAGAAAAGAATCAATCCAGAGTTTTGTTAAAAACCTTCAAAGCAATCTCGAAAGACAAGAAAACCTTATTAAGCATTTAGAGCATGATCGTTCTAAAAAATATGGAGCGATTTCAGGTCAGCTTCAAGAAATTTTAATGGCCGAAAAACGTCTTCAAGAAACTACTAAAACTCTTGAAACCGCTTTGACTGACAACAAAAAAGCTGGAAACTGGGGAGAAGTTCAGCTTAAGAGAGTGGTTGAAATGGCAGGTTTAACGGATAAAGTTGATTTTACAGAACAAACTACATTAACTACTAAAGATGGAAACATCCAAAGGCCGGATATGATTGTAAACCTACCAGATAGTCGTAAAATTATCATTGATGCAAAAGCACCTTTAGCAAACTTTCTTAAAGCGTCTAATGCTCAAGATAAAGATGTTAAAGATAAATTTCAGAAAATGTTTATAAATGATGTTAAAAAACATATGAATACTTTGGACTCAAAAGCTTATCATGACTCTGTAGATTCAACTGCACCATTTGTAGTAATGTTTTTACCTGGTGAGTATTTGATTCGAAAAACTATGGAATTAGACCCTCAAATTATGGATTATGCCATTAATAGAAAAATTATTCTTGCTTCTCCAGCCACTTTACTTTCTATCTTGATAATTATCGAAAAATCTTGGAAAGATGATAAACTTTCTAATCGAATAAAAGAAGTAAAAATTGCAGGTCAGGATTTAATCTCCAGATTACAAACCTTTACAAATCATTTAACTGATGTAGGAAAAGGTCTTCAAAGAGCTAATAAAGCATTCACTAGCTTATCTGGATCATGGAACCGTAATTTGGTTCCACAAATTAAGAAGTTTAATGCTCTTCGTGGTCATAAAAATGACGTAGTAACTCAACTAGATGAATCTTTAAATGTTGATGTCGATAATTTAAAACAAATACAATAATGTTGAAAATTACTTCACTTGCATTCAAGAGTCATTCAGAGATTCCAAAGAAATACACTTGTTATGGTGAAAATATAAGTCCGCCTTTAAATATTTCAAACGTACCTGAAAAGACTAAATCTTTTGTTGTAGTAATGCAAAATCTATCTTCTCCATCCGGAAGATGGTTGAATTGGCTATTATGGAACATAGAACCTCAGAATACATTTATTCCGGAAAACTCAAAATTAGAATGGAGTACAATTGGACTTAATTCATTTAAAGAATATGGATACTCTGGTCCCTGTCCTTCAAATGAGAAACATGAATTTCAGATTATGATTTATGCCTTAAGTGATGTTTTGTTTTTAGACAAAGATGCATCAGTTGATGAAGTAATTTATGCAATGGAGAAAATTACATTGACCCAAGGATCAATCACTTTTTATTCTTCTGCATCTTAGCTTTTACAACCTTGTAAGCTACAACTCCCAGTGTAATGTATATTAGTAATTCTAAATATGGTTTTACTAAGTTCAAAAATTCAACTCCGAAAATAGTTGCTGCAAAAATAAATGGTAAAGTGCCAAGTCCCGTAGCTAAAATAAAAGTTGTAACCTTCATATCTATTGCACCGGCGAAATAACTCACAGAATCTACAGAGGTTAGGGGATTTAGTCTTATTAAAAACAACGATAGACCTCCTCCGTATTCTAGTTTTTCAAGTAATTTTGCATTTTTCTTTTTATCAATAAATGCATCCATTAATGTTTTTCCTTGATAGTAATTAATTAAATTACCAAGTAATCCCATTGTAAAAATTACAATTAAAGCTTTTTCAGCTCCAAGCACAAATCCTAAAATTGGATACATGATAATTCCAGGTATTATTCCAATCACAACTTCAATTAATACCAATAAACAAGCTGTAAAATAACTCATTAGCGGAGTTAGAGTTTCAAAGTAAGCTTTTACTTCGTAAAGGTTATTTTTAGAAAGCCAATAAGTTAGACCTTGATTGCTGTAATCATAATAAACAACAACAATTAGAAAAATTAGTACAGTTAAGTTAATATAAGCTATTAAGCGTTGCACACGTTTTTTATGAATTTTTTTAAGCAAATTTCTTTATTTTTAGTTCTAAACTAATTCTACTTTAAGCTATAATATAATTGCAAAATAATTTTTAAACTATGAAGGAATACTTAAGTTTAGTCAAAGAAGTTTTAGATAATGGAGAAACCAGAAGTGATAGAACTGGAACTGGTACGATATCTGTTTTTGGAACGCAAAGAAAATATGATTTAAGAGAAGGCTTTCCTTTGGTTACCACTAAAAAAACTCTGTTTAAGGCTATAGTGCATGAACTATTGTGGTTTTTAAAAGGTGCAACCAATATTAATGATGGACTTACTCAGCATACACCTATATGGGACGCTTGGGCTGATGAAAATGGAGACCTTGGACCCATCTATGGGCACCAATGGATAAATTGGCCACAGTATTCTATTGATGAAAATGGAAAAGCTGCAAAATCTACTATTAATCAAATCCAAAAGGCAATCGATACTATTAAAAATAATCCAGACTCTAGACGAATAATTGTTAGCGCTTGGAATGTATCCGACATTGAAAAGATGGCTCTTCCACCATGCCATACAATGTTTCAGTTTTATGTAGTAAATGGAAGATTAGACCTACAATTATACCAAAGATCAGCCGATATTGCTCTTGGAGTGCCATTCAACATAGCTTCATATGCTCTTTTATTAATTATGGTAGCTCAAGAATGCGGACTAGAACCAGGAATATTTGTACATACAATTGGAGACGCACACATTTACTCAAACCATGTAGAAGGATTAAAAAAACAGCTACAAAGAGAACCTCTTGAAAGGCCAAATGTAGTAATTGCTAAAAAACCTATTTTTGAATTAACCTTTGAAGATTTTGAGCTTAATGATTATAATCATCATAAGTTTATAAAATTCCCAATAGCTGTTTAATATGAAATTAATAGTTGCCACAGATTTAAATTTTGGAATTGGTAAGGATAATGATTTACCATGGAGTTTTGCAAAAGACATGCAATACTTTAAAAGTCTGACTACCCAAAATCCCAATACAATTGTATTAATGGGAAGAAAGACCTATGAATCAATTCCAAATAAATTTAAGCCTTTACCAGATAGGTTGAATGTTGTTATTTCAACTCAAAATTTAGAATTGAAAAGTTTTATTCCTTTAAAAGAATTTAATGGAGATTTCACAAAGCCTTATTTTATAAATAATTTAAGTCAACTTCAGGACTTTGTTTCTGAAAATTTAAATTTCGATATTTTTTGTATTGGAGGTAAAAGCCTTTATGAATTTTGCTTCCAACAAAATTATATTACTGAAGTGTTTCATACTTTAATCGATTCGAAGTTTGACTGTGATACACATATTCAACCTTTTTTAGATAATTTAAACCTTTTAAGTCAAAAGAAAATTTGGGATACAAATCGCAATGATAACAATGATTATCAACTGATTTTCAAGCACTTTAAATTAAATTAGTTTGCTTTTGAAAATAAATAATGATATAAAATATATACAGATTTGCCGGGGTAGCTCAGTGGTAGAGCAGAGGCTTGAAAAGCCTTGTGTCGGTGGTTCAATTCCGCCCCTCGGCACCACTCAAAATCAGATTTTCTGGTTTTTTTTAATTACTACCCATTTGACTTATTGAAGGAAATGTATATAGTAAGTCAAATTTAATAGAATTTAATGTCTCAAGATATTTTTCCGGTACCAATTTCTAAACTTGAAGATCTTGAAGATCTATATCAAGCTATAGATTTTTTTAGAAAACATAAATACCATTTACCATCAATTACTCAGTCAGACGAAGGACTTAGTTTTGCAACAAAATATTGGCTAAATCCACGTGTTAAATCAGACAAGTATATCTTTTCCATTCAACAGGAAACATCTTCTATTATAAACAATCTTTTATTAAAATATGATAGTAATGAAGGGACTCCGCAAGATTCAATTTCGGAACCAGACGAAAGTGAAGCAGCAGAAGACGAAAGTGAATCAAGAGAAGATGAAGGTATAGTAAGATACGACGATAAGAATGCAAGACAACGCAGAGAACTTGAACAAAGACAGGCAAGCAGGCCTTTATTAAAAAGATCTAGAAGATCACTTTTTGAATCATATGAATCAAAAGAGTTTAAATCTATGATACGTAAGGGGCTAGAAATCTTTCTAAAAGATAAATAAAATAAAACTACATCCTAGGATGTAGTTTTTTAATAGTAACTGTAATTTTCTTCGAGATACTGCATCATCACATCTACCTTAGAGTGTGCTTACTCGTTTGATTCTTAATAGAAAGAGAGAGGTAGCTCTGATACTTTTTTATTAGATTGAGTTCGTATTTAAACTAAGTAGTATTTTTACTTTTCAGTATCTGAGTCAGAATCAGCTATAGAAGTCCATTTTTCCATTTGTGCTGTAAATGAATTTTTCATAGCTTCTCTAAATCTCAATTGCTCTTGAGCAATCTGAGTTAAACGTTCAACAACTACTGTGTGTTCGTCTTTTCTTTCAATTTTTTGAGCAATACTTGTACGTAAGTTACTCCAGTCGACATTTACAGTTGTAACTGCCGAGTCAGAATCAGCTATAGAAGTCCATTTTTCCACTTGTGCTGCAAATGAATTTTTCATAGCTTCTCTCTGCTCTAATCTTTTTAAAGCAATTGCTGTGATCCGTTCAACAGCTTCTTTGTGTTCTGGTTTTTGTTCAACTGGTTGATTAATTGTTTCTCTTAATCTTTCCCAGTTAATGGTAATTTTTTTATGCATTTTATACAAGTTAGATATATTTAAATAATACATAATAATTATATAATGTCAAGTTTTTTACAAAATCACACCATTTAAATAAAAACACAGCTGTTTTATCTGTGTTTTTATTTAAATTAATGTCAACAAATAAAGGTGCAATTTAGATTTTGAAACTAATTATAATTCTCTTCAAGATACTTCATAATCTCTTCCGACTCATACATAGTCACAGCATTTTGTTGATCCACAAGCAGTGGCACCTGAGTCTTACCACCAATTTTAAAACCCCAGGAGTTTTCTCCAGCCATAAAGTCGTGCGACCTCCAAATGAAATCAATTTTTAATTCGTTCATCTTTTTAAGAACTTTTTGGCAATAAGGACATCCAGCATTTGCATATAATTCTAGCATTTTTATAGGTTAAAATTATTATAATTTTAACAAAAAAATCCTAAGAATCAAAAATTTCTAAATGAATTTGTTTTTTATCCAAACCTTGATCCAATCCAAACTGTCTTACTTCACGAATCATAGCTCCGTTACCACAGATATATAAATCTTTATTTTCCCAATTAAATTCATCTAAATGACTTGTAACTCTTCCTTTTAAACCATTCCAGTCTTCACTTGGCTTAGAAAGAGTAATCCGTGCATTAATATTTTCATGTTTTGAATAAGAATCTAATAAATCTTGGTAGAAAATGTTTTCTTCGTATCTTACTCCAAATAAAATTTCAATTTTTCTTTTGTCACCTTTAGCTATTAAATCATCCACAATCGATTTAATAGGTGCAATCCCAGTACCGGTTGCAATCATAATCAGATCATTTTGATTTTCTGGTTTTATATAGCACATTCCAAATGGACCCTTAAAATCTACAATTTGTCCTTCTGTCAAAGCCGAAAAATAAGTTCCAGCCTGACCACCTTCGATAATTTCGACACACAATTCAAATTCTTTGGAGTTTGGTTTCGATGAAATAGAATAAGCTCTCGATACGTTTTTAGAGTCATCAATCAAGCTATCAAAAATCATCATTGCAAATTGCCCAGCTTTATATTCAAAATCCAAATCTAAAACTTCAAATTTATACTCAAATATACTTGGTACTAAGTTTATAATACTTTTTACTTTAGCTTTAAATTCAATTGGTTTAACAAACATAATTAGATTTTTAAATATTTTTCAAGATTTCTAAAGGAAATCGCTTTTAGTCCTTTTTTTTGATATTCCTTAATTTTTTCTCTCTCGTCTCCATCTAGTGATTTTGTGCAGTCTACAACTATCCAGACTTTTAAAGTAGGTTTTAAAAGTTCAAGACCTAAATTGATAACTTTTTCAAAAGGAAGTCCATAAATAAATAAAGTTTCAATTTTATGATTTTCAATAAATTTCAAAACTTCATCAATATATAGCCTTAAATCTTCCATATCTTTTTGTAATAAAATTTGTTTAGAATCAAAATTATAGTCTTGTCTAGCTAAATCTATTTCAGTATCCATCATGCATTCTAAATCCATTTCGGAGTAATCTTTTGCATTAGTTTTTAATGAAATGAAATTCAAATCATCATTTATAACCATGGCAGAAATATTCATTAGATTTTCACGAATTTCACTTACACCAAAAATTGCCTTTGATCCAAAGTTTTCTCCATATAGTTTTTGGGTAAAAACATCTATAAATGCAAAATTTTTCATACTTTTCTTTATATGAAAAACTATACTCTCTCAATTCAAAAAAATCAATTCTATTGACCTTTATAATTTTAATGGTATGATTCTCGGGAATTTTCATAACCTTAATATCATGAAAGCTATAATATTAGCAGGAGGACAATCTTCTCGATTCAAACCAATGCCAGACAAAACAACTATTGAATTTGTAGGAAAACCTTTAATCATTCACAGAATAGAAGATTTAAAAGCTGCAGGATTTTCAGATGTAGATATTGTAGCAAGTCCAAATAACATTCAAGAGATAAAAGGTGCAATTAGAGAATTTAACCACCAAACCTCTCAAGTTTTTCTTCAAGATAATCCTCATAATAATGGAGGAGCAGTTATAAGCGTTCCAGATGAATTTTTACAAGAATCAGCTATGTTTGTATGCGCAAATGATACAGTCGAAAATTATCTTTTAGATGAATTTAATCAAAGAATTCAAGATGAAAAACCTGAAGGTTTATTTTTAGGTCAAGCAAGAAAAAATTATTTCAATGGGGGGTATTTAGATGTTAATGAAAATGGATTTTTAAAAAGTATAGTTGAAAAACCTGGTGAAGGGAATCAACCCTCAAATCTTATAAATATAGTTTATCAGTATTACGAAAAACCACTATATTTCAAACAAACAATACAAAGTATAATTGAACAAGATTCTTTTACTACCACCTCATATCAAGATGCAATTCAATCTATGATTGAAAATGATTTACAAATTAAAGTTCATGCTTATTCTGGAAAGTGGTCGCCAATCAAAACTCCTTTTCATGCTATCGAAACAGGATCATTGTTGATGTCTAACTGTGACGAACCTTTTATACACGAAAGCGCGCAAGTTCATTCTTCAGCTCAAATTACCGGCCATACTTATATAGGAAAAAACGTAATAATTGAAGAAGATGCTAAAGTTCACAGTTCGCATATATTAGATGGTTCTATAGTTAGACAAAGTACTCTTGTTTGTGATTCTTATCTTTCTTATGATGTTGACACTGGTATTTCTAACATTTTAATAAAGGTTGTTTCGAATAAAGGTTTTATTTTTTCTAACAGAAAACTCTACACAAATAAAGTTTACACTAGAAGTGTCAATTCATAGTTGATTATGTAAACTCAATTCCTTGTTCATACCTTGCAAAATTTTCTTAAATGATTTATTTGTATTAAGCATTAACTTTATATCATGCAAGCTATAATCATCATAGGTGGAGTCTCGTCACGATTTCAACCACTTGGAGATAAAACCAGTTTCGAATTTCTAGGAAAGCCACTTTTAGAGCATAGGATTACTTCATTGCAAAAAGCTGGATTTAACAAATTTATTATTGTCCATGGTGACATCAATTTAGAGCAAACTAATGCAACGCTAAAGAAACTTAATATTGATTCTAAGCTTTATCATCAAAGCTATCCAAACGGAATGGCAGGAGCGATTATGTCGATACCAGATCAAGATTTAAACGAACCGAGTCTAATAGTGTCAGGAAACGATACAGTTGATCAAAAACTTTTAGATGACTTATCATCAAAAATTCAAGACCCCAATTTTACAAATGATGCAATTTACGTAGGCAAACAAATGCACGAATACTTCCCAGGAGGATACTTTAAACACAATAATCAAAACATACTAGAAACTATAGTTGAAAAGCCAGGAGAGGGAAATCAACCTTCAGATCTTGTAAATATTGTTTATCATTTCCATAGAAACCCTCTTAAATTTAAAAATGCTATTTCTAAATACTTAAGTCAAGATCCAAATGCTCAAGATGGATACGAAACCGCTGCCCAAAATTTAATTAATTCAGGTTATCAAATTTACATCCATAGATACGATGGAAATTGGAACCCAATTAAAATTCCAAAACATGCCTATTTAACATCTCAATATTTTATAAAGAAATATGGCGGGAAAATAGATCCATCTAGTCAAATTCATCCATCAAGTATTATTGAAGATACAGTAATTATTGGAGCTAATGTTAAGGTATCTGAAAATGCAATTATTAAAGGCAATACATATATCGGAGATAACTCTCTAATTGGTGAGAATTCCATAATTATAGACTCCCATATTGGAAAAAACTGTAAAATAAATACTAACTCTGAAATAAAAAGATCCTATCTAGGATCAAACTCTAAAACTCATGCTGGATACGTTGGTGATACTATTACAGCTCAAAATGTTTTATTTGGATATGGAGCACACACCGCAAATTTAAAGTTTAAGGATATGTTCGAAGACACATATGAAAAAATGGGAGCAGTAATTGGAGCCAATGTTAAAATTGGCGTTAATGTAAGTATTATGCCAGGAGTGAAAATAGGAAGTAATTCAACTGTTTTTCCAAAGTTATGTGTTTACAATGATATTGAAGCAAACACTCAATTTAAAGGAAGATAGAAAAATATACTTGCAACTAAAACTATTCCAAGAGTAAAAAGATTTAATTTTTTATAATTAAGTCTTTTTGTTTTAGTAGTCACTAAGATTAACTTCATTAATTGATTTGCAACCAAAGCTAAAATAATCCCCATCAAAGCTGTTTTACCATCTAAACTATCTAAATTTCTACTTGCTAAAGCAAGACTTACCGCATCCGTATCTATGAATCCACTTACGAAGCTACTGATATAGACTCCATATACTCCGGATTTAGCTTCTAAAAATCCGATTGTTAACTTAATCAATGAGTAAAAGACAGAAAAGAATAAAGCTTGTTTAATTTCGAATGGATTTTCATAGGCATTTGTAATTTCAACTTTCTTTTCTTTCTTTTGATTTTTCCATAAATAAATAAAAAGAGAAAAAATTACAAAACTTATGGTAACTTTACTCAAAGAAATACCTAAGTTTAAATTAACAACACTTACTTCTAGTAAGACTCTAATGAACATTGCAATACTTGTAATTATAATTGCATTTTGAATTTTAAAATCATCTTTTGTTTTTTTTAGTAAGATTGCCAAATTCAAAGTTGTTGCAGTTGAAGAGATAATTCCACCCAAAAATGAAGTTAAATAAATAGTATTTTTAGAGGTGAAAATTCTTTCAAATATATAACTAACAAAAGAAATCCCGCTTATTAAAATTAACATAGTCCATACTTCTTTTAAGTTAAAAAAACCATAAGGTCCATAGTCTGCATTTGGCAGTAAAGGATGAATAACTAAAGCTAGTACTAAAAACAAAACTCCATACTTAAATTCTTTTGTCGAGACTTTTTCAACAAATAAATGAATAGAATTTTTATAAGATAAAATCAAAACCAAAAACAAAGTTAAAAATACCGATTCAAATAGATATCCAATCCCAACTAAAAAACCAATTATCAAAGTTAGTATAATTGCAATCTCACTAGTAGCTCCTGATTCTTTATCTTTCTTTACATTTAATAAAAAGCTTCCAACAAGTGCAACTAAAAAGCTAGCCACGACTAAAATTGCAAAACTAATATTAAAATCATACAAAAGGGGAGTAAGTGCTCCCAGAATTCCAATTAAACTTGAAGTTCTAATTCCAGCAAAATTAAAAGCCTTTCGATTTTTAGATAATTTTTCTCTGTCAAAGCCTATTATTCCACCTAAAATCGCAGCTACTAAAATTTGACCAATCAGATTTAAAACCATAATAATATTTTACTCTTATTATTATAACATACTTTTTAGATGTTTTCATCTAGAATTTGCTCTCTTAAAAGAAGATTCAGTTTTGGGGTAATCATTTCTTTTTTGCTTAAGTCGTTAATTATTTTTTCTTCAACTGTATGAATTCCCATTTGAGCAAAATTTTCATCGAGTTTATATGAAATTCTTTTATTATTACTTAAAATTTCTTTCATTTTTTTGGTAGATTGTCTTAAGAAGTTTTCATAATTTTTAATTATATTATTGAATACCTCTGATTTATCAAAATCTTTAAGATGGTTATCTTTTGATATTTCATTTAATTCTTCTAATACTTTAATTGAAATAATTCTTAAGGCTCTGTAATAAGTGAACAAATGTTTTGGATCTTTGTGAATCTGGGTTTTCAAATCAAAATAAGGAAGATATTTTCTTAAAAATCCATTTGATTTATATTTAAATTCATAAATCTGAGTTTTATTATCTTCAACTAAATCCATTTGATAATTAAGTTTTTCGTTCAAATATCTAAAAACTTTTTCTGTTACTTCCTGTTGAATTAATAAATTTTTCAAAGAATGTTTTTCGATACCTATCGCATAAACAAGAAGCATTTTCTTAAATACATTAGTATTTTTCTCTGAAACTTTTCCACAAGTTTTATAAGCTTTTTCATATAATTTAGAGTATTTGGCTGTTAGCTTTCTATGAGTTTCTGTAGTTATATAACCTCTTTTTTGAAATTTATTAACTTCATTTAAAACCTTTGAAAATATAATCGCTTTAGATTCTAGATACTCAAGTTTTTCTAACTTGGTTAATTTATTAATACCAAGCCGATCCATTAATCTTCCCAGGAAAGTTGCTTTAAATAAAAGTGTAAAAAATATAACCCCAACCGTCATTGCTGTTAAAACTTCATACAGATTAAATGCTAAATTGTAGCCTTCAACTGTAAAGTCAGAAGGAACAAGTAAAAGTAAAATCACAGCTAAAGCTCCTTTTAGATCTCCAAAAGCTAACAAGTGTTGCCATTTTCTTGGGATTTTCGCCTCTTTTTTATTTAAATTACAAAGCCCTATTGTTGGATAAACAGTAATGATTCTAACTAAACTGCATACTAAGATAGTAACAATTACAAGTGGCCAAAAGACATGAAAGTTATTTACTAAGGTAGCAAACTTAATACCCATCATCACAAACACAAGAGAGTTTGATATAAAAGCGAAATAATCCCAGAACTTATGCATATATATTTCAATCTGTGGTGATATTTTATACCTACCATAGTTACCAATAACTATCGAAGCACAAACCGTAGCTACAATGGAAGATATTTTTACTTCAAAACCACCTAAAACTAAAGTTTCAGATAAGATTTCAGCCATAATAAATGTTAAGTGAGCCACAACCATTGTAAGTGTAATTTCTACATTTTGATAATTTCGAATCTTCTCTATAACTTTAGAAAAACCAAAGCCTATTGCAGTACCAAACAAAGCCCCACCAATTAACATTGACGCAAATGTTAGGATACCCCCTAGTAAATCTACACTACCGTTTTTTAGAATTATCTCTAGGACAATCAAAAATACAGCCAAGGAAGTCGCATCATTAAAAAGACTTTCTCCTTCAAATATCATAGCTAATCTTTTTGGAGCTCCATATTCTTTAAATAAAGCTAAAACTGCTACCGGATCGGTTGCAGAAATTATAGTTCCAAATAGTACTAGGAAGATAAAAGGTAATTCAAACCCAATATAAGGGAGAATATAATAAAGACTTCCTGCAATTAAAAAAGTTGATGCCAGAAAGCCAAAGATAGATAAACTAAAGATTGCGACTTTATTATTCCAGAATTTTTTAAACTCTATATTAAAGGCCGATTCAAAAATTAATGTTGGCAGAAAAATAAAAAACAGTAATTCAGAGGTCAGTTCAAACTGTGATAAAAAAGATAAAAACCCAATTTCCGAAATAGGTATAAGTAAAAGACCTGAAATTAGTAATAAAACTGTGTAAGGAATATTGAGTTTTTTGGAAAGAAAAAAAACTCCCATGCTCAGAAGTAATAGGCTGAACAATGACAAAAAGATGGTTACCGAAAACATAAATATATATTAAACAATTATATTGTAAAACTTATCAAGATATATACAAGCTATTTTTTATTATGCTATAATAAATTCAACTAATTTTAAAATTTGGAAGACAATAGCTTTTATAATTACTTAAAGAAAAATAAAAAACTTCCAAGAAGTAAAGGTTTTGAGCAAAAAAAAACTCCAACTGTTTTCTTTGCTTCAAATAAGTTATCCTCTCACAAGATATCTCTTGCAAACGTTAAACTTAAGTCAAAACTTAAAAATCCACCAAGTAACACCAATAAAAAAGAATTAAAACCTTGGTTTTTAGATTTTAAATTTCTTTTTACTAGCTTATTTATATTTTTAGTCTCCCAGGTTTTTCTTAACTTTTCTGCCTATAAAGATTTTATCCATGTCAAATACATGCAAGTTTTCAACATAGAAAACTCTCTGCAAACTACAGCTTTTAAAGCCAGACAAGAACCTATAAAAGAATCGTTCATTGAAGGATCAAATCAAACCCAATCAATTCCACTCTATGATTTTGAAATAGTACCAACTGATTTTAGAATTATAATTCCAACATTGAATATTAACGTTCCCATTAAAGAAGTACCTAAAAACAATCTCTTTTTAAGAGACTGGAAAAATCTAGAGAAAGATATTCAAAATTCTCTTCAAGACGGTGTAATTCATTATCCCGGTACGCCAAGTCCAAATCTTTCTGGAAACTTTGTAGTTACAGGACACTCTTCTTATTATCCTTGGAGCATTGGAAGGTACAAAGATGTATTTGCTGTACTTCATAATTCAAAGCTTGATGATTTAATATACGTTTATCACAATCAAAGAAAGTATGTATACCAAGTTACTGATATTCAAAGTGTTTACCCTGAGGACATAGAAGTTTTAGCTGATATGGGCGATAACCGTATTACTTTAATTACCTGCACACCACTGGGCACAAATATAAAACGACTGATAGTATCAGCCGTTCCAGTTGAAATTTAAATAAATTTTACTTTTATTCCTCCATAGACTCTATTTCTTTTAGAATTTCAGCTTCTAAAAGCTCTTCATTTTTTTCATACTCTTCTTCAATCTTTTTACGACTTTTAGCCTTTTTCTTTATAGAATCCATTTTGAAATCTTGTCTTGAATTTTGAAGTTTTTGCAAGTTTTGCTTATACTCCATATCAATTTTTTCAAGTTCTTTTTTTTCAGTAATTAGAATTTTAAAAAGCTTTTTAACATGATTTTTTTGAACCACTGGTAGTATTCTAAACCAGTACTGTTTTTCTTCGTCATTCATAGACTTAGCTTCCAAAATTAAATTCACTAATTTCGGATAACTATCTTTAACGACCTGTGGTATTTCAAATTTTTGATTCATATTTTTCTTAAATTTTTTTATCAGTAAGATATTATATTATTTGTTCGCTTGTTTCAACTCCAAGAGCATCTCTAAATATTTGATTGAATCTACCTTGAGTATGAAACCAAGGTGCTCTTCTTCCTAGGGGCAATCTTTTTTTAACAATGGCAGACCTTGTTAAAGCTCTACCTTTTACGCGGTGTCTATTTGCTTTCAAAAAAGCTGCTGCTTCAGGTGTAATACCTTTAGCAAGGGGCGGAAATTTCTCATAAAATTCTAAAAAGAAATCCACGTTAGATAATCCAGAGTTATATGCCATATACATTCTAGAAGCTACATTTGAAGTATTCGTTCCTGGCTTGCTTTTAATTTTATTAAATAATTCCATTACGAAACTTACAGTTAGTCTAACATTAAAAGTCGCAGATCCTAAAAGCCTTGCTCTTATTAAAGGTTTAATTTGTTCAGCATTTGCTGATGCAAGTTCTGGGTATTGTTGTCTTTCTCGCTCTGGTAATTTCTTAAATGTTGCAATTGCAGTCCTTAGCAAAAATTGACCAAGACCAGTTGCTGAACTATTACGATTGTTTGTAATTATATTTGAACCACATCCTGATTCTGTGTTCATAGTAGATAAACACATTGAAAAAATTACTTTAAAATAATTTGCTTCTAAACCTCTTTCTTTTAAAACTCTTATAGTTAAAAGTGCTGTTGGCAATGCATAGTTATTAAAGTAATCTTGGTTTCTAAAACTTGGAACATTTTTAAGATTCATTAGATCTTGGTATGAAATCGGAGTGTTAGCAATAGTTGCATCAATAAAATCTTTATCAACTTCACCGTTTGTAAATTTAATATCTGCAAATTCTGGTATTGCAAATCTTTGTTTGTTAACAGCTTTTCTTTTTAAATCAAAATAATTTAAAGAAGATGCTGTATCTCTTGTTTCACCAAGCTCTCCTGGATTCAGGGATGTCTCAATATTACCTGTTGATTGGTAATTAGAATTTTCTTGAAAGGGAGATACTTCGTAGTTTTCATTTCTATCATAAGTTTCTTGATCGAAAACTTCCTCGTTATTATATCTATTTGTTTCATAATCTAGAAGCATATCATAGATACTTTTTACAATAGCAGCTTCTAGTGAATATTGAGATGGATTCTGTTCAATAAATTCTAAAACAGAAAATTGAAGTTCAGTATTTTCATTTCTGAGTGTGCTTATAATTTCACCAGAGTCATTCTGGTTACTTGTTTTAAGTCTTTCTACAACCTCAAGTATTTCCGATTGTTCTGGAGCTTGTGGTTGATCATCGTCATGTTCTTCAACAGGGGTGTTTTGATCTTGCGACTCTGGTAAAGTCATTTTACTTGGATTAAAATTTTAATATATTTAGATTAGGAACATATCTCCATACTTGTTTTCAAACTGTTCTTTTCTGTATTTCAAGTCCATAACTAAGTTTTTAATTTGATATGTTGGTTTTACATACAAAGCTTCGCCACCAGAAAATTCATATAAATTTTGCATATCCCTTATTCTAGCGCAAAAACTAATACTTGTCAAATCAGCTTTACCTTTAGCTTCTTGTGAAGCTTGTTCATAAATTACTTGATTAATAAGAGTACTTGGAGTCAAAGGATTTATTCGATTATCAGAAATCATCATCATGATCATTCTTAAAAAGTCTTCTTCCTCTTTTGTAAATCCATCTGGATCAACAGGGGGAGTATTAACCATTTCTTGTACATCAGAATCAACTGGTAAAATTTTTGTATCATTATCTTTGTTTCCTGGTTCATGAATTTGAGGCATAAACTTTTATTTTTAAAGAATATATTTATAATAATTATAGCAAAATTTACTTAATTTCTCAAATGTCTAAACAAATCCAAGAGCAAATCAAAAGTCTTACTCAAAAAATTAATGAATGGAACAAAGAATATTTTGAAAATCAAAAACTTTTATTCGATGAAAGCACTCGCGATCAATTAAAAAAGCAACTTCAAAAACTCGAAAATGAATACCCAGACTATCAATTCCAAAATTCTCCAAATTTAACAATTGGAGCAAGGCTTTCTAACGATTTTGATAAATTAAAGCATAAAACCCCTAAAAAAAGTCTACAAGATGTCTTTTCTACTTCTGAAATTATAGATTTTTTTGAAAGAGTAAATAAAAGTATTCCAGATCAAAAGCATTCTTATTTTTTAGAGCCTAAATTAGACGGACTAAATGTAACATTGTGGTACGAAAAAGGAGTTTTTAAAAAAGCTTTAACTAGAGGGAACGGATTGATAGGAGAAGATATTACACACACAATATCTACCATTAACTCAATACCCAAAAATTTAAATCTCGATATAGATTTAGAAGTAACTGGCGAAGTATTTATTAAAAAAGAAGATTTCCATAGAATTAATGAGTCTCAAGAACAAAAATATGCCAATCCTAGAAATCTAGCTTCTGGAACAGTTCGACAACTGGATCCAACTGTAGCCAAAGAAAGAAATTTACAAATTTTTCTCTACAATCTTGCTCAAAACAATCTTAAGGACCCACCAAAAAAACAATCTGATGTTTTAAAAACACTTAAGCTCTTAAATTTTCCAGTTAATCCAAATTCTCAAGAGATTAATGCAAAAGAAGATTTAAATGAAGCAATTTTATATTATACAGATCAAAAAAATAATTTTGAATATGAAATCGATGGACTTGTAATTAAATTAGACAATTTAGTAAACCAAAAAAAACTAGGATTCACAGCTAAAACCCCAAAGTTTGCAGTTGCTTATAAATTCCCAGCGGAAAAACAAGTAACTAAAGTTAACGGAATAACTCTTCAAGTCGGAAGAACTGGAAATATTACTCCTGTTGCAGAGCTAGACCCTGTATTAGTTGCAGGGTCAACCATAAAAAGAGCAACTCTACATAACTTTGATGAACTTTATAATAAAGACGTTAGAATTGATGACACCGTAATTATTCATAAAGCAGGGGATATAATCCCAGAAGTTGTTGAAGTGGTACTTGATCTTAGGCCAAAAGATTCAAAAATTTTCCAGAAGCCAAGTTTATGTCCAGCGTGTAACTCTAATCTTGTACACGAAGAAGGCTTAGCTGCTTTAAAATGTATTAATTTTTATTGTCCAGCTAAATTAAAAAATCAACTAAGTCACTTTACATCTAAAAAAGGAATGAATATCAAGGGGTTAGGTCAGAGTATTGTAGATATTTTATATGATAATCAAATTGTTGAAAATTTTGCCGATTTTTATAACCTTCAAGAAGATAGTTTTCAAGGCTTAGAGGGTTTTAAATCTAAAAGAATTAATAATTTATTGGATGCTATTAAAAAGAGTAAAGAAATTGAATTATTTCACTTTATTTATGCTCTTGGAATTCCACATCTAGGAGAGCAAATGTCAAAGGAAATTGCTGAAAATATTACAAATAAATTTTTATCAAATCAAGATTCTATTTCTGTTCAAGATTTATTAATTATTCTCCAGACTCAGTTGACGACAGATTATTTAGAATCTTTAGAGGGTTTTGCTTTGAAATCTGCATTTGAAATCATTGAATATATTAATTCTGAATTCTTGAGCAAACAACTGGAAAAACTTAAAAGTATTAACTTTGTTTTTGAATTACCAAGTTTAAATCAAAAATCCACAAACACAGCTTTAGCTAATAAGAAATTAGTATTTACAGGAACTTTATTAAAAACAGGGAGATCTGAAGCTAAAAAAGAAGCAGAAAAACAAGGGGCAAAAGTCCTAAGTGCAATGTCTTCCAATGTAGATTTTTTAGTAGCTGGTGAAAAAAGCGGATCTAAATTGAAAAAAGCAAAAGAACTTGGAGTAAAAGTTTTAACAGAGCAAGAATTCATAGATTTAATAAATTAAAAATTCTATTATTTTAAATGATTATTCAGCATTAAATAACTCTTCTAGGTTAAAATCTTCTTCCTCATTTAAACCAACAGTTGGTTCAGGTAAAGGTATGTTCCCAGAAGCATTTGGACTTTTAGGAGCAGATTTATTAGTTGACTCAATAACCGGTTCAATAGTTTTAATTTCTTTTACTTGGCTAACAGTTTTAGTGTCTTTGCTTGCAACTGCAGATGAATTACTTTTAGCACTCGGTCTTGAAGAGCTAGAAGAGAGGGTTTTTGAAACCCAATCTTTTTTTGAGATAGTTTTAATTCGAACGGCATAATTATGTTCATACAATAGTTTTTCAACAACTCTAATATATTCCGGATTTTGAATTTGTTCCAAAAAGAAGTTAGCGGAATAAACTAAGTATAAATTCTCTGCAACTTTTTCAATTGCAGCTTCATTTAAAAGTCTTGTTAGCTTAGGTATAGGTGCTTTTTTAACAATTTTTTTCCAGCTTCTTTTAAGTTCAGATATTTTAAAGTTACAATCAGGTTCAAAACTTAATATATTCTCTTCTTCTTCTGGTTGTAGAGAATTAGAAACTTCAATTGCTTTCTTTAGATTAGAACTCATGTCATCGTTAGGTTCCAATTCCATAGATGTAGGAATTATAAGTTTGGAATTCTTAGATATTTCTTTGTCTATATAGCTAAGTAATTCAAATTTAATGTCCTCAAGATTGATTGATTCTTGAGTTTTCGTTTTCTTGGGTTGATTGTTATCCAGTTTAATGTTTTTGAGCTTTGAGTTAACAATTTCAAGCACTCTACCTTCGTCTATTCCAGAGCCTGTATTTCCAACAGAATTACTATCTGATTTTGATTCCAAAGAAATTTTATTGTTATCAATGCATATTATTTCTAGGGCAAATTTAAGATTATTACTTTGTCTGAATTCATTATAAATTTGCATCCAATGTTTTGAAATTTCCACAATTTTTTGACAAACTATTTGATTCTTAATATTTTCAATCATTTTACTTTGCAAGCAATCAATAAAAGATTTACAGAACTCATCTAAGTTAAGACCATCTTTGTGAACCTGGTTAATTATTTCTAGATTCTCACCGATTCTAGAATTGATTAAATTATCCACAAAATCATTCACACTATCATTTTGGCTGGATCCCAGGATTTGATTTAAATTATCCAAGTTTACATCTCCATAGCTAATAAGTTGATCTAATAAGCTTAAGGCATCACGCATACATCCTTCTGATCTTAGTGAAATTTTATCTAAAGCCTTTGTATCAACTTTAACTTTTTCTTCCTTACATATATAAGCTAAATGATTTGAAATGTCTTCAAAATTAATTCTTCTAAATCCAAATCTTTGACATCTAGATACGATTGTATCCGGAATTTTATGAAGTTCTGTTGTGGCTAAAATAAAATAAACATTTTCGGGTGGTTCCTCTAAAGTTTTTAGTAAAGCATTAAATGCTTCTTTTGTTAACATATGAACTTCATCTATAATATAGACTTTGTTCTTACTCTGGCTGGGTGCAAATTTAACAGATTCTCTTAAGTCACGGATTTCATCCACTCCACGATTAGAAGCTGCATCGATTTCAACTAAATCTACTAACGATCCATTGTTGATTTGAGTACAAATATCACATTTATTACAGGGTTCAAATGATTTAGGGTCTAAATTTTCACAGTTTATAGCCTTAGCTAAAAGCCTAGCAGTGGATGTTTTACCAGTTCCTCTTGGTCCGCAAAATAAATACGCATGAGTTAACATGTTTTTCTTTAAAGCATTTTGCAAAGTCTGTTTCACATGTTCTTGGGAAACTAAACCCTTAAAGCTAGAAGGTCGGTATTTTTGATATAAGTTCATAAATAATTTTTTTTCAATTCTGACATTTTAGGACTAAAATTTCAATTGAGATTTTTAAATTTCAAATCTTTTCCGGTATGTTTTCTATAAACTTCAGATGTAAATTCTTTAAATTCCAGCCTAAATCTATCTTTTGAAAACTTTTTCGAATGTTTGGTATTTACATCTTTAGACCATTTATTAGAGATGAATTCTTCAAATTCTTTAAACTTTTCATTAAAACATTCAATGTTAAGTTCTTTAAATAAGATTCCATTTACTTTATTTTCAACTGTTTCTTTTATCCCACCACTTTCGTAGGCAAAAACTGGTTTCCCACAAGCCATTGCTTCGATTGGAGTTAATCCAAAGTCTTCTGCACTAGCCAAGCAAATAAAGCCTTTGCATTTTGAAAATAATTCTAATCTTCTCTTGTCGCTTACATATCCTAAAAATTCAATATTTTCATCTGCTAACTTCTTAAGGTTACCTAATTCTTTACCGCTACCAGCAATAACTAATTTTTTACCATTTTCATTGAAAGCCTTAACTGCTAAATCGATATTTTTATATTTCGATAATCTTGAAATAATCAAGTAATAACCATCGGAGTCTTTATATTTTAATCCCTTTAAGTCAACCGGTGGATTAATAACTTTAGCATCTAACTTATAGTATTTTTTAATTCTTTTTTTGATCTCTTGGCTAATACAGATTCTGTAGTCACCTCTTTTAGATGCTGCAAAATCCCAGATTCTTAATTTCAAAGCAATCAGTTTCCAAATAAAATTCTTAAAGAATCCAAGTCTTAAGTCATTAGGGTATTTATGATAATAGTCCCAAATAAATCGCATAGGGGAGTGGTAGTAATTAATATGTACTGTATCTTGGTTTGTAATAACCCCATGAGAAAAAGAGTTATTAAGGCTAATTACTAGGTCATAATCACTTAAATCTAAATCTTCTATTAAATAAGGATACAAAAAAGCTAAATTTTGGTATCTTTTTAAAATGAATTTTGGAAATTTACTCGTTAAACTCTGAACTCTAGAGTAATTTATATTAAGATCTTTAAAAGAAGTATCTTGAACTAGGCAAAAAATATCAGCCTCCTCAAATAAAGAGTATATATCCTCAAGAACTTTTTCCGCACCCCCCATTTTAACTAGGTACTCATGAATTATCGCAACTTTCATTTTAAAAAATAAATATCTAGATTAATTTACATCTAATTGATTTACATAGCAAACTGGAGAGCTGCTTTTAGCAAGACATACTGCCACAATATTTGCTCCAGGATATTTGTCTGCTAATAGCTCACATGCTTTGTGCATGGTACTTCCCGTGGTATAAACATCATCAAAAACATAGATAACCTGGATATCCAATTCACTTACGGATCTCTTATCTATAGAAAGTTTTTTTTCAGAGAGAGAAAGGCGTTGTTTTTTTGACATAGACTTACTTTCTTTGTTTAAAAAATTATTTTTAAGAAGTTTATACATTGGCACATTATTTAATTCCGCAAATTTCTTTGCAATTTCTTCGCTAAAATCATAACCCTTATTAATTCTATTCTTTAGGTTAGATGGAATATACGTAATTATAGATTTTTTTGAAATAGACAGTTTAAAAGTTAGGCAAGCAATGAAATATTCAATTAAATCTAATCTCTTTTCATATTTCATTAACTTGAAATGTTTTTTTATTTTAGGGTAGTTACATGAGTAAATTAAGAAATCAAAACTCGAATTATTAAAGTCTTTAATTTTTGGATCAATTAGATCATGAACTTTCGATAAACAGTTAAGGCAATAGTTTTCGTTCCAGTCGACTCCACATATCAAACAAGTTTTCTTTTTAATCATTTTTTAATGCTACATACACGTAATCTAATATATGAAGTTAAATAAAAGTTAAAATTTACTTAACAAAAGATTAATTTTCCGTTAATATACGTCAAAAAGCAAAATATGTCAACCTAATTACTTGAAAAATGGATGATGCAGGTCGCAAACTGCTTCATATACATCTGATCCAACAACAACACCTTTTAGGAATTTGGCTTCATCAATACCTTCTTTAAGCCTGGTAAAACTTGCCTCGTTACCACAGATATTACCGTTTTCGTTAAATCTACAAATTGCTGTTACTTTTACAACATTATTAGCTATTGCTAGTATGTTTCCAATCGTAATTTCATTTATACTTTCCTTCCAATCTCTTAGTTTAAAAGGGTTTAAAAAAACATCCATATCACAGCATGATAGAAAAACAGGGTATCCAAGCCTTCTGAGATTTGAGCAAACTTCTATTAAATTGCTGTCAAACATCATAGCTTCATCGATTCCAATAACAACAGGTTCTTTATTTTCTGAGTCTAGATGACTAAATATTTGTTCTGCATTGTTAATCTTGATTGCAGGGTGTGATTTATTACTATGAGTTACAACATCGGTATTAGAATATCTAGCATCCTTTTCTGGACTAAATAAAACACTGTTTATTCCGGCTATTGTATACCTTTCTAGGGTACTAATTAATGCTGTTGTCTTTCCGCTGTACATAGGCCCTGTATAGACTGTTATGCCCCTTTTTAAAGGTCTAACAGAGTTATTCGTGGATTCTGGCTGATAAATCATTGATTCTGGGTTAAGGCACATTAATAACAAACTTATTGATTTTTGAAATTCATGTCAAAAAAAAGCATTTGACTTAATCTGAAAAATTAAATTAAACAATGTAAACATTGCACTATTCAACAGATTTAAAATTTAAAAAAAAACACTCTTAAACTGGCTTTCTAAGCTAATTTATGATATTATAAGTGTAGTTAAAAGAAATTCAGGTTAAAATGAATAAAAATACAAAGCCTACTCCACCACCGCTTTTCCCACCAGGATCTAATGCTAAAGGTGGTAATGATTTAAAAAAATCTCAAAGGAATCAATCTTCTTCAGCTCAAGCTGCACCAGTACAACAACCAGCTCAAGCTGCACCGGTACAACAGCCAGTTCAAGCTGCACCAGTACAACAACCAGCTCAAGCTGCACCAGTACAACAACCAGCCCAAGCTGCACCAGTACAACAACCAGCTCAAGCTGCGCCAGTACAACAACCAGTTCAAGCTGCACCAGTACAACAACCAGCTCAAGCTGCACCAGTACAACAACCAGCTCAAGCTGCACCGGTACAACAACCAGCCCAAGCTGCACCGGTACAACAGCCAGCCCAAGCAGTTTATAGCGATCCAACAGTTGTTAAGGAGGGAGAGGCCATTTTACCTGCACCTGAAGAATTCAAACAACAAGTTCAAGGTTATAGAAAAGCTAATCCTGCGACCAGCAAAGATTTCAATCCGTTTGATCCGTTTGGTTTATCTTCGTTAGATTCATACTATTCTCAACAAGCTGCACCAGTACAACAACCAGCTCAAGCTGCACCAGTACAACAACCAGCTCAAG
>JABJGM010000012.1 GCA_018662325.1 bacterium | reverse complement strand
TTTTGATGGTACAAATTTATTACTTAAAAAAGCCTCAATATATTGAGAAGTTTGAGATACATTAAAATCATTTACATTAAAAGCTCTACCTAAAAAAGAAAAAATATAATTAATTAATTTGCTTTGATCATCCTCAAAACCTTTAGATCTCTGTTTAAGTAATTTAATTAGTTTATTGGACAAAATTGAAATTTTTTTCGGTTTAATTGAATGATCTGGTAAGGAAAGAATAAATTTACCAAGATCTGATGATTGTTTAATGCTTAAAAGTTTTAATAAAGGTTTAAACTTAACTTCTGAAAGTACAATTCTATTTTGGATTATATTTCCAGATTGATGTTCAATCGAAGGATTTACGTCAATTGGAGAAGTAGTCTCAAACGATTCTTCAGGTATTTTTGACAAATTCAATGAACTAGAATCCACATTGACATTAAACGTATGAATCTCTTCAGCATTAGAATGATTTATATCTACATCACAAGAATCATCAGATTCTAATTGAGATAAATCAACAACATCTATTTCAGACTGAAATTCAATATTTTCGACTATAACAGAATCAGATTTGCTTGCATGTATAAGTGAAGAAAATCTTGATCTAATTCCTTTTAATATTGAACCTACAATAGAATCTTTTGAACTTGTAACATCAACAGAGTTAATTTCTGAATTTTCAGAGGTATTTTCTGGGAAAGATACACTTTCTGTATTAGTAAAAAAACGTTTTTTAAAGTGTGACAACATATAAATATAATTATTTAAATAAATATAGGAAATTTAATACAATTTGTCAAATTCATATTTAAAAATCAAAATGGCAGTATTTTTGAAATATGTCAACAGTAGACTACTTTGCAACTATAATTGTAAAAGCAAATTTTCCTGTTCCATCGAATTTAACAGCCACTGCATAACTTTGAGGATCAAAATCAGCTAAGTTTTCCAACGAATCATTTAAATTAGCTTCTAGGTTAGATATATCACTTTGAGCACCAACTAAAGCAAGAAAACTTGTAAAACCTGAATTTTCCAAACCATCAAAGATAGAAGTAGAATTAATATTTGTAGAAAAAGTTTGAGTCTCAGCCATTAAATTAGACCATGATTGAGCTTCTACTTGAAGATTTTGACTAAGAGTATTTAAATTAAGCTTTTGACTAACAATTGAATTCAAATCTTCTAAAGCAGTAGCCTCATTAAAAGAAAATTGCTGTACAACATAAACATAACCATCACTCTGGGTAATTGCCAATCCTAATTCTTCCCAACTTTCATCTAAAATATTAGCTCTATGAACTGCAGAACGCATTAGCGAATAAAAAGCTTTTTCAGTATTTAAATCTTTGGCTAAATTTTCACCAACAACCGTATTAATTCCTAATTCAATAGCTCTATCTTGCGGACTTTGTCCTTGCAAATTAACATGAGCAAAGAAATTATTAGCAATCATATCTTGCAAATGAACATCCGCAAGGTTATTTAAGTCTGAGTTTAAAGCAACTGTATTCAATCCATAGTTATTCCTAACTTCATTTACTAAATTAAGCATTAAATTCACATCAACTTTATTAGAAGAAGAATCTGAATCAAACAAATCAAAATAATCAGGTAAAACTATATCTGAACCAGTTTTATAAATTGGAGCATTAATTATAGCTAAACCATTTAAGTCATTTACTTCTATAACGTAAGTACCACTTAAAGTTGGAGTAAAACTAAATGAATGCTGATTTCCATCTGAAATTACTTGATCTTTAAAAGACTCAACTTCACCATTTGGATTTATTAAATAAAAATCATTCTTAAATTCATCATCATAAGTAAAACTTACACTCACCTCTTGATTAGGAATAAAAAAACTTGGCAAATTTAAGTTTGTAATAGAATCATTTATTTCTGAAAAATTATGAAACTCAGCATTTAAATTATCGAAATTAAAATCATTAAATTGACTTATAGATTTAGAATCAAAATCAATATCTAATCTAGAACCTTTAACTAAAATTTCACCAGAAGCAAAGTCTTTAAATAGAGAATAATCCAAAGCAAAAGGATTGTTAGAATCAACAAATAAAGATAATTTATTAGAATCTTGAATAAAACTCAATTCATATAAAGTAGTTTCAGGTGAATTAAATTTCATCGTAGTCTGAGAATTTTCAAAAACTGTATCAAAACTTAAATTCACTTCATCTCTTAAATTAAAATTAACACTAAAAGAATCCTTTCCTTCAATTCTAACTGGATAAATCTTAGAAGTACCACTACTTCCTGGAATCAAAGCAAAATAATACTCCCCTTTCAAATTCAAAACAGAATCTACTTCAAAAAAAGAATCCTTAACATCAAAAACTTCAGAGTAAACTGTGTTTTTATCTTGATCTAAAATAGCAAAAAGAACAGAATCTTGATCAGATTCAAGCCTTCCATTTAAACTTAAAACTTGATTTTCAAAATAGAAGTTAGAAAAATCCTTACTTAAACTTATATCATCAAAAGATTCTAAATTATAAGTTTTAAACTCAAAATTATCCAAAAGAGAATTACCTTCTATATCTTCTAAATCTTGATTACCAGCTTGATCATCAACTACAACTATACCTGTAGCATTAGAAGTATCTTCTAATTCATTATTTTGTTCTTGATCAACAGCAGGATCATCTTCTGTTAAATCTTGGTTAGATGATTCATTTTTTAAATCACTATCATTATCGGAAGAAGAATTACCTTCTGAACTTTCAGCTTCAGGATCAAAAAGCATTTCATCTAAAATATATTCATGTGTTCTATAAAAAAGTTCAGCAAATTCGGAACGACTTATTAAAGAATTAGGGCTTACGGAGTCAACAAAAAACCAAATATCTAGAGAATCTGCAAAATTAACCATATCGTAAAACCAATCAGAATCAAGCATATTTATAGAGTTTTCCGTGCTTGAAGCGCTAAAATCTTTAATATTTTTACTTAATAAAATTAACTTTAAACTTTCAGCTTTAGTTATAAAATTATTTGGTCTAAAGGAGTTATCATCAAAACCATCTACTAAGCCATAAGCCTTAGCGGTACACACATGTGGACTAAACCAGTCATTAAAAGACACATCAGAAAAACACTTAGTTGATCTTCCAAGC
The DNA here is from genome assembly GCA_018662325.1 of bacterium. Lineage (GTDB taxonomy): Bacteria > Patescibacteriota > Gracilibacteria > UBA1369. Next base: position 132,393 of record JABJGM010000012.1, on the reverse strand, counting down.
TTAAAGTTGGATTCCAAAATAATTATCTTAGAAAGTTCAGCTCTAGTAATCGATTTATTAACACCAAAAGAGCCATCCTCATAGCCCTGGACAATATTATTATTCTTTAAATACTCAATAGCATCATAAAAATAGTCATCATTTGAGACATCACTAAATTCAAAATTAGCAAAAGATAGATTTAAAGAAAAAGCAGTAATAATTAAGAATAAAAATTTAAACATAAAAGTAATTAACATTAAGTAAATTTTATCAACTAAATATTAAAAAAACACTCAAATTTAGTTTCTTTCAACTATACAAGGCTTAAATATATTGTATAAAGAAAATTTTATTTTAATCAAAAAAAAGCTATAATAATTAAAATAAAAAAAAAATGTTAAATACAGTTAAAAATATAAAAGAAAAAAACTTAAAAGTTCTCTTGCGAGCAGATCTAAATTTGCCTCTTCATGAAGGAAAAATATTAGATTACACAAGATTAGACGCTCTCAAGCCTACTATTAGCTATCTTTTAAATCAAAATCAAAAAATTGCAATTTGTTCTCACCTTGGAAGACCAAAAGGAGAAAAAAACCTAAAACTAAGTTTAAAAATCTTAATCCCATTTCTAGAAAAAAGATTAGGAATCAAAGTGAAATTCTTTGAAGATATATTAAGTGAAAACTTGGATAATGAATTAATGCTATTGCAAGAAAATGAAATTATTCTTCTTGAAAATATTAGGTTTTATAAAGAAGAAAAAGAAAACAGCAATGAATTCGCACAAAAAATATCCAGTCAGTTTGATCTATTTGTAAACGATGCGTTTGGGGTTAGCCACAGATCACATGCATCAAATGTAGCTGTTGCTCAATTGCTTCCTAGTTACGCAGGTCTTTTAATGGAAAATGAAATAAAAAATTTAGAAAAAATTCGCATTGGAACAGCAAGTAAAACGCCTCTAACTTTAATAGTAGGAGGAGCAAAAATGAAAACTAAAACTCCAGTAATCAAAGAATATTTAGACCATGCCAAAAATATTTTGATTGGAGGAGCGCTCGCAAATACATTTTTAAAAGCTCAAAATATAGATGTCGGAAAATCACTATTTGAAAAGGAAGAGATCAAAGAAGCAAAGAAAATTCTAGATTTAGCTAAAATGAGCAAAACTAAAATAATACTTCCAGTTGATTTCGTGACCCAAAACACGGAAACAAAAGAAATTCTAAACAAAACAATTCAAGAAATCAAAAGTCAAGATTGCATTTACGATATAGGAGAAAACACAATTAAGCTTTATGATAAAATAATCAAAAAATCAAAAACAATAATCTTCAATGGTCCATTAGGTCTTTATGTAGAAAAAGAATTTGAAAAAGGAACCAAAGAAATTTTCAAAAGCATAAAAGATTCAAAGGCAGAAAGTTTTCTGGGTGGTGGAGATACAGTTGATGCACTTCACGATTACAATTTTGAATTTAGTGATTTCACACACGTCTCTACAGGAGGTGGTGCAATGCTTACATATCTAGAAGGAAAAAAACTACCAGCAGTTCAAGTTTTACTTAAAAAATAATTACATGGAATCCATAGTTCGTGGAGCTCCAGGTGACTGTTTAACTGATGGTGGTTTGAAATTCACCTTATCATCATATTCAAAACCAATTCTTTGGGAAACTTCTTGTTCAACAAATTTTCTATCTCGTGCAAATTTTAAAGAGCTATATTTCTTAATAAGTTTTGCAACTTTTTGATTTTGGAATTTTTTAGAATAAACTAATTCTAAACTAAAAGGGCGAGATGTTGTGTTTTTAATATTTAATTTCATATAAGCTTTATAATTAGCAACATTAATAATATCTTGCTCATTTAAAACTGGACGATACTCTTTTACCAAATACTCTGCATCCTCTGCACCTACTTTAAAAGACATCAAAGTACCCACATTACCAAATACTGCATCTCTAACCTCTGAACTAGTTTTACCATATTTAGTTTTAACTAACTGATTAATAAACTGATGGGCCATAATCAAATTCAATCTATATTTACGAGCTTCAGATAAAATAGTTGCAAAAGAATCAGTAGCAAAGTTTTGAAATTCATCCACATACAAATAAAAATCACGTCTATCTTTTTTATCCATATCAGCTCTACTCATTGCTGCCATCTGAATTTTAGAAACCATAATCAAACCCAACAACTGAGTGTTAAGATCACCAATTTTACCTTTAGAAAGATTAATTAAAAGAATTTTACCATTATCCATTACATCCCTGAAATTAAAAGCAGATTTATGCTGTCCTATAGTATTTCTCATTATTGTGTTAGTAATAAAAGGTCCAAATTTAGAAAGGAAAAAAGGTATCATTTCTTGTCTTTCTCTTTTACCGGTTTTAGCATACTCATTTTGCCAAAAAGATTTAACTACAGGATTTTTAGCTTTCTTTACCTTATACTCCATAAACTGATCATCGGTAAAAATTCTAGGTACATCAATCAATGTAGCTCCCTCTTCTGGATCCTCCATTAAAGTTAAGCAAGCATTTCTAAAGTAATGTTGAATTCGAGGACCAAATATTTCATCTCCAAAAAGTTTTATAAAAATTTCAGTTGCCTGAGATGAAATCATATCCATATCTTCAGCATCTTTAGCTTCAAGCATATTCAAAGCCATAGGTCTGTTTAAATCTGAAGGATTAAAATAAATAACGTCCTTTGCTCGTGATTTAGGAATATAATCTAAAACTTCATCAACTAAGTCACCATGAGGATCAACAACACAAAAACCTTTGCCGTTCCAAGCGTCTTGACGAGCCATGAAACTAATAAAATTAGATTTACCAGCACCAGATTTACCAATCATATAAAAATGCTTAGTTCTATCTTCATTCATCATGAAAACCGGTTTCTTTTCACCTCTATAGACGTTATAACCTAAGAATAAACCTTTATCTGGCATATCAACAGGAGCAGGTAAAACTTTATATTTCAACCATTTAATTGTAGGAGTTGCATTATATTTAACATTAGGAAAATGAATAATATTTGCAAGCTCATCAGGTACTAACAGAGAAGTTTTCTCACCCCAAGAAAAATACCTAGAACCTAGATTCTTTACCATGATTTTATTATTCAACCAATCTATTGGAATAATCCTTTTCATTTCAAACCAATTCGAGGAAGCATCTTTAAAAACATTAAATGCTACAAAAATAGAATTTAAAATTTCAACCGTTCTACGTTTAGTTTTACTAGTGGCACCAATTCTAATCACAGTATCATAACCCAGCTGAGTTGATTTTTCTCCTACTTTCTTTGCAGTTTCTTCATTTGACTGAAGCATTCTTACATAAGAATCACCTCCAGAACTTCCCGGGGCATTAGATTTAGATAAATCAGATTTTTCATAACCAAAAAATATAGCACCAAAAACATCACCCAAAAATCCTAAACCTGGAATCTTCTTTAAGGCTGATGTTTCAGGACTTTTACCTTTAAACAATGATGTACCAAATTCATTAGCTTTAATTTGCCACTTAGAATTTCTAGGACGAATTGTAAGACTAATAAGAGCATACTCTTCTTCAGATAATTTCGAAAAAACATTAGTCAGAGTATTCAATGGATCATTTTCAATTTCCTTGTATAACTTAATTGCATACCAGTTAACATTAACAAGGTATGAATAATAAAAACGAGTATAAAATCCAGGTTTTATAATCTTATCAGCTTTAAAAAATTCAATTGATGCATCTGGATAATAAGTTGTAATTTGTTTCTCAACTATATCAGCATAATCTTTTAAACACCTTACTCTAAATTCAATTATTGATTCCTTACAAACTATATCAAAACTAACAATATCTAATTTAAAAAGCCAAACTTTAACTTGATTTGCAAAATCCAATTCACGAATTTCATGCAAAGAACGAAAAAGCTGACTCATTATTCCGATAGTTTCCTTAAAATCTTTTTCAGTATCTTTTTGTCTGTCAGTGGCATCATCCTTTCTTGGAAGTAAAACTGTAATATTAACTACATCATCTTTTTTTACATGAGCAGCAATATGATGAATTATGTCATGAAAAATACGAAAGAAAACAAAAGCTCCAAATACATACAGTAAAATTTTCAAGATATTTTCCAACATAATTGCAAATAATTAACAAGAGAATTATAACAAATTAAGAAACAAAAAAAAACCAGCTTTCGCTAGTTTTTTAATTATTTTATAGTTCGTCAATCGAAACTCTTTCTTGTTTTAATGTATCTCTATTTCTGATAGTGACACATCCATCTTCTAAACTATCAAAATCAACTGTTATACAATAAGGAGTTCCAATTTCATCCTGCTTTCTATATCTCTTACCAATTGAACCAGATAAATGCACTTCACAATTGTATTTTTCAGAGAGTTTTTTATATATCTTATCTGCAACTTCAATTAATTCAGGTTTTTTAATTAAAGGCAATATTGCATATTTCACAGGAGCAAGATCAAAAGGAAGCTGTAAAAATACTCTTTGAGATCCATCTACATCCTCTTCTCTATAAGCATCCATTAATAAAATAGTCATCAATCTAGACAAACCAAAAGTTGGCTCTAAAACATGAGGAGTTACTTTTTTACCATCAGGATAAACATAATTTAAATTTTGCTTAGATTGTTCTTGATGATTTTTCAGATCAAAATCAGTTCTATAAGCTAAAGCAAACATCTCTTTATATCCCCATGGGAATTTATACTCTAAATCAATAGTTCTTTTAGAGTAATGCGAAAGTTCAAAATCTTCATGATCTCTAAATCTCAATTTATCCTTATCTAATCCACATTCAAGAGCAAAATCCATGATTTTTTCTTGCCAAAAATCAAAAAGTTCTTCCCAAGAATTGTTTTCAGGGTCAAAAAAGTATTCAAACTCCATCAAGTCAAATTCTAAAGTTCTAAAAGTAAATTGACCTTTTGATATTTCATTTCTAAAAGCTTTTCCAGCTTGTGCAATCCCAAATGGTAACTTTGGAGAAAGAGAATCCATTATATTTTTAAAATTCAAAAATATACCTTGGGCAATTTCACCTCTCAAAAAAGCTCTATTCCCCTCTCCTTCAACTATTCCAATTTCAGTTTCAAAAAGTAAATTAAACTTTCTAGCTTTAGATAAAGGATTTCCATCAGGAGATAAAATTCCATTTTCATCAATAATAGACTGCAGCTCTTCAGGTGTTAAACCATCTACATTTCGCTCACTACCTTTCGCATGAAAAAATTCTTCAATTAAATGATCAGCACGATACCTTTTATTAGTAACCGTATCTTCAATCATAACATCACAAAAAGTTTTGACATGACCAGAAGCCTCCCAAACTTTTGGATTTAAAATAATTGAACTTTCAACACGAAAGATGTCTGTCCTATCTTGAACAAATCTCTTAAACCATAAATTTTTAATATTATCCTTAAGTAAAACTCCATAATGACCATAATCATATGCATTAGCAAGGCCTCCATAAATTTCACAGCTTGGAAATATAAAACCTCTACGTTTAGAAAGAGAAACTATTTTATCAAATAAGTCAGACATTTTCGATTTAATTTTAAATTTTTAATTAAGCTTGTGGTGGAATTGGACTTCCTCCTTGTTGCATTTTATCTTGCATTTCTTTTACTTTGGCTTTGAAATCATTTAAAGAATTTCCAAGAATTCCTAAAAATTGTTCAGCAGCTCTGTGATTCATGTTTACTCTAGAAGTAATCATTATTTCATGAGGCTCTTTAGTATTTGGAACAGAATAACCAAAATCTAATACAACTTCATTTGCAGTAATGTGAACAGATACAGCGTTAGAGTAAACTCCAGCTTTATCAGCTTCATCTTTGAATACCACTTTAATATCTTGTGGATTTTGTCCTTGTGGACCAGCTTGTTGATTCATTTATAATAGGTTAAAATTAACGTTTATATCTTGCCCTTTATTGACTTCAAGAGCAAGTCTTTTTAAAGCTTTTTAAGAATTTTTTAATTCTTCTAAATAATTAAAAGCTTCCACAGAAGCGTAAACTCCTTCAGCAGCACCAACAATAGCTTGTTTGAACTTTGCATCAGTTACATCCCCTGCGGCAAATACACCAGTTACATTAGTCATTGCTTCTCTATTGATAATCACTTCATTCCTAGCATTTAATTTAACACCAAGTTTTTGGGCTAATTCACTTTGAGTATTCCAACCAATTGCTACAAAAAGTCCATCAGCTTTCATTTCTTCACCATTTTTCAAAAGAACAGCAGTCATATTTTCTCCATCACCTAAAATCTCTTGAACTTCTGTTTCAAATACAATTTCAACCTTAGGATCATTGTTCAATCTATCAACATTTGTTGGTTCAGCTTTCATATAATCTTTTCGAACTAAAACTTTAACAGTTTTACATTGTTTAGATAAAATATTAGCATCAATTGCGGCAGTATCTCCCCCACCAACAACCAACACATCTTTATCCTTAAAAAAGGCTGCATCACAAAGAGCACAATAACTCACACCTTTGTTTTTATATTTCTCTTCACCTTCAATATGTAAATGTTTATGTTTTGTTCCTGTGGCAATTACAACAGTTAAAGCTGTATAAGTTCCTGAAGAACTAACTACATTAAAAGCAGGTACTTTCTTTCCGTTTAATTCTACTTCTGTTTTTTTAACATCGGTAACCTTTTCATATTTAAATTCAGCTCCTGTATCTTGGGCATGTTGTAAAAAGTCCATACCCATTTGAGGACCAGAAATAGACTTAATCCCAGGATAATTTTCAACTAAATGAGTAGTTGTAATCAAACCTCCAGGTTGCTCTGCAAAAACTAAGGTTTTCATATTAAACCTAGCTGCATACATAGCACTAGAAGCTCCGCTTACTCCCCCTCCAATGATAATAATATCTAATAAATTCATAACTCTTAAATTAAATCTATCCAATTATATAGAAATCTATCAATCAAAGAAATAGATTTTTAATTCAAAAAAAATTCATTATAGATTATAATTTTTAAAAAGAAATGCCTAAAAAACAATTAAAAATAACATCAATTACAATATTTCTGTTATTAGCAATGGGATTTACCATGTTTACAAGTAATTTTTTTAGAATAAAAAACATAGAAATTTATAGAAACAACATTCAAACAAAATCTCCAGAACTAGAAAAATTTAAAAACATACTATTAAATCAGAACTACTTTTTATTCAATACCGAAAAATACGAAACTCAAATTAAAAAATTCACCCCATTTAAAGATCTGAAAATTAAAAAATCATTTCCAAATACTCTTGAAATAAAATTAAAAGAGCAAAGCATCATTGCAAATCTTAAAAACAACAACAAGTATTTTGTAGTACTTGAAAACGGACAAATAACAAATCAAGATATTCCAATTTCAAAATTAATTACAATAAATTATATATCTGATAAAAACTTAATTGAGGACTCTCAAATACTAAACCAAGATCAATTAATTTACATTAAAAATGCATATTTTTATTTCAGAAAAGAATTCAACCAAACAATCAAAGAAATAGACTTCTTACCAACCGCCAAAGAAATTCACCTGATTACAGAAAACGGAACAAAAATATGGATTGACACAACTATTGAGTTCGACTCTCAAATCAACAAACTAAAAAACGCTCAACCTACCTTAGACTTCAGGAAAAAGAGATTTAAATATATTGATTTAAGGATTCAAAGCTTCGAAGAAACCAAGCAAAAAATTATCTACAAAGATTAAAGTTAATTGATAAGAAAACCAAAACAGTAAAATATAATTTGCTGAAATAAATCAAAAAGACTGGTACTACAAATATGTTAAAAAAGCCTACGAATTAGAAATTGTTAAAGGTTACAAAGATGGAATATTTAAACCAGGTCAAACTATTAACCTAGCAGAAATGAGTAAAATCTTAGATACAACCGGAAAAAACTTAAATAACAAAAATGCCCTCACAAGAGGGCTTTTTCTTTACACTAAAATGAATATATGTTATAAAAATCGCATATAATTTACATTATGTTTCGTTGGAAAGACTACGCAGCCAAAAATAAACCTATCATTTGTTTAGCTCCTATGGAGGGCTATACAGATTCAGCCTACAGGCAATTAATTAAAGAAATCACACCAGAAGTAGTAGTATACACAGAATTCACATCTTCGGATGGACTTAAATACGGATCAAGAAAAAGTTTCCAAAAAGTAGACTACAAAGAAATTGAACGTCCAATGATTGCTCAAATTTTTGGTAAAAACCCAGAACATTTTGCCGAATGCGCAAAAATGCTAGAAGACATGGGTGTTGATGGAATAGATATAAATATGGGATGCCCATCATCTAAAGTAGTAAACTCATGCCACGGATCTGCACTTTTTAATCACCCAACCTTAGCTAGCGAAATTGTTGAAGCAACAGCTAAAGCAACTAAATTAGACGTATCAGTAAAAATGAGACTCGGATTTGCCAGATACGAACTTGAACCATTGAAAATATTTACAAAAAATTTAGAAAACGCAGGAGCAAAACACATCGCAATCCACGGAAGAACAACTAAACAAAAATACACAGGAAGCGCAAACTTTGAACCTATTTATGAAGTAAAAAAACATCTTAATATTCCAGTGAGCGGAAATGGTGACATTAAAACGCTAGATGACGCTATCAACAAACTTAAAAACTTAGATGGGCTAATGATTGGAAGAGCAACTTACGGAAATCCTTGGATCCTAAAAGAAATTGTAGAACATTTCAAAGGAAACAAATACAAAGGACCTCAAACTCTAATTGAAAAAATCCCAACTATTAAGCATCAAATCAAACTGGCTTGCGAATTTAAAGGTGAAAAAGTAGGAATTCTAGAAATGCGAAAACATTTGGCAAACTACATTAAAGACATTCCAAATGCAGCCCATCATAGATTTGATCTAGTAAGAGTATCCACAATTCAAGATGCTTTAGATAAACTAGATGAAATTACCAGCAAACTTTAAAAACTCAATATTAATTTAAATGACTATCACAAGGTTCTAATATCAGACTATGATTTCCATTTATACAGAATTTAAAGACAGTTAAAGAAACATTTGGAACTATCAGGTTACTTCCAGGGAAAAACTTATTTAAAACGGTTCTAATTACTCCAGAGTGAGTCACCACTAAAACTTTTGAATCTTTATTTTCATTATAATATTTTTCCAGGGTAGAAATTATTCTTTTTTCAAAATCTTCTATTTTTTCAGTATCAACAGCTAAATTTTCAAAATCTACATTTTTATGAAATTCACCAGAAAGACTCCCCCAATCTCTTTCGATAAGACCTTTATCAAATTGGAAGTTATGCTCAAGTTGATTCTCCAAAATAATTTTTAAAGTTTGCCTTGTCCGCGTCAAAGGACTAGATAAAATTAAATCAAAATTTTCACCCTTCAAACGTTCAGAAATCTTTTTAGTTTGTTGAATTCCCTTTTCAGTTAAGAGAGTATCAATTCTTGAACCAGCAATTCTTTTTTCCAAATTTAATTCTGTTTGAGCATGTCTAACCAAATAAAGCTCCATAATAACTATATTAATATAAAAAAAGTTTAACAAACAAAAAGAATCAACTCAATTGCAAACTCAATACTAAAATGGTATAATAATATGAATAAAACAAATTATGAACTTTAAAGAAATCATTCAGTTTGCATCAGAAAATCAATTTCAAGAAATTTTCTTAACAGTTGGTTCCAAGCCATCACTCAGAATTCATAAAGAAATAATAGAAATTGAAAACTTACCTGTACTAAACTCAGTAATGATAGAAACTCTTTTGCTTGAAATAATTTCACAGAATCAGCTTAATACCATTAAGGAAAAAGAGCACGTTAGTTTTCACTACAATATAAGTGATTTATGCAATTTAAATATATTTATCTCATACACAAAAAATCACTGCTTTATAAAAATAAAAAATTTAAATCTAGCAGATCTAAAATTAGAGGAATTAAACTTACCGAATCAAATTGAAATCGCAATCAATGAAAACTCCGGATTGTTTATATTTTCTGGTGAAAATTTCGATGGAAAAACTTCAATATTAAACGCTATAACAAACAAAATAAACGAAGAACAGAAAAAACTTATTTGCATACTACAAAATGAAGAATTAATAAAAATTCAAAATCAAAAATCTATAATACTAAATACAGAACTTAAAGAAATTGAAGACATTTCTCCAGATATATTAGTTATAGATAATATCTCAAGTGAATTAGAGTTAAGAGAAATAGATAAAATACTTGAAATTGGAAAAAAAGTTATTATAACACTAAATGCACACTCAAGTATTCAAAGCATTCAAAATATAGCATCCATAAACGAAGAAATTGCAAAAAAAATTCTCAGTCAGCATCTAAGATTGATTTGCAATATGGAACTTTTAAAATCCAAAGTGGATCAAAAAATATATCCAATTACTGAGATATTTTTAACGAAAGAGAATAATAAAATCTTAGAAGATCTCGATTACAGTAAAATACAAAACACAATTGAGACTGGAAAAAATCAAGGTATGCATACAAAAAAACAGGACATAAATGCCCTGCAAAATTTAGGTTTAGCGTAATTTTAAACTAACTCGTAAAGTCCTTCTTTATTCTTTCTGAACTTATGCTTTTTCGAAGATAAATTAATCTGTATGGTAATAGGTTTAACTTTTCTAAGCTTTAACACTTCTGACGTTAAATCCTTAAGATTCAATGGACCCATTTTAGCTAGCACTGATTCTAATACATCGCTAACAGTACCATCCTTATATCCCCATGCTTTAAGTGCATATATTCCTCTACCAATTAACACAAATGCCGGATTTGAAATTAACTCATTATGAACAGCCTGAAGACTAACTTTCTTAGAATCAAATGTATTACCCTCGATATCATTAACAATATCTAAAAAATGTAGAGGTTGTTTGCTATCAGTTAAAACATAAACAATTTTATCATATAATGTTTTTGGGTTAATATGTCTCCATGACAATAAACTATAACTTTCTGATTTATTAACCAATCTTCGATCTAACAATAATGAAGCTTCAATTGTTCCGGATGAAAAGTGTAAGTAATTTTCTTTAGTATATTTTTTCACTTCTTGATACAACAAATCACAATCGGTTTGAGAATTAAACTTTTTTAATAATTTCATTGCAAGTTCACAAGTTTTTTTAACTTGAGCAATTTTAATCGAAGCTAATCTAAAGTGTGGTTGAAAATTAACTTTATTATGCTCTTGAATAATTCTATCATCAAATATAACTGCTAATTTTAACTCTTGTACTGAATCTAACAGTTCAGGATATTGAGATTTTAGAAAATTCTCTAATTCAATTTCAGTAACAATTCCTCCGTAATGCATCATTAATTTCATAATTTCTACATGCAACTGAGCAACATTTGTCTGAACGGCATTTCTTTGTAATTTTTTCAAGGCATATGCTTGAATTTGCCGAACTCTTTCACGAGTAATACCATACTCTTGACCAAGTGCAGCTAAAGTTTTTATCTGACTACCTCTTAATCCATACCTAGAAACAATAACATCTGCTTCTTTATCTGTAAGTAAAGAAATTAAATCATTAACAATTTCAACAGGTTTACACTGTGTTGCCATATCAGCTATTTGAAATGTTGATAAATTCCTTACTTTTACGCTTGCTAAACTCATAAATGTTTTTATATTTACAATGAAATATTAACAAATTTAAATATTAATGTCAAACCATTACAAGATAATGTCAATAGGGGTAAAAACAGCTGAAAGAAGGTGTAAAGTAAACCTGTTGACGATTCATAACAACAAGAATATTAATTTTTCCGAAAAAGTTAATATAAAAAAAACATATTAAAAAAATCCATTATAAAAAAATGGTAATTATTTGAATAAAATGATAAAATGAAATTGTAATAATAAAAATAAATGCTCTGGCAAATATTAAACAACATAGGATTCAATGAGAAAGAATCTAAAATATATCTAGCTTTACTAGAGACTTCAGCTCAACCAGCTAGTGTTGTTGCAAGACAATCTGGTATAAACAGAACGACAACATACTTAACCCTTGAAGATCTTCTCAAAAAAGGGATCGTTAATAGATTCGAAAGAAAAAGTATTCAATACTTTGAAGCAGTAGATCCAAAACAGATAATAAACATTTTAGAAAATCAAAAAATAGATTTGGAAGAAAAGAAAAACTACCTTAAGAAACAAATACCAAAACTAGAAAGCATTGCACAAACAGATTCAACAAAACCAAGAGTTAGTTACTTCGAAGGATTTGAGGCAATTATGAATTTATATGCTGATTCTCTTAATGGAGATCACAAAGAGATTTTTAGCTTCCTGAGGTTTGATAAAATACCACCTAGAATCGTTGACTATCTTGAGAAATACTATTTACCAAAAAGACTTGAAAAAGAAATATTTGTAAAAATAATATCATCTAAACCAAAAGAAGACGCTATCTGGATGGACAAGGAGCATCAAGCAAAACACCTTAGAGAAATTAAATGCTATGATTTAGATCTTCCTATTCAAATTGAAATGTTTATCTACGGAGATAAAATGTCTTTCATTTGCTTAGACGAAAATCAACCCTTTGGAATTCAAATAAAAAACAAAACAATTATTGAATCCATAAAAGGAATTCAAGAACTACTATGGAAAATTCTATAACTAAGAAATGGTTCGTTCAACTAAAGTAAATATATCACTCTTACCCTTTACTCTATAAAGTTGGTTTAACGAATAACCATAAGACTGTAAAACATCAATTAAATCTATCATTTTACGTCTATAAGACTGCATTAAAGTAATATCATTTGGAACAATAAAACCAAATCTATCCTCAATTATATCAACAACAGAATTAGGTAATGTAACCTCAGAATTAATAGATATAAAAGTTTGAAAATCTTTTTCAGGTTGCAAAGAAACTCTAAAAGATCTATTTATTTCATTCAAGTGTGAATTACTACAACCTAAATCCTTTAATAGGGTAACTAAATTCGAAAGTAAAAAATCTCTATTTCTATCACCTTCATATTGATTTTTTATATAAAGCAACTCAGATTTATTATCATAAATTCCAAAATCGGTTATCACAGAAGAACCATCAGCTGTAAAACCATTTAAAATATTTAAATAATCTAATATCTTAAAATTACCTGAAGTTTTTCCAACCCAAAGATAAAGATTACCGGAATAAGTTTCATCTCTTCTTGCAGTTATCTTAACATCTTCGAACCTACTTACCCTACCAATAATTTCTAAATCAGGGAGACTTGATATTATTGGATCAACATTAAATTTTTCGACAACATGTTTCATTCCACTTAATGTCATATCAACCATAGTTATAGACTTAATTTTCTTAGTAACATGATCCGATAATGAATTTAAGGTTGCAGATATCTCAGCCCCATCCCCCATTCCAAGAAATATTAAGTTTTCATAAAATGTTCCATTTACAAATAAAGTACCTAAAAAATCAGTATAATCTTTTAATGATTCTCTAGAAACCTCATATTCTTTTGAACGAATTAAATCAAAATACATATCCGATCCCGGGCCAATGTAAGGAAAACCAGAAGGTAAAACTCCTGTATCTCGTATATTTTCAAAAACACTTCTAACAGAAAGCGCAATAGTTTTGGACAAAAAACTTGGAGACATTTGATCAATAGTTTCATAACCACAATCATAATAATATCTCCTCAATTCAGTAAGCAACTTTTCAACTTCCATACCTTGTGTTAAAACACCGGGATTTCTTTCAGAATAAAGTTTATTGATCTGTGAATAAGCCATACTAATAGGCACAGAAGGTTGAATTAATCCTTTTAAATAATGATCTAAAATAACAGCTTCCATAGAATCAATCTTATATGGAGTTGAAAATTCCTTATGTTGAAATCTAGGAATTTGAGTAGATGAATTAGAAGAACCCATAAAATAAACTAGATATTACAAAAAAATAATATCAGAAAATGCATAAAATGCAACTTCATTTATAATTATCTAAATTAAAGATTTATTGATCTAAAGAAATTAATTACAACAGAATTTTTAATAGAACTCAGCAGTTTTTGAAAATCAATATAAGACTGATTCTTATAAACAATCAAAGGATCTCGTTGTCCATAAGCCTGAAGAGAAACATTTTGTCTTAAAGCTGTCATATTATCAATATGATCCATCCATAATAAATCCAAAGTGCCTAAATATACTCTTTTAATATAAGTATCTACATCAAAGTTTTCATCAGTAGACTCTTGAACCTTTAAGAAATAAGATATTAAATAATCTTCTATAAAATTAACTAAAGACTCTCTACTTACCTTTGAAAATAAATTTTCAATAATTAAATTATTGTGCTCACTAGAGGCCAATAAGATTAGTGATTCATAAATTTCTTTATAATCATATTTAACATCTAATTTATGAGAATCAACTAAATATTCCACATACTCTTTAACTAATTCAACAAATTCCATAGAAAAACTGCTAGAACTTAAAATTGATCTTCTTTTATTATAAATTATTGTCCTGTGATAATTCATAATATCATCATATTCAACAACATGTTTTCGAATATCAAAATTACGACCCTCGACACGTTTTTGAGCTTTCTCAATTGATGAAGTCAAAAAAGAGTTCTTTATAGGTTCGTCTTCTGGAAACTTCAAGGCTGACATTAAAGACTGAACTTTTTGACCACCATTTACTCTCATCAAATCATCATCCATTGAAATATAAAACTCAGAACCACCTACATCTCCCTGTCTTCCAGAACGTCCTCTCAACTGATTATCTATCCTTCGAGATTCATGTCTTTCAGTACCAATAATAAACAAACCTCCAAGATCTTTAACCCCTTCACCAAGTTTAATATCTGTTCCTCTACCAGCCATATTTGTAGCAATAGTAACTGAACCCACTTGACCAGCATTAGCAACAATTTCCGCTTCACGCTGATGATGCTTTGCATTCAAAACTTCATGTTTAACACCATGAAGAGTTAAAACCTTAGATAAAACTTCTGATTTTTCAACAGATACTGTACCAATCAGTACAGGTTGTCCTGCTGTTTTTAATTCCTTAACCCTTTTTGCAATACTCAACAACTTTCCTTTTTGATTAGCAAAAAGTAAGTCATCTCGATCAATCCTAGCAATAGGTTTATGAGTTGGAACCACACAAACATTTAATCCATATATCTTAAAAAATTCTTCTTCTTCAGTTTCTGCAGTACCACTCATTCCAGAAAGCTTATCAAATAATCTAAAGTAATTTTGAAATGTAATACTAGCAAGAGTAGAAGATTCTTGCTTCACTTCAACACCTTCTTTAGCTTCAATAGCTTGATGAAGACCAGAAGAATATCTTCTTCCTTTCATTAAACGACCTGTAAACTCATCAACGATCATCACTTCCCCTTCTACAAGCATATAATCTCTATCTTTTTTAAATAAAACTTCAGCTTTCAAAGCTTGCTCTACATGATGAACAATTTTAAATCCATCTTCCGCATAGAGATCTTTTAAGCCTAAAAATTTTTCAACAAAATCTATACCATCTTCACTCAAAGTTACTGATCTTTGTTTTTCATCAATATTGAAATGAAGATTTTCTTGCAACTTTGGTGGTATTTTAGAATATAAAGAGTAAACATCTAAAGACTCATTTTTAGGAGCTGATATAATCAATGGAGTTCTAGCTTCATCAATCAAAATAGAGTCAGTTTCATCTATAATGGCAAAATATAAATCGTTTTGTACTATATCTTCTTGGGTTGCAGCCATATTGTCTCGCAAATAATCAAATCCAAATTCATTATTTGTACCATAGACAATATCAGAATTATAAACTTGCTTTTTATCAGATATATCTAATCCAGATTTATTAACACCAACCTTTAAATCAAAGAAATTATATAAATGAGACATCCATGTAGCATCTCTTTCAGCTAAATAATCATTAACAGTAACAACCATAACAGGTCTTCCTGTTAGAGAATTTAAAATACAAGGAAGAGTACAAACAAAAGTTTTCCCTTCACCTGTTCTCATTTCAGCAATATTACCATTGTGTATAGCTATCCCACCAATCAACTGAACATCAAAATAAACCATATTCCAAATCGTTTGTGTACCTAATAAATCAAATTCAGAATCAATCAAAAATTTTGATGCAGCTTTCACTAAACCAAATGTTTCAGGAAGCAAATCGTTTAAAGTCTTTCCTTCTTTTAAATGCTGATCCTTAAGATAATTTAAATGTTTTACAAAGTCATCTTTAGATTTAAATTCTGAAGAGAATTTATTGAAAAATTCATTAATAATAGGGATTAATGCATTTGCACTTTTTAACATTTTTTTATTGTTGTCTCCCGATATCAAGGCAGCTAATTTCTGAAATACCATTTTTAAATATTAATTATTAGAATAAGAATAAAGAATCTTTATTTTTTTGCAACTTTTGATTGTTCACCATGACCAATAAATACAATAAAAGGTGTTTTAAACAATATCTTTAAGTCTAAAAGAAAAGTCCAGTTTTGAATATAATTAGAATCTAGTACAATTTCTTCTTCAAAATCAAGATCACTTCTTCCACTAATCTGGGGTAGACCAGTAATACCAGGCTTAATAGTAAAGACAAAATTATGGTGATCCTGATATTTAAGAACTTCCTCTTGTAAATGAGGACGAGGACCAACAAATGACATATCGCCAAGAAGAACATTAAAAAGTTGTGGAAGTTCATCTATATCAAATCTTCTTAAGAAGATTCCAAATTTAGTGACTCTAGGATCATTTTTTATTTTTACCATTGGTGAATCTTTCCTAAAATCCTGATCACTTAAATCAGTATATCGCAAAGAATGTGATTTATTTCTCATAGTACGAAATTTATACATAATAAATGGATTTTTATTTTGACCAATTCTATATATTGGATTTCCAAAATCGTCATTTATAAAAAAAATAGGTCCCTTAGATTCGAGCTTAATTAAAATAGCGACAATCGCGAAAAAGGGAGATAAAAAAAGAATTAAAATCAAAGATCCAATAATATCAAATCCTCTCTTAAGAACTAAATGCCAACCATTTAATTTAGAAGGAATTAAAGTTAATTCAGAAAAATTATGTTCAAAATCATATTTAAAATTAAACTTTCTAAACTCGTGAATACCAGGTACAAAAGAATACTCGATTTGATTAAATCTAGCGTAAGATAAAATTTCAGATTTCATAAAATATTCCCTAGAGTCTAAATCAACAATAACATCAACTTTTAAAGAAGAATTAACAAATTCCTGAAAAGTTGAAAAAGAATCAAATTTAGCATCGCAATCAAAATTTGCCAAGACAGAAACTAGACTATATCTAGAATCCCTTAAAAAGTCATTCAGATAATCATTAAACTTACCCTTATCTGAAGAAATAATTAAAACTCGCAATTTATTCTTGTCTAAAGAAGCTAATTTATTTTTATAGCATAAAAAAAGTTTTCTAAAAAAAACGATCGTAAAAAAACTAAGGAAGAACGAAAAGATAACAATTGATCTAGAGAAAGGAACTACTTGCATTAAAAGAAAATATAAAAAGGTAAAAGATGACCACAGTAAACAAGCTTTAGAAATAAAAGCAAAATGATGCTTAAGTCGGTCTTTAATTGCAAAACTATAACCTCCAACTAAAAACATTATTAAATAAAACAAAAAAATTGCTTTTAGAACAAAAACAGAAAAGTCAGAATAAGACATAAAGTTGGATGTTTCAGTAATCAAGCCTAACCAATTTTGCACAAAAGAACTCTGACGAATTAAATACAGAGAATTAAAAGATAAAAAAATTGCTAGAAAATCTAGAAAAATTGTATAAAATAAGTAAGAAATTTGAAATTTTTTCATGAAATAAATTAAAGCCCTTTGAAATATGTAAGCCGGGTCCTGTTTTAATGGTTTATTTATCTAGATTAATAATCACTTATTAATTCAAAGCGTATAGCAAAATTTATATCAATAAAGGAAAAATAAATATAAACTTTCCCATTCTATACTTGCTTCTAGGTAGGGTTTACCAAAGTATATAGTTACCTATAAATTCTAATCTAAGATTAGCTTTTCACCTTTCATTCAATTCAAAGAATTAAACTAGTATAGTCTCTGTGGCACTTTCCCTAGAGTTGCCTCCGGCAGATGTTATCTGCTACCTATTCCTTTTATGAAGCCCGGACTTTCCTCGTATGTAACGCAAACCAAAAATTCAAAGAGCATATTTATTGTAATAAATATATAATTAAAGTCAAAAAAAAAAGCCATAAAGGCTTTTTACTTACGAGAATCTAAATCAGATTTTATCTTATGAAATTGGCATGCTTTCATACAATCAAAAGCTTGCTGATTATTAGGCTCAATTTCTAAAATATGATTAAAAATTTCTTCAGCCTTTTCAAAAGCTTTATTGTTCAAATAACAAACTCCAAGATCAGAAAGAATCAAAGCATCATTCGGAGACATATATCTAGCTCTTTCTAATACAATAATACCAGTAGTTCTATCTTGAGCATTAAAATAAGACCAACCCAAACATCTTAAAATCTCAGGATGATTAGGCTCAATTTTATCAGCCAGCTCTAATTCAGTAATAGATTTATCGAAATCACCTTTAACACTCAAAGCAAACCCTAACAAATAATGAGCATTAGCAGAAATAGGATCTAGTTTTATAGCCTGCTCTAAAGCAAGTATAGCTTTATCAAATTCTTTTAAAGATAAAAAGTTATCAGCAATCTCTTCGTAAGCTTTAGAAATATTTAGATCATCAACTAAAACATCTTCCAAAAATTTAATTGCTTGCTCGTGATCACCAGTTAATTTTAATTCCTCAGCTTTCTTTAAAGCTTCTTGGGACATCTCTGATCTCATTATTTTATTGTTAAATCCTTTAATTGTATCACAATCTAAAAGACATAACAAGATTCTAGAGCTTAGCTATGAACAATCTCAGTACACCATTTTCAAAAGTAGACTCTGGATTTTCAAAATTTAAACCTTTTGGTAAAACAACCTCCTTATAAAAGCTACCCACTAAACGTTCAGTAAGCAATGCCGATTCTAAAGGGGAAAAACTAACTTCTCTAGAAGCATTAACTTTTAAAATACCATCATGAGAAACAAACATTTTAATATCGGATATAGAAAAACCCGGAAGGTCAAATAATAAAATTAGACCTTCATTAGACTCTATTATGTCAATATCAATTGCATGTTTCACCTCTGAATCTTTAACTTCAGAAGAGGAATTCACAAACTTTTTTTGATGTAATTGCATAAATTTTACTTAAAATAACTTTCAAATTCATCTCTTCCAATATTCTCCTTCTCAAGAAGATCTAAAGAAATCTTTGTAATTAAAGCTTTGTTCTCTTTTACTATTTTGAAAGTTTTCTTATAAGCTTCGTGTATTAAATTAGAAACTCTTAAATCAATTTCATAAGCAGTTTTTTCTGAATAATTTTTAGAATGACCAATATCTCTACCAATAAAAACTTCATGATTTTTCTCACCATATGTAACCGGACCTAAATCAGACATCCCAAATTCAATTACCATTCTTCTTGCCATTGCAGTTGTTCTCTCTAAATCATTAGAGGGTCCTGTTGTTACTTGTCCAAAGAAAATTTCTTCAGTCACATAACCACCAAGCATAGCACACAATTCAGATTCAAATTTAGACTTAGAATATAAATGCCTATCTTCTTCTGGTAAATACCAGGTTATTCCTAAAGCTTGTCCTCTTGAGATGATAGATAATTTATGAACCGGATCGCAATCAGGCATTAAATGACCAACCACAGCATGTCCAACTTCATGATGAGCTGTAATATTTCTTTCTTCATCAGATAAAACTCTTGATTTCTTTTCTGGACCCAAAGCAACTTTCTCAAGTGCATTTTCAAGCTCAGGTTGACCAATTTTTTTAAGATTTTTAGAAGCAGACATAATTGCAGCTTCATTCATTATATTTTCTAAATCAGCTCCTGTGAACCCAGGTGATCTTTTGGCAATAGCAGATAAATCAACATTCTTTTTAAGAGGTTTTTTTCTAGCATGTACTTCCAAAATTGCTTGACGATCTTTTATATCAGGTCGATCAACTACAACTCTACGATCAAATCTACCAGGACGCAAAAGTGCTGGGTCAAGAACATCAGGTCTATTAGTAGCGGCAATCACAATTACGTTCGCTCCAGTTTCAAATCCATCCATTTCAGTTAATATTTGATTTAAAGTTTGCTCTCTCTCATCATGTCCTCCACCAAGACCAGTACCTCTTTGTCTACCAACTGCATCGATTTCATCGATAAAAATAATACAAGGAGACGTTTTCTTAGCATTCTTAAATAAATCTCTTACTCTAGAAGCACCAACCCCTACAAACATTTCTACAAATTCAGAACCAGAAATTGAGAAAAAGGGTACACCTGCTTCACCAGAAACTGCTCTAGCTAATAGAGTTTTACCAGTACCAGGAGGTCCAACCAAAATCACACCTTTTGGAATTTTGGCACCCATTTTAAGATATTTTTTTGGAGACTTTAAAAAATCTACTACTTCTTTAAGTTCTTCCTTTGCTTCTTTTGCACCTGCCACATCGGCAAACTTTGTCTTAGAAGTTGTACCATTTGAAAGTCTTGCTTTTGTTTTACCAAAATTTAAAGCTTGGGAATTAGAACTTTGAGCTGATCTCATCATAAATAAGAAAAAGAAAAGAATCAAAACAGCTGGAAAGGCTGATATTATAAATTCTAACCAAAAAGTATCTTCTTGTTTAATTTGAATATCTAATTCTTGATACTCAGTATCTGATAATATTTGGCTTAAAGCAGCTTGAGGCTCTTTTAAGGTCTTTTTATTAACATTTTTTGATGTTTCATATATTATAGTTGATCCAGATAAAGTTACTTTAGAATCTAAAATATTATCTTGCGTAATATCTTTTCTAAACTCAGAAAAACTAACATCTTTTACATCTCCGTTGGTTTCATTGTTATTGTAATAGTACCCTGAAACAAATAGTACTAGTATTAAAAACCATACAAAACTTGTTTTCGAAGGGGGTCTTTTTATTGCTCTTGCCATGAATAATTTAAAATTAAAACTTAAATCAACCTTAGCAAATTTTGCAATAATTGAAAAGCCATTTTAAATATTTTTTACAATAAATTTAACAATTTTTTCATGCTCTACAACAACAGGAATTCCTGATCTAAAATAAAAAGGCAAAGATTTAACCTGCTTAGATTTCATAAAAGACTTATCATTAAATTTTAACCCAGTGGCAAATTGGTTGATTTGAGAAAAAGAATCTTCTTTAACAGACTCAAAATAATAATCTGACAATTCAGAAATGCTTAATTCAGAAAATAAAAAATGATCACTAGAAACATAAAGGTTTAATTTCTTGAAATTTAATTGAAAACCAGATGATTCAAATGACTTTTTAAGTTCTAAGAAATGATTAAATGATTTTAAATTTAAACCAACCTTTTTTAGCAAATCATATTGCATAAAAGAGGGTAAGGATAAAAAGTCACTTTTTAAAAGTTTCTTACCACATCCAGTATCAATTATTTTATGAGCAATAAAGTCTTCTAAATTTTTATTTAAATAATCTGACAACTCAGAGAAAATTTGAGTTTTTTGAATAATTTGTTTTGAGAAATTAAAAAACTTAAATTGAATCAAAGGTATAACTTCATGTCTTAAAAAATTTCTTGAATATTTACTATCAGCATTAGATTCGTCTTCTAAATAGGTAATTTGATTATCTAAAGCAAATTTATAAATTTGCTTTTTTGAGAAATTCATTAAAGGTCTATATATATTCAGAGATAAATTTCTTTCTTTAAGACTAGACAATCCATCTAAAAAAGAACCTTTAAATAAATTATACAAAAAGGTTTCAACTGCATCATCTTGATGGTGGCCAAGTAAAACTCCGTCTAAATTAAATTTTTGCAAATAGTCTTTATATATAGAGTGTCTTTTATTTCTAGCATTTTCTTCAAAATTAACTTCTGGAATATGAATAGACTCCGAATGAAAATCTAAATTATTGTTATTACAAAACTCTTTCACTAAATTAGCTTCTGCTAAATTTTGCTCACGGGTATTGTGATTTATATTTAGTACGATAAGATTATTCGAATTTAGAATATTAGATGCTATATAAAGCATCACCATTGAATCAACTCCCCCACTAACAGAAATCAGAAGCTTTGAATCACTAAGTCTATACTTTTCAATAAAATTTTTAAAAACTTGGATCATTTTCTAATATCATTTAATTGAATAAAGATTTGGATCATTTTCTAGTGTCATCTTATTGTATTTTGCAACTAGATCTATAATTAAATCAAAATTATCATCACTTAAAGTTTGATTACGTCTTCTAAAACCACACTTGGTGCATTCATGAGTTATCATATAGCCTCTTTTTTTATCGATTTCAGCAAAAATAGGCTGCATTAAAGCTTCGCAGTTAGCCTTTCTATCACCTGGAAGATCATCTAAATGCTTAGAACATAAACAATGTTTACAGTGATTTCTAATTTTAGAACCCTTAGGATTCAAAGTACCACAATTTTCACAGGTAAACTCTTCATTTTTATAAATAAAATTTTTTCTTTTTGCTTTAGCCATATATATTTATTAACGACTAATTTATGGCACAATTTACAGATTAAAACAAGCAAAAAACAAATAAAGTATGCATTTAAAGGTAAATTTGCTAAAATAAAATAAAGAATAATTTTATCGAAAATGCCAAAAAGACGTAAAAAAAAACCTGAATCACTATTCCTATTTTTATTTAAAAAATTTAAAAAGAAAAAAAGAAGAACCAAAAAGTCAGATGAACTCCCAATTGAAGTTAAAAGAGAGATATCAGGCATACTGGTAATTCTTGCTGGGATTTTGATCTTACTGTCAAATTTTAATCATCTTGGAGTTCCGGGAGAAGTTTTAAATAGACTGCTAAAACCAGTTCTTGGTTTAGGGGTAAATATTTTACCTATATTACTTGGAGTTACGGCCATGATTTTATTTAAAAACGAAGATCCAAAACCAACTTTCCATAAAATAACAGGTATCTTTTTATTTTTTGTGTCATTTTTAAGCTTAGTTCATATATCTCTTCCAATGGAACAAATGTATACAGAAGCATCAAATGGTAATTTTGGTGGTTTTTTAGGGTACATTCCAAATCTATTACTGGGAGAAATGTTAGGTTTAACAAAGGTTTCAAATGTAATTATTTATAGTACCGGGATTTTAATTTCCATGATCCTAAGTTTAGATATTTCAATTAAAACCTTATTTCAAAACTTATACGCTAGAACAGAAGTTGAAACTAAAAAAACAAAATCTAAAACTAAAGAAAAAGAAAGTAAAAAACAAAGCTTGGATTTATTTAACGATACTCAAATTAACATTATTAAACCTGAATTTAAATCTCAAGCAATTAAAAACGAGAAAAAACCTCAGCCAAAGAAAATTCCAAACGAACAAGTTAATCAAATTGATCAAAACACTCTTCAAGAAGCTATTACATGGGAATACCCATCAGTGGATTTATTGGAAAATGAAAGTAGCAAAATTCAAATTAAAGATTCAGAGCTTCGAAAAAAAGCAGATGAAATCAGAAGAAAGCTCGAACAATTTGATATTAAAGTTGGAATGCAAAACGTTCACGTAGGTCCAACCGTAATACAATACACTTTAAAGCCAGACGCTGGTGTTAAATTATCAAAAATCACAAATCTTAAAAATGATATAGCTTTAGCCTTAGCTGCAAAATCATTAAGAATAGAAGCACCAATTCCAGGAAAAAGTTTAGTAGGAATCGAAGTACCCTCTGAAAAAAGAGTAACCGTTAAACTTAAAGAAATTATCCTTTCTAAAGACTATCAAGATATAAATGAAAAATCTAAATTGGTTCTACCACTTGGAAGAGATGTTTCAGGAAGCCCAGTAATAGCGGATCTTCATGACATGCCACACCTTTTAATTGCAGGTGCTACTAATTCAGGTAAATCAGTTTGTATCAATACATTTTTATTATCCTTAATAATGCAAAACTCTCCTGCTGAATTAAAGATGATCTTAGTGGATCCTAAACAAGTAGAATTAAGAGATTATAACGATATCCCTCATTTACTTACACCAGTGATTGTAGATCCAAATAAAGCTGCAAACGCTCTAAAATGGAGTGTCTCTGAGATGAATAGAAGATACGCAATTTTATCGGAAGCTGGATGTAGAAATATTAAAGAATACAACTCTTCAAGAAAAGAAGATGAAAAACAAATGCCAAATATTTTAATTTTAATCGATGAGCTTGCTGATCTTATGATGGCCAATGGAAAAGAAATTGAAGGATACATTTGTAGACTTGCCCAAATGGCTAGAGCCGTTGGAATGCACTTAATCTTAGCCACCCAAAGACCATCTGTAGATGTTATTACAGGTTTAATTAAAGCTAACGTTCCAAGTCGTATTTCATTCTCTGTTTCATCTTCAATTGACTCAAGAACAATCCTAGACACAGTTGGAGCCGAAGATTTACTTGGTAAAGGTGATATGCTTTATCTTCAAAAAGATTACTCTAAACCAAGAAGAATCCAAGGTATTTACGCTTCCCCTCTTGAAATCAAAAAAGTAACAAATTTCCTAAAAATGTCAGACTCACCAGAATACAGAGATGACATTACAGATAAAAATGCAGGAATCAATAAATCTGACAACCCATCAATGGCCGGGATATCCGAAGATGAACTCTACAAAGACGCCTATGAATGTATTTTACAACATCAAAAAGCATCTGCATCTCTACTTCAAAGAAGATTAAAAGTGGGATACGCAAGAGCCGCAAGACTTTTGGATATCCTGGAAGAAAACGGCGTTGTAGGACCCGTAAACGGTGCCAAACCAAGAGAAATTTACATAAAAGAATAAACTCATGAAAAAACTTTTAATACTTTTACAGATCCTTATAATATCAACTTTTACATCAATTACATTTGCATCAGAATTAGATGAATTTACTCCAGACGAGGAATTTTGCAGAAAAATTAATGAAGAAAGAATACAAGGAAGTGATCAAGAAATAATAAAAAGCTGTAAATGTTTTAACATTGAAGATCTAAGTAAACATATTCCTGCAAGTGAAAGAAGTGAAGCAATATTCAGTGAAATTTGCAGAGATGTAAACATAAAATACAACTGTATATACAAAAACGAGTCAGACAGTATTATCACAATTGATAAAATAAAAACTCTAGATCAAAACAATAATTGCTTATTAGATACAAACAGAGAAAAATGTTTAGCTAAATTAGCAAATCTAATAAAAACATCTCCGGAACGAACAAATAATGCAAGAAGAGATTCATTATTTGGATGCTACGGAAATAGCTCAGAGCCTAAAAATTTAATAGATTTCGAAGGAGAAGACAAAAATATCAACAATTTTGAGGTTTTTAACGAAGAAAAGGGTCTTGTAGCAAATACTCAACAAAAAACTCAACTTAAAAAGCTTACCGAAAATCAAGCTGGACCAGTCATAAGTTTTATAAATATGATAATTGATTATTTGGTTGGAATTATTTTCGTAATTTGTCTAAGTTCATTAATCTACGGAGGTTATAACCTAATTTTTGCTGGATTCGACTCAGATATGACGGAGAAAGGGAAAAATGCTATCAAATACGCAATAACAGGATTCTTTTTTGTTATGCTTTCCTATACAATTGTACTTTTAGTTCAAAGTATATTCTAAAAAAATATATAATTTACAAAACTTGCAAAATACAAGTAAAATATGTTAAAATAATATGAATTAATACACAAAACTTGCAAAAAAAATTTTTAAAATCAATATTATCATTTTTAATAATTTTCCTAACATTAGGATTAACATTTAATCATTCCCATGCAACACAACCACCAATTGAAAGATGCAACTATCAATTTCCTACTTACGAAGATCTAATTGTAAGAATTCAAGATAAAGATTTAGAAATAAATAAAGAATTATTTTTATGCCTAGGATTCATTGAAACAAAAGCATTATTAATTATGGATTCCACGCCAGATACACTAGTTCAATTAAACGAAGACCCAAGAATTCAACTATTTAAAGACTCTTACAATAAACTATCAGAATGTTTCTACCCAGTAGAAATACCTAGCGATAAATCAGTTCAAGCCATTAATGAAGCAAAATTAATAAACAGTCCGGGGGGAAAAATAACGTTAGAGACATATAAAGCAATTGAGTCTAAAGGTAACAATAATTGTCTAATAGATACACCTCATGAAACATGCCTTAGTATACTAGAGAAACAAAAAAGAGACAATCTATCTCAACTAAATCTTCAAATAAGAAATGATCTATATGGATGCCATGGAAACTCTTCAGAACCAAAAAATTTTTTAGATTCACAATCAAACGAAATCGGCATCAATAATTATGAAGTTTTTAATGAAGAAAAAGGTCTTATAGCCAATACTCAACAAAAAACTCAACTGAAAGAACTTACCGAAAATCAAGCTGGACCAGTCATAGGATTTATAAATATGATAATTGATTATTTAGTAGGAATAGTTTTTGTTTTATGTATGGCCTCACTAATATACGGAGGATATAATCTAATTTTTGCGGGCTTTGATTCAGATATGACTGAAAGAGGAAAAAACTCAATTAAATATGCAATAACAGGATTCTTCTTTATAATGCTTTCTTACACAATAGTTATCTTAGTCCAAAGTATCTTCTAATAATCATCATGAAACCTAAAATAATTTTCTTCAAAAAAATCCTAAAAACAATAACATTACTTACAGTAATCATTAGTTTAAATTTTTCTATACTAAAAAACGTAGAAGCAGAAGAACGAACATCTAATACGCAGGCAAGAGAATCAGAGCCAAGCCTCTCTATTGAAGATTGGAACGGTGAATGTAATTCAAATATAAATCAAGGAGAATACGATTTCATGAAAAAAGTGATTACCAATAAAACAACAAACTTAGAAAACTTTATTACATTTTTAGACCAACCACTAAGCACAAAAAATAACGTATTTATAAAGCAAACATGTGAACCAATAACAACAGGAAGTTCCACAAACTACAATTGTAAATCTAGAGTAACATGTAAATGTAAACCACAATTTCCAAACTTAGCTGCAGCAGATGAGAATGGAAAAAAAGGAATTAGCTGCAGACGAGTACAATTTATAATTTATAAATCAGGACAAGAATTAGCTGCAAAATATGTAAATTTAATATACAGATGGGTAAGTTCAATAGTAGGTATAGTCGCAGTGATTTATATAATAGTAAATGGTATAATCATTTCGAGTGCTCAAAATGATTCAGGACAAGTTACTGCAGCAAAAGATAGAATAATACAAAGCTTAATAGCACTAGTCGTACTTTTAAGCGCAAGTATAATCTTATATGCAATAAACCCAACTTTCTTCACGGTAGACAAAGAGCTCCAACCCGCAGCAAGCACTCAAGCAGAGTCTAGAAGAACCACTTAATCTAAAAATAAAAATATGAAATCACTATTTAAAAACTTTTTAATAATTATTACCCTTTGCACAAGTCTAATTTTTGGCACAGTTATTGCAAGTGCAAGTGAAAATACAACTCAAGATGAAAGTACTGATCAAAGCAGCCAAGGTACAGCAAATCAAAATACCCAAAGTTTTGGAATTTATAAACCGAGCAAACTTCCTGGACCAAAATTCACACAAGAAAACCCAACAACTAAAGAAAAACAAAGAACAATCCTAAATCAATTCCTACCAAAATTCAGTATCAGATTACTAGTATTTATCACAATAGCATCCTTACTTGGTTTAATTTATGGAGGATTCTTATATATATCTGACCTTGGTGAAGAACAAAATTTAGAACAAGCTAAAAAAGCTATAACATTTTCTATCGTTGGTTTAATATTGGCATTTTTAAGTTTCGCTATTGTTCAAATTATCAATGTAATTCCATTAGACTTTGTCTAATTTTTAAAAAATAAAAAAATGAAAAAAATAAAAAATTTATTACTACTTACATCCCTAGTATTCCTACTAAGCATTCAAGCAATCTCATTTGCTTCTAATCCAAGTGGTAGAACTCCATCACCTCAAAGATCAGCACCTGAATCAAGTACTCAAGAAACATCTGCAGATAGCTTCAACCGAGAAAACCAACAAAGTTATCAAGAATTAAGAAACTCACTAATACCAAAACAAAAAGAGTTCATTCAAAAATCTAAGAATTTAGACATAGACAGCAACACTAAAATTTCAGAAAGTGAACAAAAACAAATTCAATTCACTGAAGGAAATCTTGAAACTCAAATCCTACCAAGAATCCTTAAAATACTTATCTATAGCTCTATTTTAATTTTCACAGGTTTATTTATTTACGCAGGTGTTATTTTAATCATTTCAAATGGTGATGAAGCCTCTTATACAGAAGTAAAAAATCTTATCCTAAATACATTAATAGGCGTAGGAGTAATCCTAGGATCATATGCAATTATCTATGGACTTGTTACTATATTACAAAATTTAAGACCTTAAATATGTTAAAAAAAATAATATTCAGCTTTCTAGCTATCACTATAATAATAGCATCACAAAGCTACACGCCTACAAATGCATTTGCCGAAAACAAAAAACCTGCAAGCGTTGATTTCTTAGAAAACGAGTTAAAACCAAGATACCTACCTGAAATTACCGATCCAAAAATATCAACACAAGAAAAAAGATCAGGATCTGGAGATGATAGCCAATCAGCCAGGAAAAAAACAGAACGATTTGTTGGTGACTTAATTGTTACAGCTCTACAGTTCCTAGGTGGATCAATAGTACTACTTATCATAATTTACGCCTTTAAAATGGTTATTGCATTTGGTAACGAAGAAGAAATTACTAACTCTAAAAAAGCTCTTGGAAACCTAGCCCTAGGACTTCTAATTATCATGCTATCTTACTCAATTACACTTTTCATATTAGACCTTACATTAATCCCTCAAGAACTCGAAGGAGAAGCTCAAACTCAGCAAACTCCAGCAACTCAAGAAACGTCCTCTACAGGAGAAAATAATGATAGTGCTTAGTAAAACAAAAAAGCCCCGAGGGGCTTTTTTTTAATCCGTTAAATTTGGAAATAATGGAGAAATTGTATTAACTTTATCCCCTACTTTGTAGGTCAAAGCTAAATCAAAATTTTCTAAATTTAAAATTTGCTGCATATCTCGAGTTTTTTTAGTTAGAATTGGACTTAAAAAACAAGCTAAAAAGCGAATACCTTCAAGTAAATTAGATAAAACTACATTTAATCTATCAAGATTCCCCTCTTTATTTAAAGCCCAAGGTTTATTTTCTTCAACATATTTGTTTAAAAAACTAGAAAATTCCAAAATACATTCATTCATTTTTCTAACCTCAAAATTTTCCAAGTGTTTAAAAACATCTGACTCTAACTTTTCTTTTGCTTCTTTAATTTCAGTAAAATCATCTGATTTAATTTCTCCATCACAAAACTTATGACTCATAGTTACTACTCTTGAAAACAAATTTCCTATATTGGACTGTAAATCCGAAGCATAGATTTCTTTTAATCTATCTTCAGAAAAATCTCCGTCTGATCCCATTGGCATTTCTCGATTCACAGAAAATCTTACAACATCTGATCCATATTTTTCAATTACAGCAATTGGATCAATTACATTTCCAATGGATTTACTCATTTTTTGTCCATCAACTAAAATCATTCCATGAGCATAGATTTTACTAACCGGATTAATCCCTAAACTTAAACACATTGCTGGAAAATAAATAGCATGAAATTTTAATATATCTTTACCAATAATATTTTCAACATTTGGCCAAAATTTTTCAAATTCATGCATATTTTCAGGATATCCAAGCACAGTCAAGTAATTACTCAAAGCATCAATCCAAACATACATCACATGATCAGCATCATTTGGAACCTCAACTCCCCACTCTAACGAACTTTTAGGTCTAGAAACTGAAAAATCACCTAAATGTTCAATCATATTTAAAACTTCTTTGGCTCTATATTCCGGTTGAATATTAATTTCTTTCTTTTCGATCATCTCTTTAATCTTTGGTAAATATTTAGAAAGTTTAAAGAAATAGTTACTCTCATTCATTTTAACTGGTGGGACTCCGAAACCAGGACAATTACCATCAATTAAATCCGATTCTTTAATAAAACTTTCTGATCCAACACAATAAAGACCTTCATAATCTTTAAGATAAAAATCATCATTTTCCGAAATTTTCATCCAAATATCCTTAACCAATTTTTGATGACTTTCATCTGAAGTCCTTACAAATCGATGTTCAGATAAATCTAATAAATTATTTAAACCATAAAAATTATCAACTAATTGATCCACCCAAGCTTGCGGACTAAGTTTGTTGCTTTCAGCCTTTTGCTGAACTTTAGTTCCATGCTCATCAACTCCTGTTGAAAACAACGTTTCGTATCCATACAAATTGTACATTCTAACCATGATATCCGTTTGCATATTAGTAAATGCATGCCCCATATGTGGCTTACCATTTGGATAATAAATTGGCGTGGATAAAAATTTGTACTTCGACATTTACTTTTCAATTAAAGAATAAATTGCAAATTAATTCTAACAAACCCCTCTCAAAATTCAAGCACCAAAAAAGGCTTCCTTCCAGAAGCCTTAAAATTTAAACTAGTAATTAACATCTAAACATTCAAATTCATATCCAGTCAATGGAATAAAATCTTCTAATTCACCTTCATCATCTTCAATAATGAAATGTAACATTGTTAAAGCTAGATCATTTACAGAAATATGAGTAGGAACTGCATTTGCTGGAAGTGAAAGTAAAGCTGAATTAATACATGGATTTACTTGTCTTTTAACATGGTTAGCATATGAAACTGAAAAACCTGATTCAAATACAAATGGAATATTTTCACCAAAATCATAATTATTTATTCTTTTATGATTAAAATCATCTAACGTAAGGAATATAAAATTATAAACATTAGTAGTATCTGGTTTTTCAACAGTTGGAAAAACAACACGTTCAACAACTGGAGCAGGATTAACGGTAGTTTGGCTTGAATTATCAATAAGATTTACATCAAAGAAAAATAAAAGTTTAATCGTTAACGCTAGAGTTATCATACTTAAAAGTGGAGAATCATCTATTACATTTAAAATATTTTTAGCTAAATCAATAAGGTCTTTTAAAGAAACTTTAGATTCTGATTCAAGCGAATCAAGATTTTCTTCAGATTCAACTATTTCTTTTGGAGTTAAATCTTCTAACAACCTATCAGGTCTATCAGCAAGATTTCTAGGTTTTAAAGCTTCTGCTTCTATTTCTACATAAAAGTTAGCTAAATCCAAATTAGCTTTTACACCGTTTGCAATAGTTATCATTTTTGAATCGAATTCATATTGAGCAATTTGCTCTTTCAATTGACCTACAGACTGAAGTGTAGCAAAAGCAGCTTCAGACATTTCAGTTTTACCATCAATTAAATTGGTATATAACTTTTCACCAGCTTCTAATTGAAATTTAAGAGATTCAATAGCTTTTTTATATTCTTTTACAGTAGATAAAGATGGAAATCTTGAACTTAATTTAGACAAATGATTCTCACCTGTTTCTGAAGAAATAGAAGCCAAATAAGCTTGTTCTTGCAAAGAAAGAGGGTTCGCAATTTCTCTAGCTAAATCAGCAGAATTCATAACTCCTTTTTGTCTTCTGTCCAGTCTATTTAAGGCTTCTGCGAGTTGTTCAGCAGATGGTCTTTTTTTATTAAAAACAAATGGTGATACTAGGTTTTTTCCAATTTGATTTAACATTTTTTTTGATTAAATTATTATTCTTAATTATATCAGTTTTATAAAAATTGTCAAGTAAATTATAATGTTGCAAATAAAAGAACAAAGATTTAGACTTACTTAAAACAAATAATCAAATTAAAATGACAGAAATCAGAACAAGATTTGCACCCTCACCTACTGGATTTTTACATATTGGTTCCCTACGAACTGTACTTTTTGCATATTTATTTGCTAAGAAAAACCAAGGAAAATTTCTTTTAAGAGTTGAAGACACCGATCAAAGCCGTGAAGTAGAAGGAGCAACAGAAAACCTAATTCAAATTTTAGATTGGTTTGGACTTAAAATTGATGAAGGACCAACCCAAGGCGGAAACTTTGGACCTTATATTCAGTCACAAAGACTATCCATTTACCAAGAAAAACTAAAAGACTTATTTAAAAAAGACGGATGCTATCATTGCTTTTGTTCAAAAGAAAGGCTTGATAGAGTTCGAGAGAATCAAATGGCGAATAAACAAGCTCCAAAATACGATGGTCATTGTAGAAATCTCTCAAAAGAAGAAATCCAAGCAAAATTAGATGCAAATACACCTTATGTTATTAGACAAAAAATTCCTAAAGATAGATTTGTTGATTTTAAAGATATAGTTAAAGGTAAAATGCGCTTTGACTCAAATACTCTAGATGATCAAGTTTTAATAAAGTCAGATGGATTTCCAACTTATCACTTTGCTGTAGCAGTTGATGATAACCACATGCAAATTAGTCATGTAATTCGTTCAGACGAATGGCTTCCTTCTACTCCAAAACATATCTTACTATTTGAAGCCTTTGGTTATAAAGTTCCAGAATTTGTGCATGTTCCGCCTGTTTTAAGACCTGATGGGACAAAAAAAATGTCAAAAAGAGACGGAAACGTATCAGTTGAAGACTACATAAAAAAAGGCTACACCAAAGAAGCAATAATTAATTTCTTATCGCTACTTGGATGGAATCCAGGGACAAAACAAGAACTTTACACTCAAAGTGAACTTGAAGAAATTTTTGATATTAATAGAGTCCAAAAATCAGGAGCAGCCTTTGATATCCAAAAATTAGATTGGTTTAATTGGCAACATAAAAGATTGAAATACCTAGAAGATGCAACAGATATTGCAATGGAGATAAATCCAAAAGTTGAAATTCAAGAACCAAAAAAAGGCCAAAAGAAATTTAATTTCCAAAGTCCTGAAGAATTAAAAGAGTTCCATATAAAAAAGGGAAATCTACTTGAAAATTACCTTCCTGTAGAAGTTTTCACAAAACTTGAAAATGATTTTAAATCAAAGGAGTTTCTTTATAAAGCTTTAACATCACTAGAAGAGTTAATTTTACGAGACCCAAGTAAACTAGAAGAACAAATTACCATTTTTACTGAAGATATAGAAAGTTATAACAAAGAATTGTTTCCTCATGAAAAAATGAAAGTAGATTTAGAACTTTCTATAAAAGTAATTGAAAAATGTATTCAAGAATTAAAAGCTGAAGATTTTAATACTAATTTAACTTTACTTGCTAAATTTAAAGAGATTATTGCTGAGATGGAATTAAAAAACGGACAAGTTTTATGGCCAATCAGAGTTGCTCTTTCCAATAAATCAGAATCACCAGGAGTTTTTGAACTTTCATATGCTTTAGGCTTTGAACAAACCATTAAAAGATTAGAATTATGCTTAAACAAAATTAGTAGCTAAAAACTTTACATTGATTAAAAATAGCTTTAAAATAATAATAAATAATCATATAGTATGAATATTAAGCTCTTAAAGACATTAATTGTAAATATAAAAAACAGTTTTAAATGTCCAAAATGCAATAAAAAAATTTCTGATAATGAATTATCACTGCAAAAATTTACAAATAAAACTGCCCTTTTTAAAAATTCTTGCAAAAAGTGTAAACATAAAGTTAAATTTGAGATCCAAGTATTAGAAAGAAAAGCAAAAGGACTAGGGCCAAAAGTTACGGCTGACGATGTGTTAGATGTAAAGAACTTTTTAGACAGCTTCAAAGGTGACTTACGAGATATATTTAAAAAGAAATAAAATGATTAAAAAATTATTAATTTTATTTTCAGCAATAATGATAATGGGATGTTCTGTCTTTCAAGCAGCAAAAGATGATGTAAAATACACTTATGATAAAACAAAAGAAGCTGTAGAGAACACTCAAAAACAAATAAAAGACAAATACGACCAAACGGTAAAAGAAATCACGGAAACCAAAGAAGAAGTTCAAAAAAATATAGAAGAAACAAAAAAAGAAACAGAAAAACTCATACAAGAAACTAAGCAAACTATTGAAGAAGTGGAAAATGCTGTAAAGGAGGTTCAAGAAGCCAAAGAGGCAATCAATAATCTTACAAAATAATGATTAACATATCACAAAAAGTAATTGAAATATTTAAAACTTTAGACTTAAACGAAGTTGAAATAAAAATTTATTTAGCATTACTTGAAAATGACAAATTAGGAATTACGGGAATTTCCGAAGCTATAAATCTCTCAAGAACAAACGTATATAATTACGTAGAAAAAATAGAAGACATGGGATTAATTTCAAAAGTACCAGATACAGCAACATTAAAATATCAATCAGTCAGTCCAGATAAGATAATTGAAGTTCTAAAACAAAAAGAAGAAGATATTCAAAGTAAAATTTCACAGTTCAAAAAAATTCTTCCTGAATTAAAAAATTTAGAAGTTGAAAAAAACCCTACTCAAGTAAAAATGTATGAAGGAGAAGAAGGACTACAAAGAATAATTGAAAAATTACTTAAAGATGAATCCTTAAAAATTATTTTCCATTCAAGTATCAAAAAAACGTTTTTCCCTGAATCTTTGAGAGAATTCACTAAACAATCTGCAGAGAGAGAAAAACATATTCAAGAAATTAGATCGTCATTGAATAAAGGAACAGATTATAATCCAACAAAAAACAATCCTAATCATTTGTTGAAAATTGCTCCAGAATCACTATCTCTAAAAAGTGATATGATTATAACTCCAAACAGAATCTTGCTAGTTTCTTACCAAGGTAGATTTTTAGGTGTTGAGATAAGTAATAAGTTTATGACTGAAACTCATAATTCTATCTTTGATATGATTTGGGAAAACATTTAGAATTTTTCACAATAGTTTAAAGCAGACAACTCTTTCAAGATTGAAAGGGTTGTTTTATTATATGTAAAAAATGAAAAGTAAACTTCATCTCTTAGAAAAGATAAATCAAATAGCAAAAAGAAAACCTCAAAATATCCTTCTTCCTGAAGCAGACATAGACCAGAGAGTTTTTGATGCATCGATTAAGTTAGCGAACCTTGGTATTTGCAATGTGTGTGTAATAGGCAAGACAAAATCATTATTAGACAAATATAAAAAAGCAAATTTCAATAAACTAGAAAAAATTCAAATTTTCGATATGGATGCAATGAATCAAGATATTATTAAATATGCAAATGATTTATACCTACAAAGAAAAATGAAAGGAATGAAACAAAAAGAAGCTTATGAATTAATGCACAATGTTAACTATTTTGCATGTAGTCTTTTAAAAGACAACAAAGTTGATGGAGTTGTAACAGGAGCAACATTTACGACTAAAGAAGTTTTTATTCCAGCAATTCAAATAATAGGAGCCAAAGAGAAAGATCATAAGATATCTAGTTATTTTATAATGATGCTAAACCAAGAAGTATATTATTTTGCTGATTGCGCAGTGAATATAAATCCAGATTCCAAAACTCTAGCAAATATTGCCTTAGACACTGCTAATTCTGCTAAGTTAGCTGGACTAGAACCACAAATTGCATTTTTATCATTCTCTACAAATAACTCAGCAAGTGATCAATCAATTGAAAAAATTCAAAAAGCAGTAAAATTGGCACAAGAAAAGGCTCCTCAATTAATTATAGATGGGGAAATGCAGGTCGATTCAGCCTTAATTCCAGAAATTAGAAATCGTAAATATCCAAATTCTAAATTAAAAGACTCCGCTAACATACTAATATTTCCAGATCTAAATTCAGGAAATATAACATATAAAATGGTTGAAAGACTTGCGAAATCCAAAGCTGTAGGACCAATTTTACAAGGGTTAAACAAACCATTAAACGATTTATCTAGAGGTTGTTCAGTTCAAGACATAGTTGAAATCAGTGCACTTACTGCATTTGAAAGCATTAATAAATTAGGGTAATGAATAAAAAACTGGCAATTATTTTTAATATAGGATCATCCTCAATTAAAATTGAAATATTTGAAGTAGATTCTCAAAAAAGTATTTATTATAAAAATCTTGAATCAATCAATATACAATCTGATTTAGACAAAGCTATATTTGAGATACTTAAAGAGTATAAAT
The DNA here is from genome assembly GCA_018662325.1 of bacterium. Taxonomy (GTDB): domain Bacteria; phylum Patescibacteriota; class Gracilibacteria; order UBA1369. Next base: position 95,977 of record JABJGM010000012.1, on the reverse strand, counting down.
TAGAGGACTTTATAATTACAGGGCACAGAGTAGTACATGGAGGACCAAACTTGAAAACATGCCATGAAATTGACTCTGAAATAATCAAGGAAATTCAAAGGAATATTCCAAAAGCAAAAATTCATAACCCAGTAAATCTAATTGGAATAGAATCAGCAAAAAAAATATTTAAAAATTGTCTTCATTATGCTTGTTTTGATACTGGGTTTTTTAAAAATATTCCAGAAGAAATTAAAACACTTGCAATTCCAAAAGAATGGAGAGATAAATACGAATTTCAAAAATATGGGTTTCATGGACTTGATCACCAGTATTTCACAGAAAAATTTAAAAACTTAAACAAAATTGTTGTATGTCATTTAGGACATGGATGTTCTATCAGCTTAATAGAAAATCAAAAAGCTAAAGATATCACTATGTCTTACTCCCCTGTCTCAGGATTGATTATGTCTACAAGATGTGGTGATTTAGATGCAAATATAGTTTGTGAATTATACAAAAACAAAGAAAAAAAAATATCAGAAAAATTAAATTTTCAATCCGGACTTTTAGGTTTAACACAAGAAACATCAGCCATGAAAGATATATTTAAAGAAAAGAATATTAAAGAAAACTATCTTTTAGCGTATAATTGCTTTATTTATGAAACATCAAAGAAAATAGCTAGTTTTATTGGACAATTTCCAATCACAGAAAAAATAATTTTTAGTGGAGGAATATGCGAAAATAACGCGCAAATTGTTAAAGATTTGTTAAAAAATTTAAACAAAGAATGCTATAATAATTATGAAATTTTAACAAGTAATGAAAACTTACAAATTCTAAAAAATATAATAAATATAAATGTTAGTTAATAAATATATATTACCTATAAACTCAGGATCATACGATTACCTTGTAATTGGTAAAAATATAGCGAAAGAATTAGGACTTAAAGCTCAGGATAGAGTTATGTTACAAAATCCAAAACATCCAGACCAGCAAACCCTATGCTTCGCGGAAATCAACGAAGGAAATCTTAAAAAGAATTCTATAGGGATTCCCTTAAGAACATATGAAAAAGTAAAAAAAGGCTTAAATCTTAAATTTAAAATACAAAAAGAAGGAAATATTAAATCGATTGACTTCATAAAAGAAAAACTTGATGGAAAAAAACTCAAAGAGAATCAGTTCCAAGCAATTTGTAAAGATATTGTAGATGGAAATCTTAACGATGCAGAGTTAGCATTTTTTGTAGCAGGGTGCTACACCAACAAACTTACATTTAAAGAAGCTGCAGGATTAACAAAAGCAATTGCAGATAATGGATTTAAATTGAAATTTAGAGAAAACCAAATTGTAGCCGATAAACACTGTATTGGAGGAGTTCCCGGAAACAGAACAACAATGGTTGTAATACCCATAATTGCGAGCTTAGGAATTAAAATTCCAAAAACCTCCTCAAGATCAATCTCTTCTCCATCAGGAACAGCAGACACAATGGAGGTGCTTGCAGAAGTAGATATAAATCAAGAAAAACTTGAAAAGCTTGTAAAAGAACAAAATGGATTTATCGCCTGGGGAGGAGGATGTAACTTAGCAGCTTCAGATGACGAACTAATCAGAGTAAGAAGAAAACTTGGAATAGATCCACAAGGATTAGTTTTAGCCTCAGTTATGGCTAAAAAATATGCTGCTGGTGCAACTCATATTCTTATTGATATCCCCTATGGAAAATTTGCAAAAGTTCCGAATCTTAATAAGGCGGAAGAATTAAAAGAAAAATTTGAAAAAATAGCCAAAGAGTTAAACCTAAAAATAAAAGTAATTATTACAAAGGGAAACCAAACAATTGGAAGAGGTGTTGGACCAAGACTAGAAGCAATAGATGTTCTAAAGGTGCTTAAAAATGAAAAAGATGCACCCAAAGATTTACTCGAAAAATCATTGAAATTAGCAGGAGAAATTTTAGAAATGATTGGTAAGGCAAAACTAAATGAAGGATACAGTATTGCAAAAAAACAAATTGAAAACAAGAAAGCTTATTTGAAATTTCAAGAAATCATTAAAGCACAAGGAGAAAAGAAGTTACCTCAAAAAGCAAAATACCAATATGAAATAAAAGCTTGGAAAGACGGAAAAATAAAAGAGTTTAATATTAAATTAATATCCAAAATTGCTAAAATTGCAGGGTCTCCAAAAAGCGCTAACTCTGGAATAGAAGTCCTAGTAAATTTAAAAGAAAAACTAAAAAAAGATCAAACAATTTATATTATTCACACTAATCAGCCAGGTTTTTTAAACCAAAAGATAGAACAATATATTAAAGAGAGTATAGTAATTTCAGCATAATCATAAACTCTAAGAATCAAAATTCCTAAGAAACAAAGTCTTTAGTTTATAGAAAACTTAAAGACTTTGTTTTGATTAGAAATATATATAATTTCATTGTTATAATCAACAATGAAATTTTCTACGTTATCAATATTGGGAAAGCTATAAACCTTATCATAATCTAAAATATTTGATTCAACATCTTTATAGTATCTAAATATCTTATTAGATTTTGAATCCAGTGCATAAATAAAAGAATGATCAAAATCAGCGAAAACATCTGTTAATTTATCGATTTTAACATATGGTTGATTTTTTAATACATAGGTTGAATCTAACTGATTTTTAAAATATTTACTAAATTGAAATTTATCAGTAAAAGCATATACAGATCCATCAATTGCAATTTGATTTGCACTTTCTAAAAAATCTTGAGGTTTTGAAAAATAATTAGTTTTAGAGTAATAACCATTATTAACTCTTTGTAATTTAAAAATATTTTTATCTTCATTATCTAAAAAGTACAATCTCTTTCCATATGCGAACACATCAACTATAGAATCACTGAAATCATTACTAACATTTAGATTTTTAATTCCGGATCTACTTAATTCTTTAAGTTTATTTTTTTTATCTAAATATATAATTGATTCATAATTACTACTAAAGGTAAAAATTCTAGGAGCATAGATATCATCAAAACTTAAAACTTTTTCACTTTTATTCGAAGCTAAATTTTGGTACAAAGATTTATTTGAAGCAACTATTAAATCATTCTCTGTTAAAAATATACTTTCGATATTTTCTTTGGGATTAAACTCATCTAAATTAAAAATCTCTAGTGGCTCTTCTATCAAAGATACATTGTCTAAGGTAAGCATTACCTCTTGAATTTCTACTTTTAAATCATTGAGAACTTTGCTTTTATGGTTTAAGTTCTCTAGTTTATTAATCTTATCACTAGCTAAAGTCAAAGTATAAAAAGCACGATCCAAAGAAACTTCACTCTTTGCATTTATAATTGTATTTTTAATATTTTGAATTTCAGTAGCTACATCTAAGCTTTCTTGAGTCTGTAAATTCTTATTCAACGTTAAAACTAAACCAGAAATTAAAAGAGTAATTAACAATAAAGTAATAAAAATCAAGAAAATACGTGAACTATGAGCGCTCAAATTTAAATTACCAAATGTGAATTTAGAATCATTTGATGTTATAGCAGAAGGTTTATTAGACAAATCATCAAGTTCAGATATATAAGATGACATTATACCAACCATCTGATCTAAGTTTGAATTTAAAGATTCTAAAATACCATCTTTAAAAGATTCTATATTTCGACTACATTTCAAAAATTCATTAAACGAAATATATCGAAGAATTCTATCGGAAGACATTACAAAGTGATCTCCAATCTGAAATTCTCCAGAGGCAACATTCGAAAAAAATTCATCTTCAGAAGAATCAATTAAAGCATCTGAAATTTGATTGATTTGTCCACTTCTCACAAGATACATATCTATATTGCCACGTTTAGTGAAATGAATTTTATTTTGAACTAAAAGAATTAATCCTAGATCAATTTTGGGACCTTGATTATCATCAGAATTAATATCAGAGAAATATTCTTCAAAAAAATTGTTTACCTTTCTTAATCCAGCTTCAAATGCTAAATAAGAATCTTTTTGTAAAAGTTTTAAAATTTCAATTCTAAAATTATCAACTAACAAATCTGAAAATTCAGAAGCCTTAGAGAATTCTAAATCCTGAATTTTAATTAAAAATAAAACCTCTGCTTTAAAATCACCATCAGATAAATCAAGCTCATAACCTTCTATATAAATATCTGGAGAATCGGGTTTGTTATTTTCGGAAGTAAAAAACTCAACTATCGAGTTAAAAAAATACATAATAAATGTTTATATAAAATATAATAACTAACTTTTAGTAATTTGATAATATTTTTTTCAAAAAATACTTTGACTTATTCAAAGTTTATCGATATTATGCATTTACTTTAGTAGAAATCCCATGTTATCTAAATTAAAACAAAGAAAACGAAGAAGAACTCACGGTTTCTTAAGAAAAAGCCTATCTAATGGTGGAAGAAATGTTCTTAAAAGAAGAAGACAAAAAGGTAGAAAAACTCTTGCTCTTTAGTTCTCTTAAAGAAAAAGAAATAAACCAAGTTTTTCAAAGTAAAAACTCCTTTAAAAATGGGGTTTTTATTGTTAAACACATAAATGAGTCAGATATTAAGTTCCTAGTGACATTTTCAAAGAAGCTTAAGCTAAGTAAACCCAAAAGGAACAAGATTAAAAGACAAATACTACACATTTTAAGAGAAGAAGTAAGAGATCTAGAATTAAAAAATTTTCATATCGTACTAATTCTGATAAAATTACCTCAAGAAAATTTTTTTCTAGAACTTAAAAAAAATATTAAATCTATATTAATTCAAATAAAAAATGTCTAAAAAACTATTTAACCTAGCTCTGATATTTTTAGTAATATCTTTATTACTAGGAAATTCATCGCAACCAAGCCAAATAATAGAAAATCAAGAAAATCCAATTGTTTTCCAAACTAGTAAAACTCAATACAAAAAAGGAAAACCATTAGCACTTGAAATTATAAATCAAAGTCAAAAACAAATGATTTTCAACTTTGAATGTCCTAAGTTCCCTTTTGAGGTATTCAAAATACAAAATGGTAAAAAACAAGCCGTATTAGCTGAAAACAATTTAGATTGCAGTGATAAAAAAATTCAAAGTCTGTTTGAATTTAAAGTGGATCCACTATCAGAACATACATTTTCTATTGAAAACTGGTCTAATCAATTATTCAGTAATTTAGGTACTTTTGTAATCGAAAAAGATTTTATAGTTGAAGGACAAACATATCGCTCAGAATCCAATCAATTTCAATATGTAAAAAGAGGAATATTTAGTAAAATATGGAATGATTTAATTTATCAACCACTTTTTAACTTACTTATATTAATAGTTTCATTTTCGCCAAATTTAAACTTGGGAATAGCAATTATAATTTTAACATTAGTTTTAAGAGCGATTTTACATAAGCAAAATAAAAAAGCTATGATAGCTCAAAAAAAACTAAGTAAAATACAACCAAAATTAAACGAAATAAGAAATAAATACAAAGACGATCAACAAAAAATGGCTCAAGAAACATTAAAAATCTGGAGTCAAGAAAAAATAAACCCACTAAGTTCTCTAACACCAATGCTAGTACAGTTCCCTATTTTAATTGGTCTGTTTTATGTAATTCAAGGAGTATTAAATTTAGATAATCAATATTTAATTTACGATGCATTAAGTCATATAAAACTTCAAGACATAGGAACTCAGTTTACAAGCTTAATTGATCTTAAAAAAACAAATAAAATTATATTACCGATAATTGTTGCAAGTCTACAATTTACACAAATGTATATGACATTGCCTAAAACGAATGACAAAACAGATAGCACACAAAAAGGAATTCAAAATGGAATGCTTTACTTTATGCCAGCACTTATAGCTGTTGTGACTGCAACTCTTCCATCTGGAGTAGGTCTATATTGGGGAACATCAACTTTAGTTGGTATATGCCAGCAATACTTTATAAACAAAGAAAACTAATTTAATTATTTTACTATGGAAGAATATATACAAGATATTTTAGAGAATCTTTTGGAATCTCTAGGCATAACTTATCAAGACATTCACATTGAAAGCATTACAGGTCTCGATCAACAAGAAGAATACTACTGTAATATAAATACCAGTAATGCAAATATACTTATTGGTAAGGGCGGACAAAATTTAATGGCTTTTCAAGTTTTGGCAAAGCTAATTTTAAAAAAAAGATTGAATCAAAACCCACCATCTCTTAGAATAGATGTAGACAGTTATCGTCAAAGACAAATTGAAAACTGTCTTGGCTTAGCTGAAAAATATGTCGACCGGTTAAATAATACTAAAACCGCACAAAATCTACCACCAATGCAACCTTATTATAGAAGGATAGTTCATATGCACATTGCAGAAAACTACCCGGATATACAAACAGAAAGTCACGGTAGAGGTGAAAACCGACATATCGTAATAAAAATCTAAAGATTTAAAATGAAGATATCAACCTATTCAAAAATTACCAGTCTTAGTATCCTATCTATACTAGGACTTTCTTTATTATTCGCAAATATTGCCACCGCGCAACTATCTGATGTTCCAAATCACATCTATAAAAAAGAAATACAGGCTTTAATCGATTCTGAATGTATTAAAGGCTATTCAGATAATACATTTAAACCAGACAAATTAGTTACAAGAGTAGAAACGCTAAAATTTATATTAGAGTGTTTACAAATGCCTGAGATTTATAGTGAAGAAAAATTTAAACTACCTAAAAACGCGGTTGTTCTAGTTGATAATCAAGAAATAAAATTAGATCAAGAAAGTGAAGTTACATTTAAACTTCCATTTAATCCAAATCTATATTCAGATGTAACATTTCTAGATATAGATACTAATTCCTGGTATGTTCCTTACCTTAAAGAAGCTGTAATTAGAAAACTAATATCGGGATATGTAGATAACACTTTTAAACCACTTAACAATGTTAAAAAGAAAGAATTTTTCACAATTTTATACAGATCCGTACCTGAAAATTTAAAAACTGGAAACTCGCAAGAACCAATTGCGTTGGATATAAATGAAAAAGATTGGTCATATGAAGCAGTACAGTTTTTCTTAGAAAATAAAATACTAGATTTAGGTGAAAAAAGAATATTCAATCCTGATAAAGAATTAAACAGAGGTCACATAGCTAAATTTATTTTTGATTATCTAAAATGGGAAGAAAGTAAGTTAAACCCAATTAAAGAAGTAGTTCAAGAAGTTATAAAAGAAGTAGAAGTAGAAACACAAAATGTTGATACACAAGAAAACACTATTCCAGATCAAATAGATACAAACACTCTAATTCCTAACACTGATGAAAACCAAGTGGGATTTAAAACAAGTGGTAAAGCTAGCTTCTATGCAGATTCATTAGCAGGAAACAAAACAGCTTCCGGAGATATTTATGATCCTGAAAGATTCATGGCAGCACATAAAACTTTTGCTTTTGGCACAATTTTAAAAGTAACAAATGTAAGCAATGGAAAATGGGTGAAAGTAGTAATACAAGACAGAGGCCCCTACGCAGAAAATAGGTTAATAGATTTATCAAAAAGTTCATTCCAAGCACTTGATGATTTAAGTAAAGGAATTATAAATGTTGAAATTGAAATATTAGAAACACCTTAATTTATTTAAATGAATAAAAAAATTACACTTTCAAACTTAGTAAAAGAAACAATACTTATACTACAAGTTTTTCTTTGTGTATTTATTTTATTTACAGGAGTTTTAATTATAAAAAATAATTCTAAAACACAAAGTTTAGGCTATAAAATACAAGAAAACAAATTATCGCAAAATAATTTATTAAAAGTTCAAGAAGAAATTCAAAATAAAATCTTAAAAAATAAATCAATAAATAATCTTAAGAACAAAGTACAGATTATAAACATGAAAAAGAATAAAAATATTGAATTTTTAGAAGGCAGATATGTAAAACTATCTAAAAAATAGTCTTGCAATTTAGAAAAATTTTGATAAAATTAAAATACCTTACAAAAGGTCCCATCGTCTAGTGGTTAGGACGCCAGGTTTTCATCCTGGAAACAGGGGTTCGATTCCCCTTGGGACTACCAAAAAACTTTTCTTTAGAAAGAGTTTTTTTTTATGTTTAAAGACTGTAAAATACAATAAATAAACACAAATTTATGAAAATAACATCCTGGAATTTAAATGGAATCAGAGCATGCTATACAAAAGGTTTAATGGAATTTATAAAGAGAGAAAATTCCGAAATTTATTGTTTTCAAGAAATAAAAGCGTGTAAAGATAAAATTCCAGAATCAATCGTAAACCTAGAAAATTATCATAAATACACAAATCCAGCAGAAAGAAAGGGTTACAGTGGGACAATGATTTTATCAAAGAAAGAAGCTAAAAATGTAAGCTTTGGAATTAAAAACCAGGAATCACTCAATGAAGGAAGAGTAATAACACTTGAATTTGAAGATTACTATTTAGTAAATGTTTATACACCTAATTCAAAACAACAACTTTTGAGATTGGAATTTAGAAAACAATGGGATTTAGATTTCACAAATCACATACTTGATTTAGATGAAATTAAACCAGTAATAATTTGTGGCGATCTAAATGTAGCACACAAAGAAATAGACCTCGCAAATCCAAAAAACAATTTACGAAATCCAGGATTTACAACCGAAGAAAGAATGGGATTTCAAAGGTTAATAGATTCGCAATTCATAGACTGCTTTAGGATATTTAACAAAGAACCAAACAATTACACCTGGTGGAGTTACAGAACTAATGCAAGAAGCAGAAACGTAGGCTGGAGAATAGACTACTTTCTAGCATCGCAAATTCTAAAAGAAAAAATAACAAGCTCAAGAATTCATGCCGATGTACATGGTTCAGATCACTGTCCAGTTTCTTTAGAAGTTAAAATTTAAAATCAGAACTAGATAAATCTATAAAAAAATCTTGGATCCCATTAAAGTTTTGATCATACTTTGAAGTATCAATAGACTGATTATTAGATACAATTTTATGGATATTTACAATGACATTTTTTAACATTTCATAGAATTGAGGATCAAAATCAAGCTTAACTTCCATTAAATCAATATTTTTTGCTTCTATAAAGATCAAGGATGCAGATTTTTGGAGAGAAGCAAAAGACTTTCCATACCATAAATTAATAAGGAGGACATAAAAATGCAATTGTATCTTATATCTAAATGCTTTTAATTTTTTATTTTCATTTCCTTTTAAAGTATCTAAATCTTCTATTGCCTTCCCTGTTTTAAAATCAACAATTTTTAAAGTGTTAGAGTTCTTATCAATATCTAATAAATCAATAGCACCAATTAAATTGATGAAATTATCATCTACAGGTAATTTGGGACTCAAGAAAGATTCTACTAAAGGATTTTTATAATTTTGATTAGCAAAGAATTGAAACAGTCTAGGAAATAACATTAAAGCTTTTTTAATCATATCCTCTTTTTCTTCTTTAAAAACCGGTAATTTTAATAATCTAGTTTCTAGAAATTCTACAATAATTTTTTCATCATAAATATTAAAATCATATTTTACAGAAAATAAATCTTCAATAACACCATGGACTAAAGAACCAAAAATTAAGAATTTATTTGTTTGACTTGGAACTTTCAAAATATGTCGCTGAATAAATTCCTGATAATTGAAATCAACAATATTAATAAAATCGGTGACTGCAGTTGCAGATAATCTCCAATTTTTAAATAAACCATGGAAATAATCACTTTCCTTTTTATTTAAAATAAAATCTTCAAATATTTCTAATTCAAATGCCTCAACATTATCTTCAATACTTACCTCTGTATCTATATGCTTTTCAGATAATCTTAAAGGTGACATAAAACTAAGCTCATTTTTTTCTCTTCCAGAATCTTTTAAAAGATGACGGGTAAAAATTAAGTTATTTTTAGCTCTAGTCATGGCAACAAAAAATAATCTAATAAAATCTTCACGATTTTCTTTTTCTCTAACAAAATTCCAAGTCTCTGGTAGTCTGATTCTAGAGATGTTTCCTTTATTCCACTTTTCTTCATTACAATCCATAATAAAAACTGTCTCAAATTCAAGACCTTTAGAACTATGAGCTGTAATTAAATTTACCTTTTTTTCATGTTTCTGAAATAAAACTGGTAACTTCATATTATAATTCAAATCATTAACTAAGTTTAAAAAAACTAATAGATCAGATACTGTATAGTTTTGATTGTTAAAATATTCATTCAAATTAGAATCTAAGAGCTTTAATGCTTGAAAGTTTTCTAAAACTAAATTTGAAGAAAAATCTAAGAAGTGTTTTCTAAATACTGTTTCGAAAAACATATTATTAGTTGAATCTAAATATTTATAAAAAACTCTTAAAAAAGGGGTGTTTTTAAATTTAGAAGCAAGTTCAATAAAAGCAATTATAAATCCTTTCAACTCTAAATCATCACTTTCTAAAAAAACATTTTCTAGTTTACCTTTTGATTTTCTAACTTTATATCCTAACTCCCATATTTTAAGTCTTTCCAAATCATTAGCATTATTTAAAATAAAGTCTAAAAAAATTGGTTCAAAATTTCTATCTCCTTTATTATAAAGAACGATCAATTCTACAAATTTTACTAAAACTTCCACAAATTCAATCTGAAATATATTCTTAGACAAACTTAACTCATACGGAATATTTACTTTTGAAAAATACTCAGAAAGTTTTTTTAAATCTCTATTATTTCTGGCAATAATAGCAATCTCACTAGGGTCATGTTTATTCTGCAATAAGTCTTGAATATTATTTTGCAAATATTTACACTCAGCATCAAAAGTCGTTGTTGTAAAATAAGAAACGTGTCCCTTTTTTTCTTTAAAGAAAGCATCTAGATTTTTATTTACATCTTCAAATATTGATGTAACTCTCTTCTCTAGTGAATTAACTAATCTTTGTGAATAATCAACAACTTGAGAAGTTGATCTGTAATTGGTATTCAAAACTACAGTTTTAACATTAGAAAATAAATTCTTAAACTCTAAAATATTAGAAATACTTGCACCTTGGAATTTATATATAGCTTGATCATCATCTCCAACAACCATTAAATTAGGATCATCGTTAGAATTTGAAAGTAAAAGTTTTAAAATTTTCATCTGAGCTAAATTTGTATCTTGAAATTCATCGACCATAATAAAATTAAACTTTTCGGAAACTTCCATTAAAAAGTCAGGATCGGTTCGCAATAAATCTAAAAAATCAAGAATTAAGTCATTAAATGAAGCTAAATTCTGTTCCTTAATATTTTCTTGGAAATCATTATACAAAGCAATTAAAGACTCTACCTTCTCTATACTTAGATATGATTTCAAAACCAAATCACCTTGATCTTTTGTAAGATATTCAGCCTTGAACTTTGACAGTGGTTTAGTTGCTTCAAGTTCAATAGCAGATCTTAATGCAATTAAAAGTTCGGCTTTTATAAATTGGCTATAATCATCAGGTAAGAAATTGAAATTACTGACTTGATTATAAATTAAATCAATTTTCTTCTTAGACAGTCGATCCTTGAATATATTATTGAAAAGATTATTTAAGGATTCATATGAAATTTTTAATTGATCAATATAAGTCCTTAATTCATTAGGCTTTAAAGCAGATTTTTTAAAGTCATTGATATAACCAAAAACAGCGGAAAAATATATAAAAGAACCTTCATTTTTAACACAAAGCTTATTAGATAAAGTTTGAGAATTCATTAAATCATATAATACTTGTTGCGCTTTTAAATCGTTGAGTGTTTTTAAATTATCAAATTTATGACTATAAGAACTTAAAATATTACTAACAAATCCATGAAAGGTAAAAATACTTACATTCAAAGCTGATGCACCTATTAATTTATATAAACGCTTTTGTAAATTCTTGGTAGCAGCATCTGTAAAAGTTAAACATAATATGTTTTGAGGCAAAGTATCTGTATTTCTTAATAAATTTGCTATTCTAAGACTTAATAATTCGGTTTTTCCAGAACCTGGGCCAGCTACAACCATACAAGGGCCATAAACATGATCACAAGCTTGTTTTTGTGCAGGGTTTAAACGATTATATCTTTCACTAAACTTCATAAAAAATGCTAAGTTGTTACAAGTATACACAAAAAAGTAAAATAAAATTTAAAAAATAAATTTTTTTCTTAAATAGAATAAAAAAACTAAAAAAAGTAATATAAATAAAATTACTCTTAAAAGTAAATTATCTATAAATAAAGTCATAATTGGAAATCTTTTTGTAAAATCAACAATCCAAAAAAAATAAGTAGCAAATAAATCAATTGAAAAAAATAAGAAAGAATATAAAAAATCAAAATTTAAAATATAAAAAAGCAACAAAGTTACACCTAAATATAAAATCAAAGTAGCGGGAATCATAACTAATAAGTTAGAAAAAACAGTTAAAACAGGAAGAGATTTAAAAGCGAAAAGTATTACTGGTAAAGTAAACCAAAAGCTTACTAAGTTAGCCTGGATTTCTAATTTTAAATTATTTACTAAGTTTTCAGTATTTTTAATAGATATTAATGCAAAAGTCGCTAAAAAACTCAAAGAATAAGATAAATCATAAACAATAAAATAAGGATTCAAAAGTAATAAGGCATAAGCCGAAAAATATAAGACCTTATGCGGGTCTAATTTAATAAAATGATATTCACCCCATAAATTAAGTAAAGACATCAAACAAGCTCTTAATACACTTGTTGTTAAAGACGTGAAATATGCAAAAAATATAACAAACACTGAATTTATAATAAATGCATTTCTTCTACCTAAAACCCAGGTTATTTTTTTTAAAATATTTAAAATTAATAAAACATTCATACCTGAGACTGCAACCAAATGCGTTAATCCAACGAATCTTAATTCTTCAGATAAAATTTTTGAATAGCCAGATCTATCCCCTATCAAAATTCCTAAAAAAAGATTAGATAAAGGTTCGTTTAAATTCTTAATAACAAAAGCTTTAAAATTAGCTTTAAATTTGTAAATAGTACCTAAGAATGTAGAAGTTGATTTTAAAACCTTAAAACTCTCAAATTTAAGAACTCCAAGTACATTCATGGACTTATAATAAGAATTCCTATTTATATCAGAAACAAAGACTGGTTTAGAAAGGTAAAGATCATCAAAGTAATTAATATTAGAATCAACTGGAAAATATGAAACAAAAGTATTATTTTCATTACATAAAAAAATTAAATCATAATTTCTATAATTAAAAACTTCCCGACAAACGTAAAACTGATTACCTAAAAAAGAATTAGGAGTATTCAAAAACATAAAACACCTTATAAGCAAGAATAAAATTAGAATTGAATGTAGATTATAAAATTTATTTCTTAGAAGAAAAATGAAGAACCATATTATACCTAATATAAAACTGATATTAAACAAAAAAGGAAGTAATAAAGCAAAAACATAAAACATAAATTTAAATTAAAATAAACAGTTAACAAAAATTTAAAAACTTCAAAAGAATTGAAATATAATGAAAAAAAGCTAATATAGATTAAAATAAAAACAAAAATGGATTTTAAAGTTAAAAAAATCTCAAAAGTAAAGAATTACAAAAATCTTGACTTAAAAAATTTAAAAAAAAATTTCGAAAAAATAATTAAAAAAAACTATAAGTTATCAATTATATTATTAGTTTTATTAGTTTTAATTGGAGTTTTTAGAAGCATCAATGCCACGGAAAAAATAACTGAATTTGTAGCTACATCAATAACTGAAAAAATTAAAAAAAATAAATTCAACTACACTAACATATTGGTAACCGGTGTAGGTGGAGAAAAACATGATGGAGCATATTTAACAGACAGTTTAATCTTAGCAAGTGTAAATCCATCAAAAGAACACATTATTTTAACCTCAATACCAAGAGATATTTTTATAGAGTCAGAAAACTTTACAAATCAAAGAGTTAACAGTATTTATGCGAATCATCAAAAACTAGGTCATGATGTAGCAATGGGACACTTAAGCGACAGCCTAGAACTTTTATTAGGTCAAGAAATCCATTACTCTATTATGGTTGATTTTAACGCAGTTATAGACACAATAAATATATTAGATGGAATCCAAATTTATAATCCTGAAACAATCTACGATCCATTCTACCCTGGACCTAATTTCTCATATCAAACATTTACATTACCACCTGGATATCAAAATTTAGATGGAGATACAGCCTTAAAATTTATAAGAAGTAGAAAAACTAGTTCAGACTTTGCAAGATCAAAAAGACAACAACAAGTTTTAATAGCTATAAAAGAAAAAGCCACGTCCTTAAATCTTTTTGCTAAACCTAATAAGATTATAGATATAATAGCGGCAGTTGATAAAAATATTCAAACAGATCTTAATAAGACTCAAATATTAAGTCTAGCTCAAAAATTTAAGGATATAAATTACCGGAAATTTACAAACTTAGTACTGAATGACAACCCAAATACAGAAGGAAGCTTTATTTATTCTCCCCCTTTAAGCGAATATAACAATGCCTATGTTTTAGTACCATTAGACGAATCAAATCAAGAGATTAAAACATATATTCAGCTGAACCAGGAATTTAACAAAGCTATGAAATTTAATGGAAAATTAGTAGTAAAAAACGGTACAGATGTTCCAGGTTTAGCTATGAAATTTTCTCAGATATTGAAAAGATACGGATTTGACGTGAATAGTATTCAAAATGCTGACTCAAAAAATTATGTATCAACAGTAATCTCAAATTATGATTTAGCAGGAAGCAATACATTAAACGCATTAATGAAAGTAATCCCAGCTGCAGTTGATAAAACTATTTCAGTTACAGATCCGGATATACCTATTTATACGGAAATAATAATCGGACAAGACATTGCTTCTGCAATTAATGAAATTGACTCTTACAACCAAAAAGTACCAATCATAATTAAAGCACAAAATGAATATGAAGAATTCAAAAATAAAAATTTGGTTCAAGAAATAACAGGAAGTAAAATTGATGAAATAAAAAATGAAAACAACACTTCATCTCAAGAAAGTAGTCAAGATAAAATTAATTTAACCAATCAAAATGATTGATATATCAAATATTGATTGGATCGAATACCTCCAGGCCAATTCATTTCAAATTCCATTTTTAACGAAACAAGAAATATACGTACATCCAAATATAAACGCAAAAAGTGCAATAGTCTACGATATAAATAAAGATAAAATATTGTTTAGCAAAAAGGAAGATCTTAAATTGCCAATTGCAAGTCTTACCAAATTAATGACTGCACTTATTATAAGTGAGGAGAATCTAGATTACGAAATATTTACTGTAACTAAAAACTCATCAAATATAGTTGGGTCTAAAATGAACTTGAAAGCTGGTGATCAGGTAAGTGTAAAAGATTTATTACATGGACTATTGATTAACTCAGGTAACGATGCGGCATATACATTAGCAGAAGGAAATGCAGGAAATGTAAAAAATTTCATTGAAAAAATGAACAAAAGAGCAAAATCACTGGATATGAAAAACACAAATTTCACTAATCCTGCAGGCTTAGACTTAAAAGAAAACTACTCCACAAGTTTAGATCTCCTAAAACTAAGTAAGCAACTTTTAAAACATAAAAAATTATTAGAAATTAGCTCAAAAGAAAAGTATGATGCAAAAAACTTTCAAAAAAATAAAATTTATAAATTAAAAAATACAAACTCTGAGTTAAATAATTTTTTAAAGATTAAAGGTTTAAAAACCGGAAAAACTCCAAACGCTAAAGAATGCTTTATTGGAGTAACAGAATCAAAAAACCCTCAGCTATCAATTGTCATAGGATCAAACAATAGATTCCTAGACACAAAAACTCTACTTTATATCTATAACAATCAAAAATGAACCTAATATTTTCAAAATTCGGATTAATATTTATTTCATCCTTCTTAAGCTTTTCATTATCAGCTTTACTGGCTCCAACCTTAATCAAAATTCTAAAAAAATATCAATTTGGAGCAGTAATCAAAGAAGAAACTTTAATGAATCAAAAGACTCCACTATTTAATAAACTCCATAAGAAAAAGACAGGAACACCAACTATGGGTGGCTTGTTAATATGGATAATTACGGCTTTAATTTGTTTTGCCTCAATACTACTTGTGAAATTTGATATAACTAGCTTCTCATTAATTAATAGAAACGAAACTTATATTGCACTATTTACTTTAGTGTCTCTTGGAATACTTGGAGCAGTAGATGATATTTTTAACGTAAAAAAGATAGGAAAAGTAAAAGGATTATCAGCAAAAGTAAAAATGATATTTTTACTACTTATAAGCTTTATTGGTGGACTTTGGTTCTATTTCAAGTTGGATGCAAGCAGCATATTAGTTTTCGGTAATACAATCGAATTAGGTCTATTATATATTCCTCTTTTTATGTTCGTTATTACAGGAACTGCTAACGCTGTAAATTTCACAGATGGTTTAGATGGACTTGCAGGAGGACTTTCAATTTTATCATTTATATCTTATGCAATTGTTGCTTACTTCCAAGGATTATTTCTACTTGCTACTCTTTGTATTATAATCGCTTCAACAACATTAGGATTTTTATGGCATAACATTCCCCCCGCAAAATTTTTTATGGGAGACACTGGATCATTAGCTCTAGGTGGAACATTAGGAGTTATAGCAATGCTAACAAATACAGTAGCCCTATTACCATTTATTGCATTTATATTTGTAATAGAAACTTTAAGCGTAATAATTCAATTAACATCAAAAAAACTATTTGGAAAAAAAGTATTCTTAATAGCTCCAATTCATCATCATTTCGAAGCAAAAGGTTGGCCAGAATTTAAAGTAACAATGAGGTTTTGGATTATCGGTACTTATTTTGCTTGTCTTGGTATGCTACTTCACTTTTATGAACTAATTTAATTAAAAGTTAATAGAATCCAAAAGTAAATTTTTATCAACCGATGAAATCTCTAAGTTAATACCAGAATCCTTATCAAAACTTAAAACTGATGTAGTTGTAATTTCACCAAATGTATCCAATGAAAAATTATTAATTTGATTTTCAACTTCAAGAATTAAATCAGTTTTTTCATTAGGAATAAAATTTCTAAGTAAATACAAAGTTTTAAGCACGGAAAATTTATTTCTAGAATATTTCAAATTAATAACATCAATATTTGCATCTAAAATTTGTAAATATGAGTCTATAATATTTACATCGATAATATCAGAGTAATAAACAAATAAAACTTCCAATAAATCAGATTTTAAAGGTAATAAATACTCCAACTCTAAAACCTTAGAATTAATATCATTATTTAAAGTTATCCATTTAATAAAGAAAGAATATAAATTAGTTTTAGATAAATCATCTAATGATGATTGATTTAATTCATCTCTAAAATCAATAATTTCAAGTTTTAATTTATCTAAATGCTTATTAAATGAATTGATATCTTTTTTTAATCCAAAATTAATAACTTTGTTGTGCATAAGTTTAATAATATCTAATTGATTATTAAATCTATCAAACTCCGAAATTTCAATCATATTAGACAGCTTAAGAGAAATTAACATCTTGTTAATCTCATACAAAGAAAGCTGGTTAGAAGTCAAATATGAATCTACAGTGGACTTTCTAAGTTGTTTATCTAAATCTATATTCTTTAAAATAAAAAGATTATTTGAATTACTTACATCTGAATCAAATAAAGATATCTTAAAAGAATCACCTGCTTTAAGGTTATAAGTATTAGAATTAAATTTTATACAATCTAAAACTAAATCATTCTTAAAATTCTTAATATATAAAGATGAATTTGTAACATTAAGATAGAAAACAGAATCATTCTTAGATTGAACGTAACAAATAGGTGTATTTAATTGGAAATTTAAAGAGGAATTAAAATCAGAAGTAAAATTTACCCAATATTCGCCTTTTAAGGTAGTTAATTGTAAATCAACAAATTGACTGGAATGAGTAAATTTATCCAAAGAAAAAAAGGCATCATTAGAGGTTCTAAAGTCAGAAAATTCAGAAAGCTTTAAATTTGAAAATGAGGTTGTACTTACTTTATCCCCTTCTAACAAGTTTGCTTTTCTAAAATTTGATTTATTTTTAAGTCTACTAATTGAAAAATCAGTTTGAGATTGTAAATAAGGAGCAAAGTCTGCCTGAGTAGATGAAATAAACACTGGTAAAGCTAAATTCGCAAAAATTACAACAAGCATCAAAAAAGAAGCATACTGTAATTTTTGTAATTTAAAACTTTCAATAAAAGCAAAAGCTTTTATCTTAAACAAAATTAAGAACTTCTTAAACAAGCTCAATTTAACAGATTGAATAGAATCCTTAATTTGATTTTTAAAATAAATATTTGAAAGCATTTGATTTTTATCATCAAATTTAACATTTTTAATTGCAATCTTTAGTTGTTTTTCAAAATTTTTCATAAAATATTTACTTTTCACATATATATACGATAAATATAACTAAATGTTACTTTCGCTTATTCCCATATCGGTAAAAACCTGTTTTAATTTATTTAAAGTTCTACTCATTGAAACGCGAAGAGCTCCAGAATTTTTACCAGTAATATCAGAAATTTCAATATAAGAGAGATCAGATATAAAACGCATTTCAATTAACTGTTGTTCAAAATCACTTAAATATTTAAAAGCCAACTTAAGACTTTCAGCATTCATAATTATATTAGCTTCTGAATTAATGTCACATTTATCATCCTCTATAATATCAGATAGCTCTAAATTCTGATCTTTCCTTGTTCTTAAAAAATCAATGAGTGTATTTCTAGCAATAGAATAAATCCATGTCTTTAAAGATGACTTCAAATCATCGAAATTAGACATGTTTTTATAAATTTTTGTAAAAATTTCTTCAACTAAATCCTCAGCATCTTCTTTAGAAGAAAGTCTAAAATAACAATATTGATACAACGGATCTACAAAGTCCTTAAAAACTTGATTAAATGAATCTACATTACCGTTTTTAAAAGCATCAATAAAATCTTTTTTATATTTCAAAAACTAAAATTATTCTTTAATATTTAACACCAATTCGGTAAATAAGTCAACCTCGGATGAAGATCCAGCAACTAATGATGAATTTTGATGTATATTACTAGGAATTAAATCTAAAATATTCTGACCAGTATGATTTATACTTTTTGCATTTAAAGCACAAATAATATGAGATACAGGTGCTACTTCATACAATAAACGTAACTTACCATTAACATGCTTATCATCATTTAAATAAATAAAAATTCCTCCTGCTTTTGATAAAAGGAAATGAATATCGGAAATCAAACAAGCAAAGTATCTTAACTTCAATCCACTTTCTAAACGGGACAATATATAGTCTTTGTATCTAGTATTAGTAGATAATAATTTCAAATTACCTGGAGCAATATTATTTGCATCTTCGTTAATAGTATTAACATCTTTAACATGAAACCCATCATCTAAATATTCTAAATGAGTAATATTGTCTTTATAATTAATTAACAAAGAATTATTTTTTCCAATATGAAAATAAAAAGACATAATCAAAGATTCTTTCAAAGGTACATTAAAAACCTTATCTTTATCATAAAGAGCAAAAACAATCCCAACAGCTTGATTTGTATTAATTAAAGAAGATCCATCTAAAGGATCGAAACATAGCAAATATTTACCATTTGTATTCATATAAATTAACTCATCTTCTTCTTCCGAAGCAATTGAGTGTATAAAATCAAGACCAACTAAAGACTCCTTAACTAAATCATTAGCAAAAAGATCTAATTGCATACTTTGTTCGCCATGAACATTTACATTAGAAGATTCACTTAGATACTTAGAAGTTGCCGCTCTTAAGTTATTAGGAACAGCAATTAAATTTTCAAGTAATCTTTGAAGTTCAAATGGCAAATTGATATTTGAAAGCATTTATTTTAAAGCTAAACGGTTTGTTACTGATATAAATTTTACATCTGAAGCAGGAATCATATTTTGTACTCTTCCAGATTCCATAATATAATCCAAACTCTGTGAGCGTGAAATATCTAAATTTATTTTCTCTTTTTCAGAGTAAACTAATTCAGAATTAACTGAAAGGTTAGTTATACTTGAACCAAAATTAATTGATTCATGAAAATTTTGAATGTAAGAGAATAACAAGAAGGTAATTGATACAAGTCCCAATAAAAAGAATTTATGAAACATTTTAGAAATTAAATTTTTCTGATTACTCTTAATTTTGCACTTCTTGATCTTGGATTTACCTCAACTTCTTTTTCACCTGGTTTAACAGGTTTTTTAGTAATCATTTCTACTAAAGGATCAGCATATATTGATCTTAAACTTTTCTCTGGATCAGTCTCAAGTGGTTTCTCAAGCTTCCTAAAAAAATTCTTTACAATTCTATCCTCTAGTGAGTGGTATGATATCACAGCTATACGCCCATTGGAAGATAAATGATTATAAAGACTTTCCAAACCTTTTGATAAGGTCCGTAGTTCATCATTAACTGCAATCCTTATGGCTTGAAAAATACATGTTAATCCTTTGATTCTATCTTTTGGATGAAAACAAATCTCAATTCTAGAAGCAAATTCATCTGTGTATTTAAAGGGAGCCACAGCTCTTTCCTCAACAATTTTACGTGCTATTAATTTAGCATTTGATAATTCACCAAAAGATTTTAAAATCATTGTCAATTGGTCAGCTGGTAACTTATTAAGTAAAGTTGCCGCAGTTATTTTTTGTTTCCTAGAATAACGCATATCCAGAGGCCCTCTTCTTTTAAAACTAAATCCATGCTCAGCTATATCTAAATGAGGAGATGAAAGACCAAGATCTAAAACAACTTTATCAACACCATCCATTTTCATTACTTTATAATAATGATCAAAAGTAGAAAAACTATCATTAATATAACTAACTCTACCCTCAAAACGCTGTAATGTATCTCTAGCAATTTTTAAATTTCTAGAATCCAAATCAAAAGTATAAGCTCTTGCTTTCCCGTCAGTTCTCTTTAAAAGTTCTTTAGTATGACCACCTAAACCTAAAGTTCCATCAACAATAATGTCTGTTTCCTTTGGATCTAAAAAATCACAAACCTCATCTAAAAGCACAGAAACATGCTCAAACTTAAAATCTTCCATAAAATATATTAATTTTTTACTACATCTTATATATATTATATTTAACAAAAAGTCAAGGAGATAGAAGTTTAATGACTTATCTAAGCCACTTAAAACCTTTGGCTAATCGAGCTCCAAGCATCACCTTCTCGAATTAATTCTAATTTTTCTCCAACAATTTTTAAAACTGTAGAAGGACGATTGAAATCCAAAATCCCATTATCTAAAATAAAATCTAAATCTTGAAGTTTACCTTCAAATTGTTGATTTAATTCCTCTACTGAATAAGTCTCTTTTTGTCCTGTTAAATTTGCCGAAGTAGAAACAATTGGTTTATTTAACTTAGCAACTAAACTCTGTAAAAAAATATGATCTGGAAGTCTTACTCCTATACATCCATCTGAAAATTTAGATGGTAAAATTAAAGTCAATGGTCCAGGCCAATACTCTTCAATTAACTGCGCTGCTAATGATGAAACTTCACAATACTCATAAAGCATCTGCACGCTAGAAACTATCATAGTTAAAGGTTTGTCTTTGGAAGTTCTTTTAAAGTTTGCAATCTGCTCTTTTGCCTTCCCAGAATCAAATACACAGGAAAGACCATAACAAGTATCAGTTGGAATACAAATCACCTTTTCAAGTTCAAGCAAATCAAAACATTCTTTAAGTACAGAATCGAAGTCTAAAACTTCATCAAATTTTACTAATTTCATTTAATTTTTAAATTAAGTATGATATAATAAATAGAATGTAACAAAAAAACATGTCAAAAATCAATGTTGCAATTAATGGATTTGGAAGAATAGGTAGAACTACACTAAGAGCGTTCTTAGAAAATCCTAAATTTAACTTGGTAGCAATCAACAATCCTGGAGATCCAGTTCAGCTTACACATCTTTATAATTATGATAGTAATTATAAAAAAGCACACTACCCAGCAAAATTAGATGGAGACTATTTAATTATAGATAGTCATAAAATAAGATTTTGCCATGAAAGAGATCCAGAACTACTACCATGGAAGGAACTAAAGGTAGATATCGTCCTTGAATGTACCGGAATCTTTAAAGACCAAGAGGGTTGCGGTAAACACATTAAAGCAGGATGTAAAAAAGTTATCATTTCAGCCCCAGGTAAAGATGAAGATTTAACAGTAGTAATGGGAATCAATGATAAAGATTACGACCCACAAAATCATAATATTATTTCAAATGCATCGTGTACAACAAATTGTTTTGCACCACTTTTAAAAGTAATTGATGAAAATTTTGGAATTGAAAACTGTATGATGACAACGATTCACTCATATACAAATAGTCAAAATATTCAAGATTCAACTCATAAAAAAGATTCAAGAAGAGCAAGGGCTGCCGCTTCAAATATCATTCCAACCTCAACCGGGGCTGCAAAAGCAATTAAAAAAGTAATGCCACATTTAGCATCCAAAGTTTCGGCATGTGGAATGAGAGTTCCAACTCCTACAGTTTCAATTGTTGATAGTAAAATTATCGTAAGCAAAGATATAACAAAAGAAGAAATTTTAGCCGCTTTTGAAAAAGCCAGTCTAAATGAATTAAAAGGGATTTTAGAAGTTAACCATGAACCTTTGGTTTCATCAGACTATATTGGAAGCCCATTCTCAAGCTCAATTGATGCGGAATTTATAGAAGTTTTAAACGGAAATATGATTCAAATTCTAAGCTGGTATGACAACGAATACGGATACTGTTGTAGATTAGTTGACCTATGCAACTTAGTAGCAAGTAAATTGTAAAATAAAAAAAGCCAGATTACTCTTGGCTTAATTTTAGAAGTCTTCTCATTCTAGCTAAAAATTTATTTCTCTTTTTTCTTTTCTTTGCAATTGGTCTCTTGTTACCAACTAGGCCATGTTGCTTAGAAGATGATCTATTACTCATGCTGTATATTTAAAAAACTACACCAAACTTATCAAACAAAAGAATTAAGTGCAAGCAAAAAAACTTGAAATAAAATCAAAAATTCACAATTATAAGAAAAAAAATGCAAGAACGTAAAAAAAACATATTAAAAGCAGTAATCCAAGAATATTTAAAATCAGCTGAACCAATTGGTTCAAAAAGTTTAATGCTGGCTTACAATTTCGAAGTATCCCCTGCTACAATCCGTTTAGACATGGCAAACCTTGAAAAAGAAGGCTTTTTAATACAACCTCATACAAGTGCCGGAAGAATCCCAACCGACAAAGCTTATCGAATGTTTGTAGATGATTTGGTAGATATTCAAAAAGTTAAAAATCAACATGCAAAAGTTCTAGCGGAAATTAAAAAACAATTTCAATCCAAAAAAATTAAAAGAGAAATTTACGATGCTATCACAATTCTAGCTGCAAACACTCCAAATATCGCATTTGCTACTCTTCCAGGCTCAAGAACTTTCTATTTAGGAGTGTCGAAAATACTTAAAAGTCCAGAATTTCTAAAGGACCCTATGCAAGCTTCACAAGTAATGGAAACTTTTGAAAAAGATGATAAATTTTTAAGGTTTCTAGAAAAACTAGCAACGCCTTTTGATAAGACTGAAATTTTAATTGGAAAAGAAAATTTGCTTGAAGAAATTCAATCATGCTCAATAATTGTAAAAAGATACAAGGCATTGAACTACACAGGCTTTATTGGTATACTTGGCCCAACTAGAATGAACTATGGACTAAATAGTATAATTTTAGAGCAAATATGTGAATTACTTAACTTTAACCTAAATGACAGAAACTAATTCAAACCTAGAACCAAACACACAGGAAGAAACAAATCAAAAGGATGATTCTACTCAAGAAAAATCTCTGGAAGAACAATTAAACGAAATGACTAACATTGCCAAAAGAGCAATGGCTGATTTGCAAAACTTCAAAACCCAAATGGCTAAAGAAAAACAAGAATATGCAAAATTTGCGAGAGTTCAAGTTTTAGACAGCTTTTTGCCTATTTTAGACAATCTAAATTTAGCTCTAAAACAAACCCCAGAAGAATTAAAAGAACACAACTTCATTAAAGGAATTAATCAAATTCAAAAACAACTAGTTAAAATAACTGAAAATTTCGGATTAACTCCAATCTCACACGAAACCCTAAACCCTCACCACCACGAAATCATTTCTTCAATTCCAGGAGAACAAGATAAAATCATCGAGGTAATAGAACAAGGTTACATGCTAGAAGATAGAGTTTTAAAACCTTCTAAAGTTGTGGTTGGTAATGGAAATTAAAAACAAACTAAAAAACAATTAAAACCTCCCAAGTGAGGTTTTTTAAAAACACATGTAATTGTCAATTTTAAAAATCCATGGTATAATAATTAGATTTAAAGTTTTAAATATGCAAAACCAAAATTATGATGAAGCTCCAAGAAGAATATTAATTCAAAAAAATAAAGAAATATTCTTAAATAATCTTAAAACAGATATTAGAATAATTTCACAAAACCCAAATTTAATAAATGTAAATGATACTCTTCAAGCAATTTCTAATTTACTAGAAGAGTTAAATGAAGATCAAATTAAAAACCCTGAAAAAATCAAGTCAATACTAGAAGAAGCTAATTTACTTAAAGACACACAGAATCAAGTAATAGTAAATATTACAAATGCTAATTTTGAGATTTTATTAGATGATCAAAATGCAAAACTAACAATTAAAGAAAAAACTAAAGAAGTAAGCGAATCTCTTGGAATGTTCATGACAAAAAGCGGTGAAACTATGCTTGACGACAAAGTTGTAACTATAAGAATTATTCATACACCAATACGTTCAAAAAAAGCAGAGGCATCACTTGAAAAGACTAAAGAATTAATTGCAAACATATCAACTTACCAACTTCAAAACATCAACTTACTTAAGGAGTACTTAGAAGCGAACAATCCAACTACAGCAGAAAACAAAGGGGAATTGATACAAGTTTCATCTGACATCTTAAAAGTATCTTTTGAGGCAGGAAGAGTTCAAATTGATCAAGTCGAAGTATCAAATGCAGAAAATAAAAAAACACAAATAATAGAAACAAGAAAAGAAAATATATTTAGTAGAATTAAAAGACTTTTTTCATAAACTAAAAAAACCTTGCATTTTCATAATCAGCACTCTATAATTCAGAGTGCTAATTTAATATATAATTAATTTTATTTTATGAGTAAAGTAATTGGAATCGATTTAGGTACCACAAACTCATGTGTAGCTGTAATGCAAGGTGGAGAAGCTGTAGTGATTTCTTCCCAAGAAGGATTACGTACTACACCAAGTATTGTTGCCTATAAAAATGATGAAAGATTAGTGGGGGTTGCAGCCAAAAGACAAGCTGTTACAAACGCTCAAAACACTATTTTTTCAGCAAAAAGATTAATCGGTCACTCTTTTGATGAAATCAAAGGAATCATTGAAAACCTACCTTACAAGGTTGTTAAAGGTGCAAAAGGTGAAGCCGAAATCGAACTTAACGGAAAACAACATAGACCAGCTGAAATTTCAGCAATGGTTCTTCAAAAACTTAAAGCCGATGCTGAAAGTTTCTTAGGACATGAAGTAACACAAGCTGTAATTACTGTTCCAGCTTACTTTAATGATTCTCAAAGACAAGCTACTAAAGATGCAGGTAAAATTGCAGGACTTGAAGTTTTAAGAATTATTAACGAACCAACTGCCGCTTCCCTAGCCTATGGGATAGACAAAAAAGGTGGTGATAAAAAAGTTGCTGTTTACGATCTAGGTGGAGGTACTTTTGATGTATCTATTTTAGAAATCTCAGATATTGATGGAGAAAAACAAATCGAAGTATTAGCTACAAATGGTAATACAACTTTAGGTGGTGATGATTTTGATAATGCAATTTTAGAATACTTACTTGAAGAATTCAGAAAACAAGAAGGAATTGATCTTTCAAAAGATAAAGCTGCTCTTCAAAGACTTAAAGAAGCTGCCGAAAAAGCTAAAATAGAGCTTTCTTCAGCTGCAGAAACTGAAATAAACCTACCATTTATTACTGCTGACGCTGATGGTGCTAAACACTTAAACTTAAGTCTTAAAAGATCAAAACTTGAAGAACTAGTTTCAGGAATTATTGATAGATCCTTAGAACCATGTAGAACAGCTCTTAAAGATTCTAAAATTTTTGAATCAGATATCGATGAAGTTATTTTAGTAGGTGGTATGACAAGAATGCCACTTGTAAGAGAAAAAGTTAAAAACTTCTTTGGAAAAGAACCACACCAAGGAATCAACCCTGATGAAGTAGTAGCTCTTGGAGCTGCCATTCAAGGTGGTGTATTACAAGGTGACGTAAAAGACGTACTTTTACTAGATGTAATTCCATTAACTCTTGGGATTGAAACTTTAGGTGGTGTATCGACTCCATTAATTGAAAAGAATTCAACTATTCCAACTTCTAAATCACAAGTTTTCTCAACTGCAGGCGACAATCAACCATCAGTAGAAATTCATGTTCTACAGGGTGAAAGATCTATGGCTTCAGACAACAAATCTCTTGGTAGATTTATACTTGATGGAATCGCTCCAGCACCACGAGGAGTACCTCAAGTTGAAGTAACTTTTGATGTGGATGCTAACGGTATTTTAAATGTTAAAGCCGTGGATAAAGCAACCAACAAAGAACAAAAAATTACAATTACAGGTTCAAGCGGACTTACAGATGATGAAATCCAAAAAATGCAAGAAGAAGCTGAAAAATTCGCCGAAGAAGACAAAAAGAAAAAAGAATCAATTGAAGTTGTAAATCAAGCTGAAAGCCTAGTATACCAAACTGAAAAAACTTTAGATGAGCATAAAGAAAAAATCACTGAAGATATTTCAAAACCAGTTACCCAAAAAGTTGAAGTAATTAAAGAATTACTTAAAGCCGAAAGCAAAGATGTAGACGCACTTAAAACTGCAATTGAAGAACTTAATCAAGAAGTTCAGAAAATTGGTCAAGCTATGTACTCTCAACCACAAGAAGGCGTAAACGTAGACGATCAAAACCAAACTGAATCAAACGAAGAAAGTACAGATAAAAAAGATTCAAAAGACGACGAAGGCGAAGTAATTGATCAATAATCACTTACAACTCCCCCTTCAAATCAAAAAAAAAGCCCCTTTGAATCAAGGGGCTTTTAATTTTAATTATTAATTACCTAATAAATCTTTTAGAAAACCAGGCATTGCAGTTATTAAATCTACATAATACTTAGGATCTTGAATTTTCCAACCTCCATTCCAGTGTGAAATATATGAACTAGTATAATATTCTTTCATAGTGTCTAAATGAATATAATTCCTAGGCCTAATATGATCCTTGGGGTGACCAGAGAAACTTTCATCAAACCAAATAAGCTGATTAGAATCAGAACCTTCTTGAAGATAAATTATCACACCTAGCGAAGGAATGGACAAACTCAATTGACCAGTATTCTCAAAGTAGCGAAATCTAATTTCTCCATACTCAGAATGTTCAACAGATTTCAGCTGAAATAGTTCAGCAACACTATTACTATCACTAAGAATTTCATTAATCGTAATATCGTCAAAATCTTCTAAGCCTGAATGGTTACTCAAAGAAGCCTCTACTAAACTTATCAATTCATTAGCTTTATCATAATAAAACTTTGGATTAAGAAGATTCCATCTTCTCCAATGCCTTAAACTACCTGATGACGTATTAAGATCTTTCAAATCAAAATAATTATGGCTACTTCTATCGCCAGAAATTGAATCATAGAAATACACAGTATTATTTCCATCACAATTTATCCTTACAGTTAACTCATGTTTTGGACAAGAAATACATAATGTACCATCTACATTTTTCACAAGAATATTACCATTTTCAGGTGAATTTAATTCTAAATTTTGTATTTCAAAAATTGCAGCATTAAAAGGACTAACAGACCTCTCTATTGCTGAATTATGTTCATTTATATTTATATTCATATTTTTTATTTTTAAATATTAACCAACTATACCATCTTACATAAAAAATGTCAAAAGTTTTACTCACGAAAGATTCAAAAGACGACGAAGGCGAAGTAATTGATCAATAATCACTTACAACTCCCCCTTTAAAACAACAAAAAAGCCCCTTGGAATTAAGGGGCTTTTAATTTGCTAATTGCTCTCTACCATCAATAAAATAATTAAATGCAATATTTGAATAAAACTGCTTAGTATACCTTCCAAATCTAAAGGTTAAATATCCATTTGAAGGAATACTAGGACCACTTACTCTTGCATTTCTCCCGATTGTTCTAGCAATAAGCATTACAACATTATCGTCTTCATTATATCGAGCTCCTGTTGAACAAGAATTCAAAATAATTTCTGTACCTGTTAAAATATTTAAAACAGAATCTATATTAGATAAATCATTTAACTCTTGCTCATCTTGTAAAGACAAGGTACCTAAGTCGGATCCTTTAAAATTTGAAAACCTTGGATCTCCAGCATTAGAAAAATTTAAAGACTTCTGACAACCATGTCCACCAATCAGCATCAAATCAATCTTTATGCCAAAATCTCCTAATTCCTTAATATAATCATACATTTCACCTTCACTTGATATTTCAAAGTATAAGGTATTGGCTTGCGTTGAATGCAAACGTGAATCATAATCAAATGCACCATTATAATCAGAAGTTGGATAAAAAATTACATTCATTCTTTTATTTCTAAAAAATTCCTTATCACCTCTTTCAAAGGCATATCTAGACTGTATAACATTTTGCATAAAAGAATACGGATGTAAAAAATTCTTTCTATAAGAAATATTCAAATGATCTAAATGCACTCTATCAGGTTCTAAGTTATCTACAGTTTCAACTAAATTAAAATCAACATCATATCTATAAAAAATTCCATCTTTAACAAACTCAAAACCTTGATTGTTATTATAAACAAAATTAACTCCAGTTAAATCAAAATCAATAAAAGATTGAAATTTTAAAGGATCAAAATTAGGTATTCTATTTAAAACATCTAAATTATTTAACTTTGGAAGAATAAACAATAAACTTTCAAAATCATGTTCTTCAAAAGCTAAATCTAAAGCCTTGCCAAGTAATAAATAATCATTTAATTCAATAATATTTAAATAGTTATCAAATATAATTTTATACTCTTGAAAACTCAGCAATAAATTACCAGATAGTTCAACTAATTCATATTTAATGTAATTATCTAATTCAGCATTTGATAAATCTGAAGGTATATCTATCTCAAAAATTTCATCTAAACAATTAAGATTTTCACTAAAAAACTGTACCAACACATCTATATTTAAATAAACAAGATCAATTCTTTTATCTAAGGACAATTTTATAATATTTACCAAGTCATTATTTGATAAATTTTCTTGAAAAAAATTAAACTGTGTAAAAAACAAATCTAACAAATAAGTATGAGCTCTAAAAGAATCATAAATATTACCTACAAAAATTTTTAACTCTTCTTTACTTAAATATTTCCTTACAAGCTCCAAATCAGAAAATAATAATCTAACAACACCCGGATAATGTATACAACGTGAAATTAATTTTCTCATATATTCTTGAACAAAATTCTCATCAGCAAAATCTGAAAGTAATTTAATATCTATCAAAAAATCTTTCTTAAAACCTTTCTCTATTACCTCTAAGGCTAAAATAGAATCAAATTCAAATAATTTTTTTATATCTATAAATAATTTACTAAAATTATTCTTTTTAATTAGATATGTAAAAAACTCTATTGTTTTAACTCGATTTAGTCTCCAAAGATCAGGGGTATTGGCAAAAAGAAATTGAAAAGAAGGAAAACTAAATAAATTATTAATAATTAAATTATACTTTTGTTTATCTATAGCTTTATAAGCAATCTTCTCTGATTGTTTATAGGTTAATTTTTTAGATAAAAGGGGTAAAACATCTTGAACCAATGAAACATTATTATTTTCCAAATTCCTAATCAGTAAAGTAAGAATTCTATCCGGATCAATTCTTTTTTCTGTATCAAATCTAATTAATCGAAGATTTAAATCTAATTGATTATCATCCTCCAAATTAGTATACAAAATCGCTCTACATTTTTCCGCTATCAAAGGGGCATATCGATTTACCAATTGAAAATGCCTACCAAGAAAATTTGAATCAATATTAAAAATTAAATCAAACAATTCATTAAATTTATCTGGAAAATTATTATTAAATAATTTCTTCATAGCTTCTAAATTCTCTTCATTTATTAGCTGTACAAAATCATCACCTATAAAATTCAATTCCTTTTGATACTGAATCATGTTTTCAATTTCTTTTAAAAAATCCTCTTTTTTAAAATTTTTAAATTTATCATAAAAAGGTAAAACCTCACAAAAATATTCATCAAAAGCAAGCTTTTCGATATCTTTTACTTCTTGCTTAGATAAAAATTTAAAAAGTTGTTTTCTATTTGAAAATAAAATATTCAACTTTTCATTATCAACTAAAAATTTATTAATATGATTAAGATAAAACTTTGCACTCGCATTTATTTTGAATTGTATTCTACGTAAATTTTCAAAAAATGATTCATCATTAGATTCAAGAGATTTCTGAATATATTTTTCTAAAATAATATGAAATATATAATTAGGTATCATATTCTTTAAATCAAATATTTTCATTGAAAAAGAATAAGAACTAGAATCTGTGTACTCAATTAATAAATCTACTAGTTCATCAAGCCCAATAAGACTTATAATTAAATTAAAATTAATCTCCGTATAAGATACTTTCATATTATAAAAAACCAAGCTTTTAAATTCACTATAACCCATATTTATTAGTACAAATTCATAAGAGGTGTTTAATGTAAAGTTATCAAAACTCTTGGCTTTTTTATACAAGATCATAATTTCAGAATCATACTCATCCCCAAAAACAAGTTTTATAGATCTGTAATTAATCATAATTGAATTATAAATATATTCAAAATCTGAAGATTTAATTTCTAGATTACGCAAATCAACTAAAAACTTACTCATTATATTTTTAAGATATATTTTATTGGGAATATATTTATTTATTATCAATAAATGGGATAAAAAATTTGAAAAATCTACTTGATCTTCACGCTTATATTTAAGTTGTTGAATTATAATATTTTCAATATTAAAACAATCAAAACCAACTAATTTATCAGCATTAACCAATATTTTCCCTAAAGCACTCCAATTTAAACACTTATTAAGCAGATATTTATTTACTAAAAAACTAGCGATATCAACTGCAAAACTATCACCTAAGACCTTTTTTATCAAAAGAATATATTCTAAAATAGAAAAATCATCATCTGTCTGTATTGACTTGAGAATAATATCTTTAACTTTTTGAAATCCAAATTTCTCTACATGAATTTGTAAAACAGGAAAAAGAGAAGTAATACTATGAACTCCTTCAACCTCCTCAATTTTAAAAGGACTTATATCTTGTAAATTTTTTTCTAAGGGATCTTGAAAAGAAGATAACCTTTCTGAAGAACACAAATAATTAAAATTTAAATAAATTGACTTTTCACTTAAATCTATTTGATTGTTATTATCATCAAAAACCTTTAAAACCTTAACAAAACTACTAACATTTCCATCACGCAAAACAGAAAAACTAGTATCGCTTGAATTAAAATCTAAAAGCACTCTTTCTGGATTAAATGAAGAAATGTTATATTCCAAAAATTCATTTTCATCTAAATTAACATTAAAAAACTTAGAATTATTTCCTAAATTTAGTGAAGATAACAATGGCAACAAACCATCTTTAAATTGCTCCTGATTATCTAAAAAACTATTGGAATTTAAATAAGATAAATTAATTGGTATATCAAAATCAAGAAAACTACGATTTAAAATTTTTAATTTTGATATTACCAACAAACGTTTATAAGTTAACCTTTCACTTGAAGATAATTCCCCAATATGAAAATTCTCTCCTCTTACCTTTTCTATTAATTCTTGATTATTAGAAAAATAATCAACATATAAACTTTGATCAACATCACCCCTTAAGGTATAATACTTATTTTGAAAACCCTGAATTACAGCACTAGATGAAAGCAAGCCCGAACTAGCCTCTAATTGAGCATCACCTTCATTGTCTGAAGAAAAAACTAATGAATCAAAATTATCCGAAGATGGAAAAGAATTAATATCATTCAAAATTAGTAATTATATTCTATATATAATAACATATTTGAGTAAATATAACAATGAATTGTTATATAAATTTACTAGAATCCTAAGGTTGAAAAAAAATTACCTTTTGAAAGATTCTCTAAAACAGATTTAACCTCTGGAACAATATTTTCTGGATATTCATGACTATTAAACCACTTTAACTCAGAACACTTATCAGGTTCTAAATTCAAAAGTTCACCTTTAAACTTTGAAGCCTTTAAATAAACGTCAATATATTCACGTTTAGTATCTTTAGAATTTCTATGACTGACGTGTACAACTTTCATATCTTCAGCAATGATATCAATATTAACCTCTTCTTTGGTTTCACGCAGCATAGCTTGATAAACAGTTTCATTACCATCTACATGGCCCGCTACTAAACTATACATTCCATCCATATAACCTGTATTGGAACGCTTTGCCATTAAAATTTTTCCATCGCGCTTCAAAACCAAGTAAACAGCAAAGTAAACTTTAAATTTTTGAGCCATATTATTTAGTTATTTAACATATATAATGTTAATGCAGACAGAGTAACTCCACAAGTTATTTTCTTATTTCGAATTAAGTCTTTAATCTGTTCTAAAGTATACCAAAAAGTCTCACTCACTTCATCTTTATCATACTCTTGCCTTTCCATCGATTCATTTAATTCACCACCAAAAACATAAATTTTTTGAGTCATCATAGAATTACTTGGATAAAAATCACCTAAAAAAGTGAGATTATGAGATTCAAACCCAGTTTCTTCTCTAAACTCTCTTTTTGCAGCAATCATTGGCTCTTCATTTGGATCAATACCACCAGCTGGTAGCTCCAAAGAATCTTCAATGCCCTGAACATATCGAATAGATGAAACCATAGCTAATTGACCATTAGTATTTTTTATAATACTAACAACCGAGTCAAAAGGAGACTCTAAAACATGGTGCTTATATGTTTTATCAGAATGAGTTCTAATTTTATCTCGATGAACTTTAATAAACTTAGATTCATAAACAGTGTTTCGTTCAATAAATTTAGGTAGTTTACTCATGTTAATTATTATTAATTTTATTTTCAATTATCGCTTGTAGATCTATCATATTTTTAGGGAATTCATGAGTAAGATCAACATCAAGTTCATTAGCTAAAACCAAAACAACCCATAAAACATCACAAAGCTCATGTGCAATTTTATCATCTAAATCTTCAGTGTTTTTTGGTCTAGTTCCCTTTTTTTCTTGAACTAATCTTATTAAATCGCCAACATCAACAGATAAGCCTAGCATTAATTGGTTAACATCCCACTTTTTCCCATAAATCTTCTCTTCAAATTTCTCAAAAGATTCTCGCGTCGAAATAGCGCTGTCTATTATGCCCTTAAAATTCATACAAATTGTTAAATAGTATCTACAGACTAAACAAACAAAAAAATAAGTCAAACAAAGTAAGAAATCCTAGATTAAAATATAACTTATTGAATACTATTCCATATAAATTCATGCAACAATTGCAAAGATTTTACCAAGTTTAAATCTTGAATTAAAACACCAGTTGAGTCTTTATAATTTACAATTAAAACTTTATCATCAAAGATAATTATATCAGATTTAAATGGTAACTCTAAATAATTCAATAACTTGTACTCATAGTTTGGATTTGAAATTTCACTTAAAGCTTTTAACAAAACTTTACTTTTACAATTAACTAAAATCTCTCGTACATTTTGTGTAGATTTTTGCAAATTATCCAAAAAAGATTTATAAAAATCCAAATGATTTTTACTAACTTCAAAAGGATTGTAAAATGCTAAATATGATTTATTCAAAACAATATCAGCAACTACTTTATCAATTTCAGTATTAAAATAATATCTTACATTGACCTTGGATGAATCAATTTTATAAATCTTATCTAAATCAGGAACAATAGAAACAAAATCGTCTTTTAACTTCAATAGCTTATCTTTCTTTTTATCTAAGATATTCTGCAATTCATAAGGAGAAACAGCATAAAATTTATTAACCTTCGAATCTAAATCTAAATACAACAATCTTTTAGAAACCAAGTCATCCACAATCTTATAACAATTAACTCTAGGAATTCCAGATCTTTCAGAAACCTCAGAAATCTTCAATCCATTACTGGAAATTACTTTAAAAAAAACTTCAATTTCTTGCTCATTACAAGATAAATCTTTAAGAACTTGGCTCAGAATTTTTCTATGTTTCATTTTCGAATAATTTTGAATTAAATATCTTAAGAAAAAATTAGCTATAAAGCATGAATAAAACTAACTTTTAACACAGATCATTTTATTATAGCATACTTTTTTGGATTTTTAAACTAGTACATAAATATCAATACCATAAGAAAATTATTTAAATATAAACAAATTAATGCTAAACTTAAATAAACATTTAACCTTAAAAAATGAAAACCTTTAAAAATCTTTTAATTATATTTGTCTTAGTTATAGCTGGAAGCTATATAGGTGGTACTTACAACACACTGAAAACTCAAGAAAACGAAATCGAAAGAACTTTAGCCGAAATAGAAAATAATCTTCAATCTAGATTTGATACCCTTTCTGGTTCTGCAGAATCAGCAAAACTTTCTGCTGATCTAGAAAAAGAAATTTTTACCCAAATTGCAAAATACAGATCAGGAATCACAGAAGCAGATTCTAAAAACGAAATGGTTCAAGCTTTAAGCAAAGCTAACACAGGATTTAGAGGAATTTTAGCTACCTTTGAAAATTATCCACAAGTAAAATCAACTCAACTTTTTGCACAACTTCAAACCGATGTTTCAGGTTCTGAAAATAGATTGCGAATTGCCAGAAAGGATTTTAATGATGCATCAAATGAATTTAATAACATCATAGACGTTTTTCCAACTAATTTAATAGCAATGATTTTTAGTTTCGGAAACGTTGAACTTTTTGAAGCCGATCAAGAAGCTACAAAAAGACCAAGCTTAACTGATATAGTAGATGAAAATTAAAAAATTATTTATTACATTCCTATTCTGCATTAGCTTTAGTATACCAACTTTTGCAGCTTTAGACATCCCGAATCCAAGTGGGTACATCAATGATTATGCAAATATAATAGATAATCAAAAACAGGAAAAATTAGAATCTGCACTTCAAAGCATAAAAATTAATCAAGGAATCGAAATTTCAGTACTTACAGTTGATTCACTGCAAGACTATCCAATTGATACTTATGCGAATCAAACCTTTAGACAATGGGGTATTGGAAACCAAGAGAACGATTCAGGAATTTTATATCTAATAGCACCCTTTCAAAGACAATCAAGAATTGAACTAGGATACGGAATTGAAAAAATCCTAACTGACTACGAAACAAAATTAATCCAAGAACTTGCAAATCCTTATTTTCAAGAAGAAAAATATACCTACGGAATTGCACTAGTGTTAGATGAACTAATTCTATCCATAGAAGATGAAAACTATATCCCTGAATA
Organism: bacterium; assembly: GCA_018662325.1. Lineage (GTDB taxonomy): Bacteria > Patescibacteriota > Gracilibacteria > UBA1369. The sequence goes on along the minus strand of JABJGM010000012.1, from coordinate 60,105 downwards.
CAAAAGAAGTACCGAAGAAAACCTAATTTTCGGAGGAGTAATTTGGTTTATAATGATATGGATTCCCTTGGTAGTTTTTGGAAACAAAAAAAAAGCTAGATACCGCTCATCAATTCTAACGACTCAAATATTCGCAATACCAATTAGCTACCTTACATATTCCGAAAATATTTTTTGGGCCCTTCCCCTCCTATATTTAATTGGAGTAACTACCTATTACATACACATGGGAATAAAAAAAGGCTACATTAAACCTGGAAACACTAATGGAAGTTCATCAAATAACTCATCCGGTCCATTTTCTGGTGGATCGTCTGGCGGATCATTCGGAGGATTTTCCGGAGGTTCTTCAGGCGGAGGCGGATCCTCAAATAGCTGGTAAATTAAAAAAGAGCCTTAGGCTCTTTTTTATATTCAAGAAAATTTATTTCTTATCACCCTCCTTCTTATGAAGAAGGGAATTCATTAAAATCTGTGAAGTCAACAGTTAATTTATACGTTACATTCTTTAGACCTTGTGAAAAAACACCATCCAAAACCACATTATTAACATAATACAAGTCTATACTATCAGAATTATTGCCCTCATATTGAAAACTTAATGAATGAAACTTATCATTAAAATTATTAGAATTACCTTTTCGACCCAATAAAACCGAATCAACCTCATAACAATGAACTAGTGGAACAAATTTATTCGCACAAGAAACTGTATTAAGATTTCTAAATCTTCCAGAATTAAACTCATTAGCCTCAATTGTAATTGGAGATTTAAAACCTTCAGTAACATCATCCCACCAGTCCTCTTCCTTAGAACCAGAACATATAAGATGTTCATAACTTTTAACATACAAATCGCCAACCATTTGAGGAGCTGTATAAACACCACCTTCAAAATCATCCGGACAATAAAGATCAATAAAAAGATTATTTACATATTCCAAACTACTAAGATCGAATGGATTAAAACAACCTCTAATATTAAAATTATTCAAAGCCCAATATTTCAATGAATCAATCAAAAAAGCAGGAAAATCCACCGAAGAATTAAGAAAAGAAGTAAACACAGATAATGTATTTTTATTGTTGGGCTCAGATAAAACCTCTAAGATCTCGTTTACAATTATAGATTTATTAGCTTCAGTAATTAAAATATCACCAGGAAGCTCAGTTTTCTTATAAACTAAATCTAGATGGGTACCACTTAAATCAGAGGAATTATTAAAATACCAACTATTTTTATTTTCATTTGTCATATACATTTTATTAAATTATGTTTTAATTATACCAATTTAAATAAATAAATAAACAAATCAAACAATAAAGCTAATTAACATCTTTTATTTAATATTTTTTGTAGTAAAAAAATTACAAATAATAACAAAAACATCTTAATTGACAAAAATCCAAGCACAAACTAAACTTTATACATATTTAACTAGCTTCTACAATGCTTGATATAAAATTTATTCGTGAAAACACGGATTTAATAATTAAAAATTGCGAAGATCGTAGAACAAAAGTAGACATTCATGGTTTACTTAAACTAGACGATCAAAGAAAAACACATCAACAGTTATTAGACTCCAAAAGATCCGAATTAAAATCAAGCTCTAAATCCAAACCAACTCCAGAAAAAATTGCTGAACTTAAACAATTAAGCCAATCAATTAAAGAGCTAGAGGAAGAAGAAAGACAAATTTTAGAAAAATTCCACGAAGAACTATCTAAGGTTCCAAACCTTACTCACAAAGATTCTCCAATTGGTGAAGAAGCAGACTTTAATGTTTTACATAAAAACATGGAACCTAAAAATTTCGATTTTGCTCCTAAAGACCACTTAGAACTTTTTGAGAACAAAGGTCTAGTTGATTTCGAAAGAGGTTCAAAAGTAGCAGGTCACAAAACCTACTTTTCAAAAAATCAATTAGTTCATTTAAACAACGCCTTAATCCAATACGGAATTTCAATCTTAGAAAAAAATGGAATCACTGACATTTTTGAAACTCCAGATTTTGCATACAAATCAATGCTCCAAAACGCAGGATTCAACCCGCGTGGAGACTCCGATGAAATCTATAACATTCAAGGCGAAGAACTTTCCCTAATCGCTACCTCAGAAATCACAATGCTAGGTTACTACTCAAACGAAGTTGTAGATTTATCCAAAGGACCAAAAATCTTTGCAGCTATATCTAAATGCTTCCGTAAAGAAGCTGGATCTTACGGAAGAACTTCTAAAGGACTATACCGAGTACATCAATTTTCTAAACTTGAAATCTTTGCAATCTGCAAACCCCAAGACTCTGAAAAAATTCACGAACAAATCAAAAACATCGAACTTGAAATAGTTGATGGACTTGAAATCCCATATCAACTAATCGACATAGCATCTGCTGATCTTGGAGGTCCAGCCTACAGAAAATATGATATTGAAAGCTACATGGTAATGAAAGGTGACGAGCAAAAACAAGGAGACTACGGAGAAATAACCTCAACTTCAAACTGCTTAGATTACCAAGCTCGAAGAGCCAATATTAAATATGTGGATGAAAATGGTAAAAAACAATTCGCGCATACCTTAAACGGAACAGCAATTGTTACTTCTAGGCTTCCAATTGCCTTAGCCGAGAATCATCAAGACAAGGATGGAAATATTCATATTCCAAAAGCCTTACAGTCTTTCTTAAACTTTACTCAAATCTAAAACAAAAGCCCTCAAACAAAGAGGGTTTTTTCTTACAAAGAATCCCAACATAAATTAAATAACTTCTCAAACGATCCAGCAACCTTTGGATTATCGATTAAAATAGCAACAACGGGATTTGAAAAATCAATAATATAAAGCTTCCCATTAGTCACAACAAAAGAACTTTCGAAATTATAACGATTTTCAGTAAGCAACTTTATTTTTCTTTTAAAATCTTTTTGACTTTTATACAACTCAAGAGAATATTCAGTTTTGGGAATAATAGTGTAAACTAAACAATGTTGTTTTATTCTCTTGTTCACAAATTCATCCAATATTTTCTTATTCTGATTATCTAAAAGCTCAAGGTTAATAAAACACTTAGTAATTCCTTTATGAGAATATATATCATCATACATTGAACTTAAATTTCTCACTCCTTCATAAACCATTACACTTTTTTCATTATTTACAACCTTTAAAGATTTAAAATCTTCAATATGATTTCTGAACTGTAAAACTTTAGACTCTTCAACTCTTAAAATCCTTTCCGGATCTTCAGCAAAATACAATTTACTAGAATTCTTAAGGATTCGTTTAACCACACCTCGATTGATCAACTCATCAAGATTATCATAAACAGTTATACGATTAATTTTAGTAAAACTTGCAATTTCAGTAACAGTTGCATTACCAATCTTTAACAAGCACAAATAAATTTGAGCTTCTTTTTTAGTAAAATTTAAGGATTCGAGAATTTTTTGTAACATTTTTAAAAAGAATTTTACGTAATTTTTTTCTACACTCAATTAAATTATATCATAAAAATAGCTACGTTGAAAGATTTTACGTCACTGAAATTAAAAATATTACGTAATAACTAATTACGCCCTTTAGAAAGCCACTATTATTGTTGACAGATCTGTAATTTATATCTATAGTTAGAATGTATTTTAATATAATTCAACATGAAAACAACAACAATATCAAATGAGACATTAGTAAATATGAAAAAATTAGAACAAGAGGCACCACCTTTATTAGTTGGACAAAAAGGTATAGAAAAACTACAAAAAAGCACATCAGCAATAATTACAAAATTAAAATTAGGAGGACACTTGTTTACGGATCCAGCGATGATAAACTTAATTATAAATGTATTCAATAAATATCATTTTAATTTAAAGACAATAGAATTTAAACAATTTCCACCTGAAGTTGAGATAGGAGTATTCCCAAATTTCCATACAGAAATAAACAATCTATTAAGATTAATTAACATAATTGAAGTAAATGACATAGACAATCTATTATTTTACATGGAGCTTCTAAGAGAATTAGATAAACTACTTACAGAAATTGAACCAGAAATAGAGGCAATAGCAAATACCTGCGAAAAGTTTTTTTCACCAATCAAGAAAACATTATCTCGAAAATCAAACATCGACAATGAAATTACACAAGCTATTGAATTAGATGAAAACAAGTTATATATACCAATAATAAGAAATCAATACGAAAAAACAGAAAAAATTAAAGTTGGACTTTTAACAAGAATTAAAAGAGCACTATAATAATTAAAAGCCCTCAAACAAAGAGGGCTTCTTCATTTAAAAAACTATTGATTAAAACCTAATACAAAAGCTCTTTTGAATTAGGTAGATAACTTGAATAACTCTTTTATTTTTTTTTAAATTAAATTAAAAACTAAATGCAAAATCTTTACATAGACAAACTGAAATTCTGGGTTAGATTCCTAAGATTTGTTCCCTTATGTAGAAAATTACTTTATCAATGTCATGAATCTCAACTCTATCTTCATCAACAGAAGCTATTTTTTTAAATGTACTATGAACCATCTCCCCCCAAAAGTATTCACCATCCTCTCTTTCTAAGAGATACTTACATTCATAAAATCTTGATCTATCAATTAGGAATTTATCTCTGATACCATCTGAAATTTGCTTATTTAACGTCATGATAATATAAGATTAAAACATTTATATTATAAAGTATATTAAATCAGAAAAAAAGATTGACTTTTTGTCTGCATGAACTAAAATAGTCTTGCTAAAATTACCAACAAACGAGTCTTAGTTGAGAATATACGTTGCAGGATTTAGGTTAATATAAATAATAACCCTTAACCATGAGCGCGACTTCGCCAAAGAAATCGAAGCAAATACTCGACGAATCAATCTTTTGTCCATCCAAAGATGGTCTAGGACAAAGACGGTTTTTTACCGAAAATGATTTAGACAGTCATCCGCTTCCAAATCTGATTGAAAATCAAATTCAATCTTTTGAGTGGTTTATTTCAGAAGGTCTAAAAGAGCTTCTTGATGAAATCAACCCAATTACTGATTTTTCAGGTAAAAAACTGGAAATTCAATTTACTTCACATGAAATGGGAGAACCAAAGTACGACCCAAAGACATGTAGAAGAAAAAATTTAACATACGAAGCACCACTAAAAGTGCATGTACAGTTAATTAATAAAGAAACAGGTGAAATTAAAGAGCAAGATGTTTTCTTAGGTTCAATACCTTTGATGACAGATAAGGCTACTTTTATCGTAAACGGTATCGAAAGAGTTGTTGTAACTCAAATCGTAAGATCACCAGGGGTATTCTTTTCTCAAACCATGAATTCTCCATATTACGGAGCTAAAATCATTCCTAAAAGAGGAGCTTGGCTTGAAATAGAAACTGATAAAAAAGGGATTTTAAATGTAAAAATTGATAGAAAAAGAAAAATTCCAATTACTTCCCTGCTAAGAGTTATGGGATGGGAAACAGATGAAGATATTTTAAAATCATTCGCTGGAGAGATTGCTGATGATAAGGAAAATTTCATTTTAAATACACTTGAAAAAGATCCTTCTAAAACAGTAGATCAAGCTTTTCAGTTAATATACAAAAGAATCAGACCAGGAGATCTAGCCACAGTAGAAAATGCAAAGACGGCAATCCGAGAAATGTTTTTTGATTCAAAAAAATATGACATGGGTAATGTAGCTAGATACAAAATAAACAACAAATTTGGTATTGATGTAGAGAACATTAAAGCAAATCACACTTTTCAAAAATCTGATTTGGAATTGATAATTAAAGAAATTTTCGAATTAAATTACGACAACTCACAACCAGATGATATTGATGACTTAGCTAACAGAAGAATTAGAGCAGTTGGAGAGCAAGTTATTAACAAATTTAGAGTCGGTTTATTAAGAACAGAAAGAATTGCAAAGGATAGAATGACAGTTATGGATGCAGAGACAGTTACGCCAACTCAACTTGTTAATTCAAGACCTATTACAGCAGCGTTAAGAGAATTTTTTGCAAGTTCTCAACTTTCCCAATTTATGGACCAAACTAATCCTCTTTCAGAGCTAGCTCATAAAAGAAGAATTTCAGCAATGGGACCAGGTGGTCTAACTAGAGAAAGAGCATCTTTTGATGTTCGGGATGTACATGCTACCCATTATGGTAGAATTTGCCCAATTACAACACCAGAAGGACCTAATATCGGTTTAGTAGTTCAACTGGCTACTCACGCTAAAATAGACAAATATGGATTTTTAAATTCTCCATATCAAGTTGTTAAACAAACAGTTGTAAATAAAAAAGAAAATCTTCTAGGAAGAACTACATCAATTGATATAAAAGATCAGAAAGGAAAAACAATTATAGAAAAAGGGAAAGTTATAAATGAAAAAATTGCAGATAAAATAACTAAGTTAAAAGACAAAGAAATTAACATCAAAGCATACGTAACTGATGAAATTGAAAGAATTTCTTCTGATGGTGATAAAAAAGTAGTAATTGCACAAGCTGGAATTGAAACTAATACACTAGGAGAGTTTAAATTTAAAAACGTTCCTGCTAGAAAACATGGTGAACCAGTTATGTCTCACGTTAGAGACGTTACTCATATTGATATTGCTCCAAAACAAATTATTTCTGTATCAACAAGTTTGATTCCTTTCGTAGAGCATAACGATTCAACTCGTGCTTCAATGGGGTCAAACATGCTTCGGCAAGCAGTACCACTTGTAACGCCTCAAAGGCCAGTAGTTGGTACAGGTATGGAAGCCGTAGCAGGTAGAAACTCTTCGCACGTATTAATTGCCGAACAAAATGGTCAAGTTTCATTTGTAGATGGATCTAAAATAGAAGTAATCTACAAGAACGGTAAAAAAATAAGTTACGAACTTCAAAATTTTGGGAGATCAAATGAAGGAACATGTTTACACCAAAGACCAAAAGTTAAATCCGGACAAAAAATCGCTAAAGGTGATATTTTAGCCGATGGATCTTCCATCGACGAAGGAGATTTAGCTTTAGGAGCAAACTTAGTAACTGCATACATCCCATGGGAAGGTTATAACTTTGAGGATGCAGTAGTAATTTCAGATAGACTTGTTAAAGATGGTGTATTTGATTCAATCCATATAGAAAATTACTCTATTGATATTAGAGATACAAAATTAGGGCCTGAATTAGTTACAAAGGACATCCCTAATGTTGGTGAAACAAAACTTAAAGACTTAGATGAGAACGGGATTATAAGATTAGGAGCTTCTGTAAAAGAAGGGGCAATTTTAGTTGGTAAAATTACTCCAAAAGGAGAAACCGAACTAACTGCCGAAGAAAGATTACTAAGAGCAATCTTTGGTGATAAAGCTAGAGATGTAAAAGATACGTCACTAAAAATGCCAGGTGGATCTTACGGTAAAGTTGTTGATATTCAAATTTTTGATAGAAAAGAAGGCGACGAACTTCCAACTGGAGTATTAAGACAAATTCAAGTTGCGATTGCTCAAACAAGAAAAATACAAATTGGTGATAAAGTAGCTGGTCGACATGGTAATAAAGGGGTGATTTCAATGATTGTACCACAAGAAGATATGCCTTACCTTCCAGATGGAACGCCTGTAGATATTTGCTTAAACCCACTTGGGGTAGTTTCTCGTATGAATATCGGTCAGATTTTAGAAACACATATTGGTTTTGCAGCGCATAAACTTGGAATCCATGTTGCAACTCCTGCTTTAAATGGAATTGAATACTCAAAAATTCAAGAATTATATGAACAAGCTGGAATGGCTCATGATGGTAAGGTACAGCTTTTCGATGGTAAAACGGGTGAAGCTTACAAACACAGAACCACAGTTGGTATTTCATACATCTTAAAACTATATCACTTAGTTGAAGATAAAATTCATGCAAGATCAATTGGACCCTATTCTCTTGTTACTCAACAACCACTAGGAGGTAAAGCTCAACATGGTGGGCAAAGATTCGGGGAAATGGAAGTTTGGGCACTAGAGGCCTATGGAGCAGCACATACTCTTCAGGAAATGATTACCATCAAATCAGATGATATCTACGGAAGATCTAAAGCTTATGAAGCGATTATTAAAGATGAACGAATCAAAAGACCAAGAACACCAGAATCCTTCAACGTATTATTAAAAGAACTACAAGGTCTTGGATTAAACGTAGAGTTAATTAACAACTCATTATCAAATGATGAAAGTGGTGAGGACTTCTATACTGAAACAGAAAAAGAAATTTCAAGAGACGTAGTTAAAGAAATTGAATCTGAAACAAATGAAACAAAAGAAGAACTTCAAATTGACGGACAAGTAGAGCAAGATTTAGAAAGTCAATTAGCTGAAGAAATTCAAAATCAACTTACGGATCTAGATGATCAACTAAACTAAAAATTAAAAATTTATTTATATGGTTAATAAAATTGAACACTTAAACGATTTTGACGCAATTTCTCTTGCTGTGGCTTCGCCTGAACAAATCTTATCATGGTCACATGGAGAAATTCGTAAACCGGAAACAATCAACTACAGAACGCAAAAACCCGAAAGAGATGGTTTGTTTTGCGAAAAGATTTTTGGTCCAACTAAAAATTATGAATGTTACTGCGGTAAATACAAAAGAATCCGATATAAAGGTGTAATCTGTGAAAAATGTGGCGTAGAAGTTACAAAGTCAAGCGTTAGACGTGAAAGAATGGGACACATTAAATTGGCTGTTCCTGTTACTCACATTTGGTTTTTAAGATCAACTCCATCAAGAATTGGATTGATTTTAAATCAACCGGTAAAACAAATTGAACAAGTAGTATACTTTGCATCATACTTAGTAACTCAAGTAAACATTGAGAATATTGACGAAGCATTAAAAATTTTAGAGCAAGAACACAAAGCTCTTAAAGAAAAAATACAAATCGATTATCAAAAAGAACTTCAAAGTTTAATAGAAGCAAAAGGCTCAAAACAAGATGAGTTAAGAATTGAATCTGAACTTGCAATGAAGCTTGAAAATCTTGAAAAACAAACATCTCAAACTAAAAACAATCTTCAGAACTTAGAAAAAGGAATTATCCTTTCTGAGTTAGAATATAGAGAAATGTCTCTTCAATTTGGACACTTATTTAAAGCTCAAACTGGTGCTGAAGCAATTAATGATTACATTGCTAGCTTAGACTTTGACGATGAAATTAAATTAATTCATTCTCAATTACAAACAGCAACTGCTATCAAAGAAACAAAGCTTCTGAAAAGATTAAAACTATTTGAAAGTTTAAAAAAATCAGGTATTCAAGCTGAATGGATGATTCTAAAAATCTTGCCTGTTATCCCACCCGACATAAGGCCAATGGTGCAACTTGACGGTGGAAGATTTGCAGCTTCAGATCTTAATGACTTATACAGAAGAGTTATCAATAGAAATAATCGTCTTAAAAAACTTCTATCAATTGGTGCTCCAGAAGTAATTTGTAGAAATGAAAAAAGAATGCTTCAAGAAGCAGTAGATACCTTAATTAATATATCTGCAAGACAATCTAGAAGTTCATACTCTGCAAACAATAAAAGAAAATTAAAATCTCTATCAGATTTCCTAAAAGGTAAGCAAGGACGTTTCCGTCAAAATCTTCTAGGTAAACGTGTAGACTACTCTGGACGTTCGGTAATTGTAGGAGGACCTACTCTAAAATTAAACGAATGTGGTTTACCGAAAAAAATGGCTTTAACTCTATTTAAACCGTTTGTACTTGGTAAATTAATCAGAGATGGATACGCACATAATATCAAATCAGCAGAAAAATTAATTCAAGCTGGAAATAAAGAAGTATGGGATATTCTAGATCACGTAACTCAAGGTAAATTTGTATTACTTAATCGTGCTCCAACCCTTCACAGACTTGGTATTCAGGCTTTCCAACCTAAATTAATTGAAGGTAATGCGATTAGAATTCATCCACTTGTTTGTGCAGCCTTTAATGCCGATTTCGATGGAGATCAGATGGCAGTTCACTTACCATTAAGTGTACCTGCTCAAAAAGAAGCTGCGGAATTAATCCAATCTTCTAGAAATCTTCTTAAACCATCAAGTGGTGCTCCAATTATTTCTCCATCTCAAGATATTATTCTTGGATGTTATTTCCTAACTAAAGTAACACCAGGCAAAGCCGGAGAAGGAATGATATTTAGTGATGTTAATGAAGTATTAGCAGCAGTTGAACTAGGTAAATTAGATATTCAATCCCCTATCAAAATAAATTACATGGGTGAACTTCGTGAAAGTACAGCTGGTAAAATTATTTTCAATGAGAATATACCTGAAGGTCTAAGATACATTCATACCGTAATGTCATCAAAAAACTTAGAAAAACTAATTGCAGACTGCTTTGAAAAATTTGGAATTGAAAAAACAGCTGAATTAGCAGATACATTGAAAGAAATTGGTTACAAATATGTTTCTAAATCAGGACTTTCAATTGCAGCTTCAGATCTGCAAATTCCAGATGCGAAAAACAAACAACTTGAAGACGCTACACAGGAAGTAAAACAAGTTTATAAGTACTATCAAAAAGGTCTAATTACAGACGAAGAAAGATATCATCAAACATGTGAAATCTGGTCTCAATGTAAAAGCCAGATTACAGAAATGTTAATCAAACAATACGATGATGAAAACCATATTCACTATATGGTAGAATCTGGAGCCAGAGGTAAATGGGGTAATGTTACCCAGTTAGCGGGAATGAAAGGTCTTGTAATTAACCCATCAGGTAAAACAATTGAACTTCCAATTAAATCAAACCTTAAAGAAGGGTTTACAATTCTTGAATACTTTATTGCAACCCATGGTGGTCGTAAAGGTAAATCAGATACAGCTCTTAAAACAGCAGAGGCAGGTCACTTAACAAGAAGACTTGTAGATTCTACTCAAGATTTAATTGTAAATCTTAACGATTGTGGAACAGAAAAACTCCATATTATTAGATATTCTGAAACTGACAAAATTGGAATGAAACTTCCTATCAGAATTTTCGGTAGAGTTGCCGCTCAAAACATAGTTGATCAAAATGGTGAAATAATTGTTGCAAAAGAAGAAATCATCACAACTAAAAAGGCAAATCTAATCAATGATCTTAAAATTGAAGAAATTCCAGTGAGATCACCATTAACTTGTGAATCTGTAGGTGGTGTATGTCAAAAATGTTACGGATATGATCTTGGTGATAACCAATTAGTTAAAATTGGTGCAGCAGCTGGTATTATAGCAGCACAATCTATTGGAGAACCGGCAACACAGCTTACAATGCGTACGTTCCATATGGGTGGTGTAGCTGGTGAATCAGATATGACACAAGGTCTAACAAGAATTGAAGAAATATTTGAAGCAAGAAATCCAAAATCTCCTGCTATCTTAGCCGGGATAAATGGTGAAGTAGAAATATCATCAGAAGGTCAATCTACTAAAATTATTGTAACTTCAAATGGACCTGTGGAATCAATCTATGATTTACCAGAAAACTTTTTACCAGAAGTTAAAGCAGGTGATAAAGTCAAAAACAAACAAATCTTAGCTAAGACAACTTCTACTGGTAGAGTTGTAAGAAGTGAGGATGAGGGTGAAGTAACTTATGCCGATAACTATGTTATAAAAGTTCAGACTTTTGACAGTGTAGAAAAAACATACTTAGTTTCGAAAGGGAAAACTGTTTACGTTAAAAACGGAGAATCAGTTACAAAAGGACAAGTACTTACTTCTGGATCTTCAAACCTTAAAGAGCTTAGAAGTCTATCAGGGACATATATTACTCTTAAGTACATTATTGAAGAAATTCAAAAAATATACTCTTCACAAGGTCAATCCATAAATGATAAACATGTAGAAATTGTTGCAAGACAAATGTTATCGAAAGTAAGAATCACCGATCCAGGAGAGTCAAACTTAGTAACAGGACAAATCATGGATAGAATCAAAGTTGAAAATATGAAAAAACAACTTAAGGCCGAAGGGAAAAAACCTATCATGTTTGAAAAATTATTACTTGGACTTACGAAAACTGCCCTTCATACAAGTTCATGGCTTTCTGCAGCATCGTTCCAGGAAACAATTAAGATTCTTGTTGAAGCTGCAACTACCAAACAAGTAGACCACCTTAGAGGTCTTAAAGAGAATGTTATCATTGGTAAACTTATACCAGCTGGAGAAACATTCAGAAAAAATCAAGAGCTGAACCAATAAAAGGCTTGCACTTTTTGAAAAAATTCAGTATTTTAACGCCAAATCAATTTAATATTATAAAAATGCCTACTATTTCTCAACTAGTTCGAAAGGCTAGAAGAAAAAATAAGAAAAAATCAAAATCTCCAGATCTTGGATTTACAATTAATACCCTTAGAAACAATAAAAGAGTTTCTATGAATTCTCCACAAAAAAGAGGTGTATGTGTACAAGTTAAAACTATGACACCTAAAAAACCTAACTCTGCGCTACGTAAAGTAGCCAGAGTAAGACTTACAAACGGAAGAGAAGTTAACGCTTACATTGGTGGTGAAGGACACAATCTTCAAGAACACTCTGTTGTTCTAATCAGAGGTGGTAGAGTGAAAGATCTTCCAGGTGTAAGATACCACGTTGTTAGAAGTAACTTAGATTGCCAAGGTGTAGAAAAAAGAAACCAAGGTAGATCTAAATACGGAACGAAAAAACCTAAAGCAGCTTAATAACTATATATATGAATAAAGTAAAATTTGTAGCTAAAGGTAATACTGATTTAATTGAAAAATTTATCAATTACCTAATGCATCAAGGAAAAAAAACTGTAGCTAGAGCAGTTCTAAACGATTGTTTTGCAATCATCGAGAAAAAAACTGGTAAAAAAGGAAAAGAAATTTTCAGTGAAGCACTAGAAAATGTAAAACCTTCTCTTGAAGTAAGAGCTAAAAGAATTGGTGGATCTGTATATCAAATCCCTATGGAAGTTAAACCTTTCAGACAATTCCAATTAGCATCTAGATGGATTCTAGCTGCTGCAAGAGGTAAAAAAGGTGCTCCAATGGCAGATAGATTAGCAAATGAGTTAATGCAAGCTGCTAATAACGAAGGTACATCTGTTAAGAAGAAGGAAGACTCACATAGAATGGCACAAGCAAATAAAGCTTTTGCTCACTTCGCTAAATACTAATAAAAATTAACCTAACAATAAAATCATGAGCACTGATTTAAAAAAATTAAGAAATATAGGGATTATTGCCCACATTGATGCAGGTAAGACCACTACTTCTGAAAGAGTTCTGTATTACACTGGTGTATCTCACAAAATTGGAGAAGTACATGATGGTGCAGCGACTATGGACTGGATGGAACAAGAAAAAGAAAGAGGTATTACAATTACTTCTGCAGCTACAACTTGTAACTGGGGAGACACTAGAATAAACATTATTGATACTCCTGGTCACGTTGATTTCACTGTTGAAGTTGAACGTGCACTTAGAATTCTAGATGGTGGTGTTGCAGTATTCGATGGATCTCAAGGGGTTGAACCTCAATCTGAAACAGTTTGGAGACAAGCTGATAAGTATGATGTTCCTAGAATCGCATTTGTAAATAAAATGGATAAAACTGGTGGAGACTTCTTTATGTCTTTAGAATCAATTCACACTAGACTTTCAAAAGATGCAATTGCAGTTCAAATTCCAATTGGAGCTGAAAACGAATTTGAAGGACAAATCGATCTTATCGAAAGAAAAGCTTACAATTTCGAAGGAAAAATGGGTGAAATCATTAAAGAAGTAGAAGTACCAAGCGATCTTGTTGATAAAATGGAAGAATACAGAGAGAAATTAGTTGAAAAAATATCTGAAAACGATGATGTTTTAATGGAAAAATTCATTGGAGGTGAAGAAATCTCTAACGAAGAAATTAAAGCTGCAATCAGAAAACAAACTATCAACAATCAAATCTACCCAGTACTTTGTGGTACAGCCTTACAAAATAAAGGTGTACAACTTGTACTTAATGCAGTAGTTGATTACTTACCTTCTCCAGTTGATATTGATGTAGTTAAAGGTACTGATGTTGATACAGGTGAAGAAATTGAAAGAAAACTGACTGAAGAAGAAAAATTCTCTGGACTAGTATTTAAAATAGCAACTGATCCATTCGTAGGTAAATTATCATTCATTAGAGTTTACTCAGGAGTACTTTCATCAGGAAGCTATGTATACAACCCTGCAACTAATTCAAAAGAAAGAATTGGGCGTATTGTTCAAATGCATGCCAACTCAAGAGAAGAAATCAAAGAAGTTAAAGCTGGAGATATTGCTGCAGTAATTGGTCTTAAAAACACACAAACAGGTCACACATTATGTGATCAATCTGCTCAAATTCTATTAGAAAGTATTGAGTTCCCAGAACCAGTGATTTCGATCGCAATTGAACCAAAAACAAAAGCTGATCAAGAAAGAATGGGACTTGCGCTTTCAAAACTTTCTGAAGAAGATCCTTCATTCAAAGTACATACTGATGATGAAACTGCTCAAACAATTATTTCTGGTATGGGTGAACTTCACTTAGAAATTATTGTTGATCGTCTTATGAGAGAATTCAAAGTGGATGCCAACACTGGTCAACCACAAGTAGCTTACAGAGAAACTATCCAGCAAAAAGTAGACATTGAAGAGAAATACGTTAAACAATCTGGTGGTAGAGGTCAATATGCTCATGTATTAATGACTGTAGAGCCAAAAGAAGATGGTGGATATGAATTTAAGAATGCTGTTGTTGGTGGTAGAATTCCAAAAGAATATATCCCGTCAGTAGACAAAGGTGTTCAAGCCGCAATGACAAGAGGTGTACTAGCTGGATACCCACTAGTAGATGTGAAAATCACTCTTAATGACGGATCTTACCATGATGTTGATTCATCTCAATTCTCATTTGAAGCATGTGGTGCAATGGCATTTAAAAATGCGGCATTAAAAGCAGGTGCAACTATCTTAGAGCCAATTATGGCAGTTGAAATTGTTACTCCAGAAGATTACTTTGGTGACGTTATGGGTAATGTTTCATCTAAGCGTGGACAAATCCGTGAAACATCTGATAGAGGTACAGCTAAAGTTATTCAATCTTTTGTTCCCCTATCTGAAATGTTTGGATACGCAACTGAACTAAGAGGAATGACTCAAGGTCGTGCTAACTACTCAATGACATTTGATCACTACGAAAAAGTACCATCAAATGTAGCAGAAGAAATTATCGCTAGTCGAAAATAATTCAAAAAAATATTAAAAGCCTTCATACAATTGAAGGCTTTTTTTGTATATATATTTTAATAAAAATAATCTTGATTTAATCTTACATATGATTTACAATCGTATCGCTTATCAATATTTTAACTACAAAACAATGAATGAAGTTTTTGATAGAAGTAAGATCAACGTTAATGTAGGTACTATCGGTCACGTTGACCATGGTAAAACTACTTTATCTGCGGCTCTTACGGCTGTGGCAGCAAATAGATTTGGTGGTAAAAACAAATCAGTAAATTTTGCTGACATCGACAACGCTCCAGAAGAAAGAGAAAGAGGGATTACAATCTCAACTTCTCACCAAGAGTATGAAACTGAAGCTAGACACTACGCTCACGTAGATTGTCCAGGTCATGCGGATTACGTAAAAAACATGATTACAGGTGCAGCGCAAATGGATGCTGCAATCCTAGTGGTATCTGCTGCTGACGGACCAATGCCTCAAACAAGAGAGCATATCCTTCTTGCAAGACAGGTAAATGTACCATACATCGTAGTATTCATGAATAAAATGGATATCGCTGATCCAGAAATTGCTGAATTATCAGAAATGGAAATCAGAGAACTATTAGATAAATATGAATACCCAGGTGATGATACTCCAATCATTAAAGGGTCAGCCCTTAAAGCTTTAGAAGATCCATCTTCAGAAGCTGGGAACCCAGTTGAAGAGTTACTTAAAACTCTTGACTCTTATGTGCCAGAACCACAAAGAGATTTAGACAAACCATTCCTTATGCCAGTTGAAGATGTATTCTCAATTAAAGGTAGAGGTACTGTAGCTACAGGTAAAATCGAACAAGGTATCATTAAAGTTAACGAAGAAGTAGAAATCGTTGGTGTTAAAGAAACTAGAAAAGTAGTAGTTACTGGTGTAGAAATGTTTAGAAAATTACTAGACCAAGGTCAAGCTGGTGATAACGCTGGTTTACTACTAAGAGGTATAGAAAGAACTGATATTGAAAGAGGGCAAGTATTAGCTGCTCCTGGATCTATCAAACCACATACTAAATTTGAAGCTGAAGTTTATATCCTTTCTAAAGATGAAGGTGGAAGACATACTCCATTCTTTAAAGGTTACAAACCTCAATTCTATTTCAGAACTACTGACGTAACTGGTTCAATCGAGCTTCCAGCTGGAGTTGAAATGGTTATGCCTGGTGATAACATCAAAATGAATGTTGAACTTGGTGTAGAAATAGCTATGAACGATGGTCTTAGATTTGCTATCCGTGAAGGTGGTAGAACTGTAGGTGCCGGAGTTGTAACAAAAATCTTAGGATAATTCTTTAAACAGAATTAAACTCAAAATTTAAACTGCCAGAAATGGCAGTTTTTTTGTTTTTTTTACGTACAAATTAATACGTACAAATATATAAAGTTGACAAACATTCAATATATTGTTATTTTGAATTCACTAAATAACAAAAAAATGATTAAATTAAGTCAAAACGAATTGAGATATAAACTTCCAGAAAAAATAAGTAACATTAATTTATCTCAAGAAGAATGTTCATCCTATGATGGAGCAAAAGAACTGAATAAAAAAGCTATCGATAACATTAGAAAAAGATTTAATGTCTCTAGTCAAAATTCCATTTATCTAGACTATGGTGCAGAGAAAATTTTAATGCAAATATTTAATACGTTAAATAAAGAATCAAAAGTACTAATTTCAAATATAACATGGAGTTATTATTTGAAATTAATAAAGGCTCATACTAAAAATGTAGATACTTATAAAATCGATGAAGAGCAAAGCTCATACAATTTCAATGTAGAAGATTTACAATCTAAAATTAAGAATGGAAATTATAATATGGTTGTAATTACTACACCACTTAATCCTACAGGAAACTCTATCGAACAAAGTAGATTGTCGGAAACATTAGAGTTATGTAATGATGTAGATTTAGTACTCTTAGATGAAGCCTATCATGGTTTCGATGATAGTTATAACAATCAATTCCTATCAGATTTAGTTGAAAAACATGATAATTTAATTAGCGTTAGAACATTCTCTAAACTATATGCAATAGCTGGAATTAGAATAGGTTACGCTATAAGTAATAGCAGTTTAGACACTAAATTCCCTGACTACAATACATACCTTGGATATAGTAGCTTTAATTCAAAGACAATTATTAGCTGCTTAAATCACCAAAATTTCTACAAAGATATTCAAGAAAAAATAAATTCAGATAAGCAAGCTTTATATGATTTTTTCAGCCAACAAAAAAATTGGAATGCATATAAATCAAACACTAACTTTATATTAATAAAAATACCATACCAAAGAAAACAAGAACTAAAAAATTATCTTAAAGACAAAATTGCAATCAAATTTTTTCCGGAGAATGATCAAAACTTAAAAGACAAAATCAGAATATCAATTGGAACACAAAAAGAAACTCAAATTGTAATTGAAGAATTTCAAGAATTTATTAAACAAAAAGAAAATGGAAATATATAAGAATCCAGAACTTTTCAATTTGTGGAGAGAAAACCATGAAAAGAAATCTAACGAAGAAGTGCAATTTCTAAAATCAATATTAAACAATAATATAGATAGCCTTCTTGATATAGGTGGTGCTGACGGCGTACACACTATTCCCCTATCTAAAGAAATGAAAAAAGTAGAATTTACTATTTACGATGGATCAGAAGAATTAATAAGAAATGCAAAGAAAAAGATTTCAGAACAAAATATCTCGAATGTAAAAACTCAAGTTGGATATTTTGAAAATATACCACAGGTATTAGCAGACAAAAGTTTTGATGCAGCAATTAGTATGTGGACAACTATTACTTACGTAAATGATTTAAAAAAAAGAAAAGAACTTTATAAATGGTTATCTGAAAATATAGAAAAAACAATAATAATAGATCAAAGTAACTTTTATAATTACCCGGAAAGTGATTTAAGTAAAAGTGTTGAAATTTTTAAAAACTACGAAATAAGAACCACAAGGCAATATACTATGTATGAAAATTATTTAAGAACTGGTTCCTATACCTTTAATTTTAAAAATTTAAATACAGATGAAGAACATAAAATCTACGACCCAGAAATAGTACAATTTATCGAACCGAAAGAAATAGATAAACTACTTGGATCAAAATGGAAAAGAACAAATACATTTGGTTCATACGATCAAAAAGATATATTTGATAAAAAAAATTCTAAAAGATTAATCACAATACATGAACAAAAATAAGATAATTAAAAAAGTAATCGAAATTTCAAAAAAAGCAGGTGATCATGCTAAGAATAATTTTTGCGAAGATGGATACAAATACGAATTAAAAAGCCAAACTCAAGATGTGACAAAAATAGATAAAGAATGTGAAAACATTATCTTGAGTCAACTTAAAAAAATTTCCGATGAATTTAAAATTATTTCAGAAGAAGATATCAATAGTCACAATCAAGAAATAAAAGAAGACGAATACTGCTGGATCGTAGATCCATTAGATGGAACAACGAATTTTAGAAGTGGAATTAAAAATTTTGCAAACCAAATTGCACTAGTTCAAAATAACAATGTTATACTTGGTTGCATTTATTTACCATTTGAAAATCAAGTACTTCATGCAATTGAAAATCAAGGTAGTTATTGTAATAATTCAAAACTTAACATCAATCATGTTCATACGACAGGTAATAGTTTAATGAACATAGAATCATATTTAGACGAATATGATTTTAAAAACCTAGAAAAAATTAGAAAAGAATTTAAGTATGTATATAGCATCAATAGTGCAGTAACTTCATTTGCACATTTTGCTCTTGGTAAAACTCATTTAGTCTATTCATGCTGTGATCAACCTTGGGATGTAGCAGCCGGAATACTAATTACCAAAGAAGCTGGCGCTACAGTTAGTACACCTGACAATCAAGATATAGACTTATTTAACCCAAAAATTATCGCTTCAAGTTCAAAAGATCTACATAAAAAAGTCATAGAATTACTTAAAAAATAAAGCACTCTTTTTAATATTTACAAACATATTACAAATAGTAAACTATGGTTAAGATAAATAACCAAATTTATAAATGAAAAAATTATTATTAAGTACATTTGTTCTATGTACAATGCTATTCAATCAAGTAGGAATGGCTCAAACATTTGAAGAAAGTTTTGAAACAGATATAACACAGGCAAATATTCTTAATGAAGTTGTAGATTCATCAACACAAATAGATTCTGAAATGATTATAAATTCCACTATTGAATTTCAAATCAACGATTCTCACTTTTTAAATAAATTACTTAATAAATTACCTAAAGAAGAAAAAACACTTTTAAGTAAATTCTTAAGTATTAACAATAATCAAATTCAAGGATTTTACTCTAACAATGATCAAACCTTAAAAATTAAATCTACACAAGAAAATTACGGAAAAATTTTTGATTATCTAAAAGCAAAAAATATCACGTTTTTTGATGATGTTTGTTCAGACACAATCAACGAAAATTGTAGAATTACCTCAAACCAAGACTTTGAAGGATACCAAATTTCGATTGAAGATGAGGCTATTTATATTCATAAAAAACCCCTTAATAGAAATATTTTAGATACAGATTTTTCATTAGAGAAAGATGTAATGGTAAAAGCTAATGTAGCTTTTGAAAATAATCCATTTGAAATCAAATTAACAAATAAAGATTCCAACTTTGGTTTAGAATTGTCTATTCAAATTGAAAACCAAGAGTTAATTGATGCAATAGAAGCTAAAAATTCGAATTTAAACTTTGAACAATTTATAAATTCTAAATCAATAGCTTTTTATGAGAACAAAGGTTTTAAAAAGGATATAAATAAGAAACTAGAATCAAGAAGAACTAAAATGGTTAGTGAATTTTGCTATGTAATAGAACAAGACTGTAAAGACATAAAAAATAATATCAAAATCAACAATAACTTATATAACTTTGCAGAAAACTCAAAATTACTCGAATTAATAACTGAAAAAGACTCTGCAATGATAATTGATATTAGCGATGACTTATCAATGAACTATAACTTTATATTTAAAGATTCTGCAAGTTCCAGAGAAGAAATAAGACCAGAGATAAAAGAACTATTAAAAACACTTGGATTTAAAAGAACTAGTAATATTGATTTAAAAACAGATACGTACGAAATACAAGGCAGTATCCAAGATGTATTAAAAGCACTTTCAAATGAAGAGGAAAACGAAACGGACATCGATCTTTCCAATACATCAACTGCAATAACTTTAATACCAGCTGACAAAAACAACTCAGCGGAAGAAGATTCAATTTCATACCTGAACTTAAATGAAGAAAATGGAAATCTTCACATAAGTATAAGCTCAAATAAAGATTATAAAATTCAAAGTCAAGAAATAACAGAAAGAAATTCTGGTTTAAGCTATTTTGAAATCAACACAAAACCTTACCTTGATCTTTTAGGCGAAAACACAGAAAATGCTAATCCACTTGCAATTATGTTTGGGAGTTTCTTCAAAGATATTAAAATAAGTGGAGATGCTCAATTTATAGATAACAAAATTGTTTCAGAAACTAATTTAATTATTCCACAAACTACACTAGACCTACTTCTTGGATTTATATCCCCTACTCAAACATTAGAAAACGAAATTTATGGTGACATTAAAGAAGAAGATTGGTTTTCAAAACCAATTAAAGAATTAGACAAGGAAATATTCATAAGTGCAATTCTAGAAACTCAATATAATGAAGAAACTTTTAAAGCTAATTTCGAACCAAATAAAGACATATCAAGGAAAGAATTCATAATGCTAATCACAGAACTATTATTTAAAGATGATATTTCTAAACTTAAGACAAAACATGAACAACAATTAAAAGATCAAGAAGAAGATATTGAAACTTTAGTTATTATAGGAAAAGAAGAAATGTTTTCAGACTTTGAAAATTATCAAAACAAAGGGTTTTACCATGTTCAAGTTGCTAAAGAAATCGGATTAGTTAAAGGTGATGCAGGTAAAAATACTCTAAGACCAGACGATAGCCTTTCAAGAGCGGAAGCTGTAACCTTATTAGCTAGAGGTTTTGACTCACTTAAAAATTCTCAAGCAGATGAATTTGAAATCGAATTTAAAGACGTACCTCAAGATGCTTGGTATATGCAAAACCTTAAAAAAGCAGTAAAAAATGAAATTGTAAAAGGAACTAGTCCAACTACATTCTCCCCTACCGATAAATTAAATAGAGCTCAAGCAATAACATTGATAAATCGATTAAACAAACAAGTTCTAAAATTCTACTAAGAGATTCAAAAATTAAGGTTAAAAAGTCAAGAAATGCTCTTGACTTTTTTTTATAATTATTTAGTATATGCATGCTTTGTGTATGTTTTTATATGCAAGGTCGGTAGGAGATACCGACATCTCGTCTTTATTTTAAATATATAATCCCGCTATATACTTATAAATTCAGCTGAGTTGTGAATAACTCGGTTATTTGATGACAATCGTTAACTATGGGAATAAACCAAAAGATAAGGATCAAAATAAAATCATTTGATCACAAAATCATCGACGAAGTATCAAAAAACATCATCCAAACAGCACTTGATACTGGTGCAATTGTAGCTGGACCAATTCCTCTACCGACTAAAATTAAGAAGTTTACGGTACTCAAACCTACTTTTAAGTACAAAGACTCAAGAGACCAGTTTGAAATCCGAACTCACGCTAGATTAATAGACTTTAGAGAAACGACTTCACAAACAATTGAATCTCTACAAAACTTGCAAGTTCCTGCAGGTGTAGACATCGAAATAAAAATGATGATGGACAAAAAAACAACAAAATAATTGAAAGTTTAAAAAGCTTTCGACTGTATAAGTTGAGAAATATAATATAACCTCTGTATAGTATGTCTGGAATAATAGGACGTAAAATCGGAATGACAAGAATCATAGATGAAAATGGAAAGATGATTCCATTGACCTTGGTTCAATGTCAACCAAACAAAATCATTCAAATTAAAACTGTTGAAAAAGACGGTGTTAATGCGATTGTATTAGGTCATGAACCTAAAAAAAGACCTACAAAAAATTCTAAATACCAAAACATTAGCCAATTTACGGTTGATAAGGTTGAAGATTTTACAGTAGATCAAGAAATTACAACTGAATCTTTAAGTGAAAAAACTCACATCAAAGTTTCAGCTACCTCTAAAGGTAAAGGTTTTCAAGGTGTTATTAAAAGACACAACTTCTCAAGAGGTCCGGAAACTCATGGTTCAAGACACCATAGAGAGCCAGGTTCTGTTGGAGCTTGTGCCGCACCAGGACGTGTATTAAAAGGAACAAAACTGCCAGGACAAATGGGTAACGTAAAAGTTACTCGTAATAGTGCTGAGCTTGTTTATTTTGATCACTCTAACCACTTAGTTGGTATTAAAGGTTCTGTACCAGGAGCCAAAAATAATTTAGTATATATATTCGCATAATTATGAAAACAAACATATATAATCAAAAAGGCGAAGTTCTAAAAGAAATTAAACTACCCAAAGAATGTTTTGGACTTGAGTTTAATGAAGTTCTGGTACACAGAGCATTAATTAGACAACTTTCAAATACAAGAAATCCAATTGCACACACCAAAACAAAAGGTGAAGTAAGAGGAGGTGGTAGAAAGCCTTACAGACAAAAAGGAACTGGTCGAGCAAGACAAGGTTCCACAAGAAATCCCCACTTTGTAGGTGGTGGTGTAGCATTTGGACCAAGAAATGATAGAAATTTCTACATTCAAATGCCAAAAAAACAAAGAAGAAAAGCATTACTTTGTGCATTAAGTCAAAAAGCTACAGAAAAATCTGTTATTGCATTAGACAAATATGAAGACAAAGAGCTTAAAACTAAAAACTTAGCTGCAACAATTGCTAAATTACCAATTAATAGAAATGTTTTATTGGTTACAAGTCAAAAAGACGAAGGTCTTAATAGAGTTGCATCTAATTTAAAAAACGTAAAAGTAATTACTACTCCTTACTTAAATATTCACGATTTAACAAAATACAGAACTATCTGTTTTGTTGGTGAAGATTCAATTAAGTTAGTAGCTGATACTTTTAAAATTTAATTTAATAAAAAGCTATGCACTCATACATTTATCTAGTAACAGAGAAAAGCAATTTATTAGCGAACAACGGTACGCATGTCTTTTTAACTAATAAAAGCGTTAACAAAATTGAAGCTCAAAAAGATTTAGAAAAAATCTACGGAGAAAAAATCAAATCGATCAGAGCAATTAGCGTTCCAATGAAAACTAGACAAGCAGGAAAAAAAACTATCACGAGAAGAAATGCTAGTAAAAAACTTTATGTTACCTTCAAAAGTAAAGATGTAAAAATTAATTCGTAATTAATATGCCAATCAGAACATATAAACCTACTACGCCTAGTTTGCGGAATATGTCTCGAGATACTTTCGAACACATTACAAAAACTAAACCTGAAAAAAGCCTTACGGTTTCAAAAAAATCAATGGCGGGTAGAAACAATCAAGGTAAACTGACTGTACGCCATAGAGGTGGAGGTCATAAAAGAAAATACCGATTGGTTGACTTCAAAAGAACTGATAAGCTTGGTATCCCTGCTACAGTTAAAGCTGTAGAGTACGATCCTAATAGATCAGCTTACATTATCTTAGTAGCATACAAAGATGGTGAAAAGAGATACCATATAGCACCTCACGAAATCCAAGTTGGAGACGAAATAGTATGTGCTAAAAAAGCTAAAATCAAAACTGGTAACAGAATGGAACTGAGAAATGTTCCAGTAGGTTATCCAATCTTTAATATCGAATTACAACCAAATAAAGGTGGTCAAATTGTAAAATCAGCTGGAAATTCATCAAAAGTAGTATCTTTAGATGGACCAAAAGCACAAATTGAACTTCCAAGTGGTGAGGTGAGATTAGTAGAAAAATCTTGCATGGCTACAATTGGAGTAGTTTCAAATATTGATCATTCAAATATTAAAATCGGTAAAGCTGGTAGAAAAAGATGGATGGGTAAAAGACCTCAAGTTAGAGGTAAAGCCATGAATCCAAATGATCACCCGCATGGTGGTGGTGAAGGTGCATCTCCTATCGGGATGAAGCATCCAAAGACTCCATGGGGAAGACCAGCGCTTGGTGTGAAAACTAGAAGAAGAAAATACACCAACAGATTAATAGTAAAATCTAGACACTCCAAAAAATAATAATTTATAAAATATGACAAGAAGTTCAATTAAAGGACCTTATATAGACCCTCGTCTATTGAAAAAAGTTCAAAAAATGGAGGATGGTGAAACTAAAAAAGGTGTCATTAAAACTTGGTCTAGAGCATGTGTAATCTGCCCAGACTTTGTTGGACACACATTCGCCGTACACAACGGTAATAAATTTATACCTGTATACGTTTCTGAAGAAATGGTGGGACACAAATTAGGTGAATTTGCCCCAACAAGATTCTTTAGAGCCCACGGTGGTAAACAAAAATAATTAAATAAATTATGAAAGCACATTTAAAAAATGTTCGTATATCGCCTAAAAAAGTTAATTTGGTAGCGGACTTAGTTAGAAAAATGAAAGTTAATCAAGCTATTTCACTACTAGACTATACTCCAAAAAAGGCAGCAAGAATCCTTCGAAAACTTATTGCTTCAGCAGCAGCTAATGCTAAAAACAATGATTCAAAAAATGTTGATACATTATCTATTGCGGAAATCAAAGTTTCAAAAGGACTTACGATCAAAAGATCCAATCCAATTTCAAGAGGTCGTGCGCATCCAATCAATAAGTTTTGCTCACATATACATGTAATTCTTAAGGAAGATGTAGCAGAACCTATAAATACTGCTGAAAAAGCAGAGGTAAAGGAAGAAAAAACTATAAAAAAAGCAGAAGCTAAAAAAACAGCTGCTAAAAAAGCTACAACAGCAAAAAAACCAGCTGCTAAAGAAGCTACTGCTAAAAAAGCACCTTCAACTAAAAAAGATGCTAAATAAATAACCTTAATAATTATTAATCTATGGGTCAAAAAGCAAATCCAATTAGTACTAGACTGGGTATAAATAAGAAATGGTCATCGACATGGTTCCCAAAAAAAGGTCAATATGCAGTAAATCTTAAATTAGATTTAGCAATCAGAAAATACTTAGAATCTCAATTCAAAGGAAAATCTGTATCAAGTATATACATCCAAAATAATGGTGGACTAATTACACTCGATATCCACGCAGCAAAACCAGGTCTAATTATTGGACAACAAGGTTCAAAAATTGATGAATTGAAATCAAATCTTGAAAGAAAATTCAAAACAAATTTTGTAATCAACGTTGTTGAAATTCCAAAGCCAGCACTAGACGCGAAAATTGTAGCTGAATCAATTGCTCAACAAATAGAAAGAAGAATTTCGTACAGAAGAGCATGTAAAGCAGCTATAGAAAAAGCAATGGATAGTGGTGCAAAAGGTATCAAAGTTAAAGTTGGAGGAAGACTTAACGGTGTAGATATCGCTAGAAGCGAATTCTTCACTAAAGGACGAGTACCTCTTCAAACTTTAAGAGCTGATATTAGCTACGCCGATGAAAGATCAAATACTACGTATGGGGTCATCGGTGTAAAAGTATGGATTTATCGAGGAGAAGTTTTTAATTAAAAAATGACTTGATAAATTTCAAAAATTTATTATAATCAGATAGCTAATTTACAAAAAATGTTAACTCCGAGAAAAACAAAATATAGAAGATATCATAGACGTAGAAACGTCAACAAAGATATCCTAGCTACTCGAAACAACAAATTACACTTTGGAGATATGGGTCTTATGATCCTAGATCCGTGTGAATTGTCTTCAAGACAAATTGAAGCAGCGCGTAGAGTAATGGCTAGACACACCAAAAGAGGCGGTAAGATATGGATTAAAGTATTCCCACACAAAACTATCACTCGAAAAGCCCATGACGTACCTATGGGTAGCGGTAAGGGTAGCCCTGACTTCTTCGTAGCTGACCTAAGAGCTGGAACTGTAGTATTCGAAATTGCAGGAACAGATCAGGCAATGATCAGAAGAGCCTTAGAGCTTGCCGCATACAAATTACCATCAAGATGCAAGGTGGTAACAAAAGAAATTTAATTATACAAGACTATGAAAATCCCAAGTCTATCAGACATCCAAAAACTTGGAGAATCTGAAATCACAAAAAAGACTGCTGAACTTAAGAAATTTTCTTCTAAGTTAAAAGCAGATTTAAGATCTGGATTCTCAAAAGATCTTAAAAGCTACAGACTAGCTAAAAAGTCTATTGCAAGAATGCAAACAAAATTACAAAATTTAAATTCTTAAATCGATGAGAACTAAGACTGGAATTGTACTTACAAGTACAGATAAAACTATTAAAATAGAAGTATCGTACTACAAGCTACATCCAAAATATCAAAAAAGATATCTTCGAACTAGAAGATTTCTAGCTCATGATCCAGAAAATCAATATAAAGTTGGAGATGAGGTTACAATCTATGAATGTAAACCAATTTCAAAACTTAAAAAATGGACAGTAATTAAACCTGAACAAAAATGATTCAAACTGAAACAATTCTAAATGTTGCAGATAACAGTGGAGCTACAAAAGTAAAATGTATTAAAGTACTTGGAAGTTCAAAAAAAAGATACGCACGTATCGGAGAATTGATAGTAGTTACTGTAAGAGAAGCTAAACCAAACGGTACTGTTAAGAGAAAGGCAGTAGAAAGAGCGGTTGTGGTTCGTGTAACTAAGGAAGTTCGAAGAAAAGATGGATCTTACATAAAATTTGATGAAAACGCTGTTGTTATTGTCAACAAAGATGGTAATCCTAAAGGTTCACGTGTATTTGGACCGATCGGAAGAGAGTTAAGAGAGAAAGGTTACCAAAAAATAATTTCTCTAGCACCTGACGTATTGTAGTATGAAAATAAAAAAAGACGATTTAGTAATCGTAACAACTGGAAAAGATAAGGGTAAAACTGGAAAAGTATTAAAAACTTTTGCAGACAGTAACCATGTTATCGTTGAAGGTATGAACGAAAAAACTAAATTCAAAAAGAAATCACAACAAGGACCTGGATCTATGACTAAAATCAACGCAAAAATTGATGCTTCAAATGTAGCATTAATTGATCCAGAAACAAAAAAAGCCACTCGAATTCGAGTAGAAAAAGATTCAAAAGGAAACAAACAAAGAGTTTCTGTAAAATCTAATAAAGTAATTAAGTAGTAAAATGAATAAAGTACTTACACACAAAGATATTACTGGCAAACTAGCAGAAAACCTAGGATTAAAAAATCCTATGGCTCTGCCAAGAATAAGTAAAATAACTATTTCAGCAGGTATTGGTAAACTTTATAACAGCGATAAAAAAGTTGTTAAAGAAGTTGTAGAAAATCTTACTTTTATTGCAGGACAAAAACCTGTAGTAACTAAAGCAAGACTTTCAATCTCTAACTTTAAACTTAGAGAAGAAATGCCAACTGGTGTAACAGTTACATTAAGAGGTCGAAGAATGTTTGATTTCTTAAATAACTTCATTCATATAGTTTGTCCACGTATCAGAGATTTCCAAGGATACTCTGAAAGAAGCATGGATGGTCAAGGGAACATTTCTGTTGGTATTAAAGAACATTTAGTATTTCCGGAAATCAACCCTGATGATTTGGTAACAATTCATGGTTTACAAATCAACATCAAAACTACAGCTAAATCTAATAAAGAGGGTGTAGAACTTCTAAAACTATATAATTTCCCATTTAAAAAACAATAATATGGCAAGAAAAGCACTAGTTGTTAAAGACTCAAAAAGAAAAGAGAAAATCTTAAAAGCTAAAGCTGAAGGGCGAAAACATAAACAAGCCACAAGATTAGTGAATAGATGTTCCCAATGCGGGAGAAGACATGGATACATGAGATACTTTGACATCTGTAGAATTTGCTTCAGAGAGCTAGCTGTAACAGGTAAACTAACTGGAGTGAAAAAATCTTCATGGTAAAAAATTAAAATTTACAAATATGGTAACAGACTCAATAGCTGATTTATTGACCAGAATCAGAAACGCCCAAAAAGCGAAAAAAGAAAACACAAACTGTAGATATTCAAAAATAAAGCATGAAATTTGCAAAATCATGGTAAAACATGGTTTCCTAAGCAAAGTAGATGTGGTTGAAGACGATAAGAAAGAGCTATTAATAACTCTAAATTACGCAAGACCAAATCTAACTCTAAAAAGAGTTTCATCGCCAGGTCAAAGAATCTACAAAAAACATACAGAATTCAAACCGGTAAAAGCTGGCTTGGGTATAGAAATTATCTCAACATCTAAGGGTTTAATGCCTCAATATAAAGCATTCAAATCTCAATTAGGTGGAGAAGTAATTTGCAAAATTTATTAATTCAATATAAAAATGTCAAGAATAGGTAAATTACCAGTAATCATCCCATCAAACGTGGAAGTTTCTATTACTGAAAATACTGTATTAGTTAAAGGACCTAAAGGAGAATTACAAATTGAATACAAACCACTTGTAAAAATCACCTTAACCGATAACGAAGTACAAGTTAACCCTGTTAATGAAACTAAAGAGGCGCGATCGATGCATGGATTATACCGTTCATTGATTTCTAACATGGTTACGGGAGTAACTAATGGCTACGAAAAACGTCTAGAAATCCAAGGGGTTGGTTACAGAGTTAAAAAAACTGGAACAAATTTAGAGTTCTCACTAGGGTTCTCTCATCCAGTAAAATATACTGTTAAAGAGACTGTTTCTGCAGAAATTGATAAGGAAAAAAATAATATCATTATCGTAAGCGGAATTGACAAACAACATGTAGGTCAAGTAGCGGCAGAAATTAGATCTCTTAAAAAACCTGAACCTTATAAAGGTAAAGGTATTCGCTACGTTGGCGAAAGAATTATTAGAAAAGCTGGTAAACAAGCTGCTAAATAAATAATTAACTAAAAATGACTAATCAAGTTGCAAGAAAAAAAAGACACAAAAAAATTAGATCTAGAGTGATTGGTTCACAATCAAAACCTAGACTATCTGTGTTTCGGTCGTTAACTAACATCTACGCACAACTTATTGATGATGAAAATGGTATTGTTCTTGCGCAAGCATCAAGCATCAAAAGCAAAGATAAAGTGACCAAAACTCAATCAGCCCAAAAAGTTGGTGAAGACCTAGCTAAGAAAGCTAAAGAAAAGAAAATTAGCGAATGTGTATTTGATAGAGGTGGATACAAATTTCACGGAAGAGTCAAAGCACTAGCTGAATCTGCTAGAGAAAATGGACTAAAATTCTAATTAAAAAACAATGAAATCTCATAGAAAAAATTTCAAAGCCAAAAAAGAGTTCGAAGAATCAGTTATTCAAATTGATAGAGTTACTCGTGTAGTAAAAGGTGGACGAAGATTAAGATTCAGAGCAACAGTATGTGTTGGAGATAAAAAAGGTAGAGTTGGAGTTGGTATCGGTAAATCAAATGAAGTTACTGGAGCAATTCAAAAAGCAGTAAATGCTGCTAAAAAAACTATGATCAAAGTTCCATTATTTAAAGGAAGTATCCCACACGATCACCAAGTGAAATTCAAAAGTGCAATCGTACTATTCAAACCAGCACAACCTGGTACGGGTATAATTGCAGGTGGAGCTGTTAGAACTGTGTTAGAGTTAGCAGGTGTTAAAAACATCCTAACTAAATCCTTAGGGACAACTAACAAATTATCTACATCTAAAGCTACAATTTTAGCTCTTAGCGAACTTAGAAAAACTCCTGCTATGGAAAAAGCTGAAAAAGCTAAACAAGAAATCAAACAAAAAGCTCCGTTTAACAAGGGACAAGCTAGAAAAGCTACACCTAGAAAAACAGAAGCTGTAAAAAAAGCTCCTGTTAAAAAAGCAGAAGCTGCAAAGAAAGCTCCAGCTAAAAAAGCTCCAGCCAAAAAGGCTCCCGCTAAAAAAGCTGAGTAATTCAAAAAAAAATTAATGAATTAAGATGAGTAAATTACATAACTTAAAATCATCATCTCTAAGTAGAAAAAAACGTGTTGGACGAGGAAACGGATCTGGACACGGAACATTTTGTACTCGTGGGATGAATGGTCAAAACTCTCGTAAATCTGGAGGTGTAAGACCAGGATTTGAAGGGGGTCAAACTCCCCTATGGAAAAAACTTCCAAAATTAAGAGGTTTTAAAAGTATTAATAGAATCGATTATTTTATACTAAACTTAACTGATTTAGAAAACATTTGTAAAAGTGGTGATACTGTAAACGCTGAATATTTATCAACAAAAGGTATCTTACCAAAAAAACAAGCAATTAAAGTTTTAGGTAGTGGAGAATTATCTAAAAAATTAACTGTTGAAGTTGACAAAGCTTCTAAATCCGCAGTAAAAGCCATTGAGAAAGCCGGTGGAACTGTTAAACTTTTAGTAAAACAATAATACGATTTAAAAATGCAAAAACTAGTTCAAATCTTCAAAAACCAAGGTCTAAGAAAGAAGATACTGTTTACAATAGCAATCATTGTTGCTTACAGGTTTCTAGCTCAAATCTCAATTCCAGGAATTGATTTAGTAGCTTTGAAAAGTATCTTTGAACAAAATGAGTATCTAAGCTTATTCTCACTTTTAACAGGTGGGTCAGCTGAAAACTTCTCAATAGTTCTAATGGGACTTGGTCCATACATTAACGCTTCTATTATAATTCAATTACTAACAGTAATTTGGCCTAAACTAGAAGAAATGTCTAAAGAAGGTGAAACTGGTCGTAAAAAACTAAATGCAATCACTAGATGGTTAACACTACCGTTAGCATTCCTACAATCATATGGAACAATTCTACTTTTGAATTCACAAATGCCAATTATATCAAACATTAGTGATCCATCGGTAATACTTCCTATAATGCTAACAGTATCAGCAGGTTCTGTATTAATTATGTGGTTAGGTGAAATTATGACTGAAAACGGAATTGGAAATGGGATTTCCCTTTTAATTCTAGTATCAATCATTTCAACTGTACCAACTGCTCTAGCTCAAAATTTAATAGTAGCTAGTTCAGATATTAATCAATTAATACCAGTAGTATCAGTAGTACTATTCACATTAGCTCTAATTGTAGCAACGGTAATAGTAACCGATGCTAGTCGTGAGATACCTGTAGCTTATGGTTCAAAAACTAAAAAGGCTTCAGTAAGCTCACTTCCAATCAAAGTTAATCAAGCTGGAATGATCCCAATTATATTTGCAGTATCTGTAGTTACTTTACCTACAATTGTTGCACAATTAATTTCAGGTTCTTCTTCTAGTACATTGGTTGCAATCTCAGAATTTATCCTTGCTAACTTTGGAATGAATCAACCTCTATATATATTAACTTTATTTTTACTGATATTAGGTTTCACTTACTTCTATGTAAATATAACCTTTGACACAGAAAAGGTAGCAGAAAATATGCAAAAAAGAGGTGGATATATCCCAGGAATTAGACCAGGAAAAAATACTGCTGATTATTTAAGACAAGTTTCAGATAGATTAAACTTATTTGGTGGACTATTTATTGCACTTATAGCTGTACTCCCAATTATTTTCCAAAATTTAATTGGAACAACAGGAAATCAATTACCTCTTCTGATTTCAGGAGCCGGAATATTGATTATCGTAGGTGTAATTCTAGACTTAAAACGTCAAGTTGAAGCCAACTTAATCTCAGATAATTATAATAATCTTATATAAGATAATTTATATACCCAAGCCAGACTTTTACAGTCTGGCTTTTTTTATTGCTTAAAAATTAAAAATATATAGAATTTATATATTAAAGTATAATATTTATAATTATGAATTTACTAGTATTATTTGGAGTCCAAGGTTCAGGGAAAGGAACTCAAGCAAAACTATTATCTGAAAAATTAGATTACAAAATTTTTGAAACAGGGGCTGAGCTTAGAAAAATTGCCAAAGAAGAATCATCTCTTGGAATTGAAATCAAAGAAACAATTAACTCAGGAAACCTAGTTTCAAGTAATCATATTAAAAGATTAATTGAAAGCTTTATAGAAAAAAATAAAGACCAAAAAATTATCTTTGATGGATTTCCTAGAAATCAAGAACAATTAAAAACATTTCAAGAAATAGTTAAAAAGTCTCAATTAGATTTTAAAGCTGTAATTTTTGAACTAAGTAAAGATAAATCAATCGAAAGATTACTGAAAAGAGCTGAAATTGAACATCGAGCTGATGATACGCATGAAGCAATTGAAAAAAGAATTTCAATCTTCTATAACGATACTTTGCCGGTAATAGAAAAAATAAAAGAAAACTACGAGGTAATCGAAATCAATGCTGATCAAAGTATAGAAAACATAAACGAAGAATTAATAAAACAACTATAATGATTAAAACACAAAAAGAGATTAATGGGATTAAAGCCTCGGCTAGAGTCCTAGTTGAAACTCTTGAATTAGTAGAAAAAAATATCAAAGTAGGAGTAACAACTAATCAATTGGATAAAATCGCCTATGATTATATTATTTCCAAAGGTGGTAAACCAGCCTTCAAAGGACATCATGGATTTCCAAATACAATATGTAAGGCCGTAAACGATGAAATTGTTCATGGAATTCCTGACGACACTCCCCTGCAAGATGGTGATAAAATAACAGTAGACTGTGGAGTGATTTTAAATGGATATTTTAGTGATTCAGCCTTTTCAAAAATAGTCGGTGGAAATCCAGAAGCTCAAGAATTCATAGATAATTGTCAACAAATTTTATACAAAGCATTAAATTTTATTAAGGACGGAGTTAAAGTTGGAGATCTGGGGCACTATATTGAAAAAATAACTAGAGAAAAAGGGTATAAAATTTTTAAAGACTTAACAGGACACGGAGTTGGAAACGCACTATGGGAACCACCGCAAATTTTAAATTTTGGAAAGCCTAACACAGGACCAACATTAAAAGAAGGAATGATCATATGCGTAGAGCCCATAATTGGGATTAATACAGGTCAAATGGTAACTCTAGATGATGATTGGACAATAGTATCAATTGATGGAACTATTGGGTGCCAATGGGAACACATGATCCTAATAAAAAAAGATGGATGTGAAATTCTTACAAAAAGATCTGATGAAGATATTGAAGTACATTTGAAAAATTAAAAATAATAAAAAATCAAGTAAAAATTAAAAAAAATCTTGCAATATTTTATTTGATAATGTAGTATCATGACGCTTAATTTAATTTATGGTCAAAGAACAAAAAATCGAAGTTGATGGTCTAGTACTAGAAGCACTGCCGAACAGTGAATTTAGAGTAAAACTTGAAACTAATGATCATGAGATAAGAGCTTCAATCTCTGGTAAAATTAGAATAAATAATATTCGAATTTTGCAAGGCGACAAAGTCAAGGTTGAACTATCTCCATATGACCTTAATAAAGGTCGAATCACCTATAGATATGAATAAATAAAAACCATGAAAGTACGATCTTCCGTAAAAAAAATGTGTAAAGACTGCAAAGTCATAAGAAGAAAAGGTGTAGTTAGAATTATCTGCAAAGTTTCAAAAAAACACAAACAAAGACAAGGATAAAAATTTAATATATAAAAAATGGCAAGAATTGCTGGGATTAATCTCCCTAAAGAAAAAAGAGTACCTATTGCATTAACCTATATCACTGGTATTGGTCGAACTTCAGCAGAAGCTATCTGCATGAAATTGAAAATCGACACAGCTAAAAAGCTGAAAGATATTACAGAAGATGAGTTAAACGCGATTCGTGCTGAAATGAAAAGTTACGTTTTAGAAGGTGATCTGAGACGTGAAGTAGCAATGAACATCAAACGTAAACAAGAAATTAATTGTTACGTAGGAATAAGACATTCAAAAGGACTTCCTGTGAGAGGTCAACTCACCAAAACAAATGCAAGAACAAGAAAAGGTAAGAAAAGAACAGTTGCAAACAAAAAGAAAGTAACTAAATAATAATTTTTTTTAATATGGTAAAATACAGTCAAAAATCTACCAAAAAGGTTAAAAAAAGTGTGCCTCACGGGAAAGTTTATGTTCAAAGTTCATTCAATAATACTTTAGTAACAATTACAGACCTAGAAGGAAACACTGTAGCCTGGAGCTCTGCGGGATCTAATGGATTCAAAGGATCTAGAAAATCTACTCCTTACGCAGGACAAATAGCTGCTGAAAATGCAGCTGAAAAAGCAAAAATACATGGACTTGAAAAAGTAGATGTATACGTTAAAGGTGTTGGACCGTCAAGAGAACAATCGGTTAGAGGTCTACAAGCCGCTGGAGTTCAAGTATTAAGTATAACTGATATTACTCCAATTGCCCATAACGGTGCAAGAGCCAAAAAACCAAGAAGAAATTAATAAACAATCATATGTCAACATATAGAGGACCAATCGTAAGAAAAGCCCGACGTTATGGAGCAATGATTTTCTCTAACGGAAAAAGTAAACAAAACGCTTTTAACAAAAGAAAATACGCACCAGGACAACACGGTAGATCTTCATTCAGATCTATGTCTGAGTATGCCAAACAATTGCAAGAAAAACAAAAAGCAAGATTTATGTTTGGTTTAACAGAAAAGAAATTTAGAAAATATTATAAGAAAGCTGAAAAAACTGCTGGAATAACAGGTCAAGAACTTCTTAAATTATTAGAAAGAAGATTAGACAACGTTATCTTTAGATCAGGTTTAGCTGAAACAAGAAGACAGGCAAGACAAATGTCTAGCCATGGAATTATGCTATATAATGGAAGAAGAGTTGATGTGCCATCAATTGAAGTTAAAATTGGTGATACAATTCAAGTTAGAGATAAATTAACTAAATCAAAACTCTTTGAAGAAGTTAAGGCAACTAAAAAAGCTAATCATCCTAAATGGTTAGAGGTTGATTATGGTAAACTAACAATAAAGGTAATTGCATTACCTGACAAAGACGATGTTGAAGTTATGATTAACTCTCAAGCTATCGTTGAATTCTACTCTAAATAAAAAATAATTTTAATTGCTATGCATTTAATTCAAGAAGAAATTGGTTTGCCTTCAATAAAAATCGAAGAATCAGACCAAAACACAACAATTTTCACAATAAGTCCCCTTCCATCTGGATACGGAACTACACTTGGAAATGCCATGCGAAGAGTTTTACTTTCATCAGTTCCTGGAACAGCAGTAACTGGAATTAAAGTAAAGGGTAAAAACTACGAATATTCAACAATTGAAGGTGCTTCAGATAGCGTGCTTCAAATGCTACTTAATCTTAAACAGCTTAATGTGAAGTTAAGTAACGTAACACAAGCAGATTTAACTCTTAAATCTAGTAAAAAAGGTGATGTTACAGCAAGCATGATTGAAAAAGACTCGAATGTTGAAATTTTAAATCCGGACTTAGTAATAACTACTTTAGAAGACAAAACTGATTTAGAAATTACTATCAGAATTGAAAAAAACGTAGGATATATTACATCAAAAGAAAGACAAGCTAAAGAAAACATAGTTGACTGGATCTGGACTGATGCATTTTATTCACCAGTTAAAAAAGTAAGATTTCACCAAGAAAATACTCGTGTAGGTCAAATGACAAATCTTGATAAACTTACTCTAGAAATCCAAACAAATGGTTCTATTACACCAACAGAAAGTATGCGTTTTGCATCTAATCTATTAACATCTTATTTTTCATTATTTAATGAAGAAAAAATAGCAGTTGAGTCTGATTTCTTAAGTAATGTTGATAGTATTTCATCAAAACAACAAGCTCAAGTAGTAGAAGCACCAGCTAAAGAAACCTATACACCAATTGAAATCTTAGGTTTATCACCAAGAACACTGAATGCTTGTATTAATGGAGACATAGGATCAATTGAACAATTAGTTAAATGTTCTGAAGCAAAATTATCAAATTTAAGAGGTTTTGGTAAGAAAGCTCTAAATGAAGTTAAAGACGCATTAGCAGGTCGAGGACTTTCACTTGCAGACGAGTAAAATTTATGCTAAAAGTAAAACAAATAAATCTTAAAAAATGAGACACCAAAAGAATAAGACCGGTTTAAGAACTTCAAAAAGTCACTTAAAAGCTTTATACAGAAATTTAATTACAGCACTTT
Organism: bacterium; assembly: GCA_018662325.1. Lineage (GTDB taxonomy): Bacteria > Patescibacteriota > Gracilibacteria > UBA1369. Next base: position 23,597 of record JABJGM010000012.1, on the reverse strand, counting down.
TCGAACACGAAACTATTAAAACAACTGAGTCTAAAGCTAAGACAATTAGTCCAATCGTAAACCAATTAGTTACATCTATTAAAAACAAAAATGATAGAGAAGCAATTAGACTACTTGGAAAATATATTACGAAAAAAGATGTTTCTAAAAAAATCATTTTAGAAATGAAAGCTAAATTCCAAAATAATTCTGGTTTTACTAAAATTCACAAATTAGGACACAGAGTTGGAGACGGAGCTAAGTATGTTCAAATTCAATTAAATTATTAAAACCATGAAAACAGTATTTGTAGATACTCAAAAGATAGAAAGAAAATGGTACGTATTTGATGCTAAAGATCAAGTACTAGGTAGATTTTCTACTAAAATTGCTGATATCTTAAGAGGAAAAAATAAACCAAGTTTTAGTCCAAATCATGATAATGGTGACTATGTTGTCATCATCAATGCAAAGGATTTAAAATTAACTGGAACAAAAGAAAAAGATAAAATGTATTATCGTCACTCTAAATTCCCAGGAGGTCTTAAATCAGAATCAGCTGAAACTTTAAGAATAAAAAACCCAGAAAAAATCGTTTTCGAATCTATTAAAGGAATGATTCCTAGAAATAAATTAAGAAAACCAATTTTATCTAAACTTAAAATATTTGCTTCAGACCAACACGACCATGAAGCACAACAACCTACTAACCTAGAAATCTAATGGCAGCTACAGAAAATAAAAAAATCGAAACTCCAAAAGGAAATTATTTCTACGCATGTGGTAAAAGAAAAACTGCAATTGCTAAAGTAAGATTTTATCCTAAAGGAGAAAACAAAATCACTGTAAATGGAGTAGATATTACTGAATGGTCTGATTATTCAGAACAAGTTCAAAAAATTAAATCTCCACTTAGTCTTCTAAATGTAAAAGATTATACTATTACTATTAAAGTAATCGGTGGTGGTCACAATGCTCAAGCGGAAGCTATGAGACTTGGTATTGCTAAATCTTTAACTGTACTTGATGAAACTAATAGAGGTTCACTTAAAAAAGTTGGATTCCTATCAAGAGATTCAAGAATTAAAGAAAGAAAGAAACCAGGTTTAAAAAGAGCAAGAAGAGCATCTCAATTCTCGAAACGTTAAGAAATACTTATACAAGAAAAATCAAAAATCCAATACTTATGTACTGGATTTTTTTTTATTGGATTAAATATTTCTATAGTTTTAAATTAAGAAAATAACCTAAAGATCTAAACAAATTTGCCAATTAACAAAAGACTGATTATAATCATAAAAAAAATATGTCGAAAATTATTTTTAATATCTTAACACTATTTCCTCAAAGTATTCAAAACTACTTGGATTCTTCAATTTTAAAGATTGCTCAAGAAAAAGATCTAGTTGAGTATAATTTAGTTAATTTTAGAAAGTATAGTTTAAATAAACATGGAAAAGTTGATGACACACCTTATGGAGGTGGAGCTGGAATGGTATTAAGTCCTCAACCTATTTTTGATTGTATTCAAGAAATTAAAAAAGAAAATCCAAATACTTACGTTATATTCGCCTCTCCTAGAGGAAAAACTTTAAATCAAGGGAAACTATTGGAATTATCAAAAAAAGCTAATATAACCTTATTATGTGGCCGCTACGAGGGTTTAGACCAAAGAGCTATTGATTTATGTGTGGATGAAGAGATTTCGCTTGGTGACTTTATCTTATGCGGTGGTGAGCTACCAAGTCTTTGTATAATAGAAGGAGTAACAAGATTGATACCTGGAGTTTTAGGAAATCAAGAATCTCATCAAAAGGAATCCTTTGGAGAAAATTTAGATGGAAAGAAAAAGCATCCAGTCTATACAAAACCTGAGAATTTCCAAGGATTAAAAGTTCCGGATGTTCTCTTAAGTGGACACCATTCTAATATTCATAAATGGAAAAATAAAAACCTGAAAGGTTAATTTTTATCCTTAAAATAGATTTTTCCATCTATAATTCCAAGGATTCAAAATCTCATTTATTAAACTTAGTAAAAACTATCAGTCAAGCGTATTTACGTGATGTATTTGCTATACAAAACTCAGTATTGTATTTTAAGATCCTATAAAAATAATTGTTATGACATTTATCAAAAAAATTCAACCTATTGGAAACGTAAGCTTTACGGAAGGAAATTATGACTTTCCTAGTTTCAAAGAATTAAAATCATTAATCCCACAGCTTAAAGATCAAGACAGAGTTCAATCAGAAATTTTTATTCAAGAAAAATTAATAACAAAATTACTTAATGGCGAAATTCAAGAGTTTTATACTTGCTCTCCGGAAACTTATTTAAAGCAAATTAGTGCACAAGAATTACAAATTTATGGAATTAACATCACGGGATTCCAAGATGAAAATCCTTATGGAACATATTGTTTAGACTCAATTCACAGAGCTTTTCAACCAATTAAAATAAACGGAGATAGATTTGAAATCTACAGATTTACTAAATTTCCAAGCGAAAACTTCTCTATAATTACTAAAAAACCTGAAGTTTTAACACAAGATGAAATAAACCAAGCTAAATTTACAAATTTAACTACAAGCTCGCAGGTTATATCTATTTGTAAGCAAATAGATGATGTATGGCAATGGAGTCCATCAAAAATATATCCAGATGGAATGCACTTAATGCCAAGTTTAAACTCATGCAACCAATATGCTCAGAGTGGATTTGAAGGACTAGCTGCAATGATAGCTGAAAATGGAGATATTGTAGTTTCTAGGCCATATGATAATGCAAGGAGACTACAAAGTACTTGTATTTCGATTGGTATGCCACCTATTTCAGAAGAACAGTTCTTTGAAAGTATAAAACATGCTTTAATAGCAAATAAAAACTATCTACCTAGTCCTGGATCAAATTCAAAAATGTATGTAAGACCACATATTCAAGGAATCAATGGTGGAACGGGAGTTGCTCCAGCTTCAGAATATTTATTTTCGGTTCAAGCATTCCCTTTTGGGGACTATTTCGCAAATAGAGAAAGCGTAATTGACTTAGTAGCACTACCAAATACAAGAAGGAGTTTTAAGCATGGAATGGGTGATCAAAAAGTTTCGTCTAATTATGGACCAACATTTACTCATAAAATGATGGCCAAACAAGGCTTGATAAGTGATTATCCAAATACAAAATTTAACGATGTTTATTATTTCGGAGAAAGCATTGATCCAATTACTAACCAAATAATTGAAGTTTTAGAAGAAGATGCAGCTGGAAATATATTCTTCATTTCTAATCCAGGCAATAATCTTACTTTAACAACACCTTCACTAAATAGAGGTACTATTCTCCCAGGATTTACAAGAGATACAGTTCTAAAAATGGCTTATAAAATGGGAATAATTGTTCAAGAATTAAATCACATTATCTGGGAGGATATGCATAACTTCCAAGGTGCTTTTTTAACAGGATCGGCAGCAGGTATTGTAAGAATTGCAAGTATGTCATATAGAGGAGAAAAAATTGAATTCAATACTCAAAATGAATTAAATAAAGATATAATTGCACATACATATTATAATCTTTATGACTTTTTATATGATCTAAGAAGAGGAAATTTCGAAACTTTCGCTGACTGTCCAGAGATTTCAAGCATTCCAATTAAAATCGGAAACGTTTTTGAATTATAGATTTGACAAAAAACAAAAAATACAGTAGTTTTGATGCACATTATTGAAGGTAGAAGATACCTTTAACGGTATTTTATAACCTACCTTATGTCAAAAAAATTTATGGAGTATAATTTAAAGCCTGAAATACAAGCTGCAATAGCTAAAAAAGGATTTGAATCTCCAACAGAAATTCAAGAGGAAACATTAAATCTTGCTCTTGAAAACAATATTAATATTGTCGGAAAAGCTCAAACTGGAACTGGTAAAACAGCTGCTTTTGGACTTCCAATATTAAATAAAACAGATGAACAACTAAAAAAAGTTCAAGCTTTAATTTTATGTCCAACAAGAGAATTAGCCTCACAAGTATGTGAAGAACTAAAAAGTCTTAAAGGAGAAATGAAAGTCTTTGTATCACCTATTTATGGTGGTCAAAGTTATGAAAAACAAAACAAGAGTCTTAAAATGGGTGACCAAATTATAGTTGGAACTCCAGGAAGAATAATAGATCATCTAAAAAAGAAAAATCTAAAATTAGACAACCTTAAGCATATTGTTTTTGATGAAGCTGACGAAATGATGAATATGGGATTCTTAGATGAAATTAATAAAATTTTAGAGTACGTTCCAGATAACTGTACAAGATTTTTATTTTCAGCAACAATTCCAAGAAAAATTCAAAGTCTAATTCAAAAATACGTTCCAAAACACGAATTTATTGAAGTAAAACAAGATAAAAAAGTAACTTCACTTTCAGAACAAAAGTCTCTTGAAGTACAAGAACATCAAAAACTAGATGCGCTTTGTTTTATCATTGAGCAAGCCAAGTTTTTCTATGGAATCGTTTTTTGTAGAACTAAAGTTGAAGTTGAAAGACTTAAAGAAAACTTAGTAAAAAGAAACTATAAAGCAGATTGTATCCACGGAGATATACCACAAAATAGAAGAGAAAAAGTTTTAGACAAATTCAAAAATCAAAAAATAAACATTCTAATTGCAACTGATGTAGCAGCTAGAGGTATTGATGTTCAAGACCTAAACTACGTAGTTAACTATCACCTTCCTGAAAACGCAGAAAGCTATGTTCATAGAGTTGGTCGTACAGGTAGAGCTGGAAAAACTGGTACTGCAATTACACTTGTAAGTTGTGAAGAGTACAGTCAATACAAACAAATTTCAAAAATAAATCAAATTGAATTCGATGTTATAAAACCACCTGAAGCAGATGATTTAAAGAAATTTTACTTTAATAAAATCAAAGAAGAACTTGATAAAATGCAAGCTAAATCTAGATTCTATGAAGATTTAAAAAACGAGTTATTAAAAGAATTTGACCACGAAGAGCTACTTTTAAAACTTATCCAAAAAGCTTATCAAGAAGTATCACACACAGAATTTTTACCGATCAACAGAAATAAAAAAAGTTCACGTGGTAGAGGTGGATATAGAAGAGGAGGAAGATCTGGTGGAGGTTCACGAAGAAGAAGCTCTGAAAGAGGTTCAGGCGGCGGGAGAAACTCAGGCGGAAGAGATAGAAGAGGCTCAGGCGGAAGAGATAGAAGAAGATCAAGATAAAGATCGTAAACTCTAAAATTCTAAAAACTAGGATCATAAAGATCTTAGTTTTTTTATAATTAATCCCCTTATATTTAAATAAGTACTATTTAAAACACCTAAAAAATTTAATTAAATAAAATTCACATCAAGTATTCATAAATTTAGAGAAATTAGCAAAAAACAACACACCTTCGGGTGTTTTTTAATTATACAAGTATATTAGCCACAAAGTAGACATAAATAGAAATCAAAAAGTTTGTAATTAACAAAACAATTAGTTATTAAATAAACAAATAAACATTCTAAAATGATAAAGTCAAAAATAGCTTTGAGCTTACTTGTCGCAGGATCAATATTTGAATCTGGTTGCCAAAGAGCTGCAAAATTTACACAAAATGTAGAAATTGCTTTAAATATTGATCTTTTATGCCGAGAAAATCAATTAAAAACTCAAGAGTGTATAAGACAAATTACAAGAAATATAGACACTGAATTCCAATTAAACACAAGTACACAAAATCTAGGTGATTACTATAATCTTAAGGCTATAGGTACAAATCAAAACATGTTTTTCAGACATAATTTTACTCCGAAAACAAAGCAAAAACTTCAATTCCATACTAGAAAATACATAGTACCAAGCACTAACCTATACGTTGCACCAAAAGATTTATTACGAACAAAAAGCCAGCTAGAACTAAATAGTTTTTTAATTAGCAATAACCTAAGACAGAAATTTGAGTGTAAATTTGATGAAGATACAAATATTGTTATTTGTATAAGTATAACTCCAAATTTAACAATTGAAGAAGTTAATAATTTAAGTGAATTTCTAGAAAGAAAAGAGTTTACAATTCAAATAAAAGAAGATTTTTTAATCGGAATCAAATAACAAAAACTAGCATGACATTAGAAAAACAAATAAATAAAATAAACATACCACAAAGCATTACAAATATAATTGTAAGCTCAGCTTTAGGTGTAGCAAGTTTAACAGGGTGTGAATGTATAAGAAAAAAAACACTAGAAAATTTAAACACAATACCAACTAACCGGAATCAAGCTAAGCAAGAAGGAATGAAAATTGTAACATATACAGTAGAATGCATAATTGAAGAAATCTCAAACAACAATAGATGCATAGTAATTAAAGGCAAAGAATTTTGCTTTCCAATTAACGATATAAACAATATAACTAAAACATTAGCAAATAAATTTAAAGGCTTAAATGGAGTAATTAATGTCGAGAAAGACTTTAGAAATGATAGCGTATATAGAATTAAACTTACTGAAATATCAAAAGAAACATTTAGTACCATTGATACAATCAACAAATTATGTAAAAAATTTAATGTCTTTATGCAAATAGATCGCCAATCTAATATTATTACAATTATAAAATAACAAATTCTAAAATGAAAAATACTCTGCTGACAGCTGGAATGTTAATAGGAAGCCTTACACAACAAGGATGTGGTAGTATGGCAAAATCATCAGATTCCAGACCACAAATATCAAATCAAAGAGTTTTACAAAACTTGGATACTGAACTAAAAAAAACTTGTGAGGTTAATTCAGTAACTAATTATCATTTATTAAATAAAAGACCAGACCCAAGATATATTCAAAAAAGAAGATATTTAATTCAGGATATAGCTCAAATCAATATACCAATCCAAAACATAAACAACTGTGTAAGAAATATTATTAGAGGAGTCGAAATCAAGGGGGCAAAGGTAGAAAATGGTCAAATTGAATTTACTCTAGGGGAAAACTCCGAACTAAACACAGATTTAATATCAATCTATGCAGATTTAGAGAACCAAAATTTATCAGAACATATTGAATGTACAACTGCTGATTTTTCAGGTTTTTTTGTTCGTGGTATAGTTTGCAATCATTTCAATCTTAATCCACTTGAAAAAGCTCAAACAAGCAACCTCTTTCAAAGTAATGGATTTAATGTAAACCTGACTGAAAAACAAATAATTGCAACTAAAAAATAACTTATTTAAAATGAAAATTAAAAACTCAATTCCTTCATTGATTTTAGCAACAAGCTTAATACAAGGATGCGTACCAACATTTGGACCAAGATACATACCAAAAGAAGTTCCTAGAAATGATTATTTACCAAAACCAAATACAGCTAACTTTGGACTAGATGCAATTTGCTACAGAACAATTACTGATAGTCGAGAACAAATTATTAATTGTATCAATACAAAATCAGAAGATTCTCCACAAGAAAAAGTCCAAAACATTCTTCAAGAAAGACTATCATTAGACTTAGAGATTCAAGAATTAAATCCAGAAAGTAAAGTATTCAGAATAGTAAATTCGGACGAAGACAAAAGATTTGAAATACAAAGTATAATAAAGGATGCTGGATATCACGCAATTATTGAAATTAACACTCAAAATATTATTTTCTACTAAAATCTGTTAGATTAAATAAAAAAATGCATATTAGAGTCAAAGTAATTCCAAATTCTTCAAAAAACTCCATAGAATTAATGGAAGATAAAATTACATACAAAGTAAAAATTAAATCCTTGCCTGAAAAAGGCAAGGCTAACAAAGAACTAATAGAATTTTTATCCAAACATTATAAAGTCGAAAAATCTAAAATTGTGATAAAAAGTGGGAAACAATCGCAGATTAAACTTATTCAAATTTGCAAAGAATATTAACATTATCAATGAAAACAAAGCTTAAGCTTGGTTTTTTATATAATCGTCCCTACAGATTCCCATAGTTACAACATCCCAAAATTTATCATTTTTAAAATAATGCTGTTTTAATTCACCTTCTTTAACCATACCAACCTTTCGCATTAATTTACCAGATGCTAAATTTTCAGTATGATGAACAGCTTCTAATTTATTCAACTTTAAATCATCAAAAGCAAATTCTAAAACTTTTTCTAAAGACTCTGTTGCAAATCCTCTTCTCCAATAATCTTTTGCAATCCAAAAACCTAAGACTCCACGTTTATGCCTAGCTTTTATTTGAATAGCAATAGATCCAACTAAAATCTGAGAAGACTTTTCACGAATTGCAAAAGTAATAGATTTTTTTATTAAAAATTGTTCGCGACATGAATCAATAAAAGTGCTTGCATTCTCTAAAGAATATGGAAAAGGTATATTCGAAACAAACTTCGACATATCAACATCATTTAAATAAGTTGCTATTTTTTCAGCATCACTTGAATCAAATTGATTTAAAACTAACTTTAAAGTTTCTAAATTAGGAAAATCCATAAAGTCTTATAAATTTTAATTATATTAACTAGCATTTAACAATAAAACAATGTATTTTAAGCTTAAATAAAGTAAAAATTTTAGATTGAAAATTCAAACCACTCAAGCCAAAAAACATTTTGGTCAAAACTTCTTAACCAACCAAGACGTTTTAACTAAAATAATTGAAAACTCGCAGATCCAAGAAGAAGATTTTGTTCTTGAAATTGGTCCAGGAACAGCTAATTTAACTCAATTAATTAATCAAAAAACCGATAGATATTTAGGCCTTGAAATAGATGAAACTTTAATGCCATTTTTAAAAGACTACAATGTTAAATTTGAGGACTCTTTAAGATTTGATATTCGTGATTTACCAGACAAATATAAATTAATTGCGAATATCCCCTACTATATTACTTCCCCGATTTTGAATCACTATTTAATGCAAAGTTATATTAATTCATGGCCAATGCCAAAATTTATGATTTTGATGGTTCAAAAAGAATTTGCCCAAAAACTTACTACAACTAAAAAATCAAATTTACTTCAAACCTCAATTTCCTGCGTGGCGGATGTAGAATATTTATTTACTGTTCCTTCCAAAGATTTTGACCCGGCTCCAAAAGTTGATTCAGCAATAATTAAAATCACTCCAAATCCAAAAATTCCAAAAGATGTCGAATTTAAAAAATTCTGGTCTTTCCTAAAAATTCTTCACTCAAACCCACGGAAAACAATCAAAAACAACCTAAAATCTCTTAAGAAAGATCTTAGTCAAATTCCAGAGGAAACTCTTAAAAAAAGACCTGAAAATTTATCCCTTGAAGATTGTTTGAATTTATTCAATCATTTATAAACTTTGTATCACATAAGTGCGCCACTTTTAGCAAGCCAGGTAAAGTTATTGATATTCAAATCTATAACCTATAGAATAAGCCTAAATTAAATATAAAATATGGAATACATTTGCTTAGATATTGAGTGTACAGGATTAGATAAAGACAAAGATGAAATTATTGAAATTGCAGCCTGTCGTTTTAATGATTCCGAAATTATTGAAGAATACCAAACCTTTGTTTCACATAAAGTGCTAATTTCTGAAAAAATTCAAAATTTAACAGGTATTTCTAACGAAATGACTCAAGGAGCACCCGAACTTCAAGATATTTTACCAAAATTAAAAGAATTCATACAAGATTTACCAATTTTAGGACACAATATCCAATTTGATTTAGGTTTTTTAAATGCTAATGGAGCCCATATTCATAATCTTGAAATAGATAGCTTACCTCTTTCTCACATGTTACTAGAAACCGAAGATAGCTTTTCCCTAGAAATACTGTGTGCAAAATACAATCAAATTTACTCCCCTTCCCATAGAGCCATGGATGATGTTAAAGCTAATATTGAACTATTTTGGATATTACAAAAAAAACTCTCAAATTTCCAACCAGAAATTTTGAATTACATTTCAAACAATCTAAGTAATACAGCTTATCAAAAAATCTTTAAAACTGATTCTCAAGAGACTTTTAACAATTTTAATAATCCTAAGGCCCAAAACATAGAAATTCAAGAAGATAAATCAAATAATTCAAAAGGAGAACATATTTTTAATCTTCCAGAAAGATTTTCAGAAAAACAAATTTTAGTTAAAAACATCAATACTATTAAAGATATAAATAAAGACTTTACCTTTATTCCTAAAAAACTCCAGTTTTTTGATGTTGAAAAAATAAAAAATCACTTAGAAAATTCACCAGAAATTGAGCTATCTGAAAAGTTAAGTCTATTAAAAGTTTTAATTAAATATCAAGAAGATAAAATATTACATACTTTAAATGTTAATTTTAGAATGGACGAAATGGCTATTTTCAATAATTTTTTAGATAAATTTCAAACTATTCCAAATCATCATAATCTACCGTATGTTTGTGATTATGAAACTTTCTTTTATTTGAATCATTTAAATTTAATTCCAAATGACCATGAAGCATTCCTAGATTTTGATCCATTTTTAGCCGAAGGATATCTGAATGCAATTACCGAAAAAATTTACCCAGCTAAAGATCAGCAAGAGCAAGTTTTAGGAGTACTCCAAAAAAATGGCTTAGGACTTGAACCTTATCAAAAAGTTCACCTAGATATGTTTCAAATCCAGGATTTAAAAGACATTACTGGTAGTATTGATTTCTTTAGTAGCAGTGAGCAAATTTACATGGCTTACAAAGATTATTTCAATCTACAAATAGTTAAAATGCCTAAAATTGAGAAAATTACAATTCAATCAATTTTCAATCAAATTAAAATTCCACACTTTTTTGTTATTCCTGAAAATCCAAATTTTGAAATCCAAACTCATCACAAAGCTCCACATTTCAAAAGTCCAAATTTCAAAGCCAATGTATCGAACATTATTTACAATGAAATCATTAATGAGAACTTTCAAAACACGATAATTATTGCAAATTCTAAGGATCACATTCGATCAATTTTTCAAAACCTACAGACTAAACTAAAAGAACAAGGCATTAATTTACTAGGACAAGACGAAAGCGGATCAAAAAGTAAAATTCTATCTTATATTGATGCTCAAGAGTCACCAATTGTACTTCTATGCACTTACCAGTTCTTACAAAAATTTGCTCCTGATTTCCCATCAATCGATAAAGCCTATATAACAAGCCTACCCTTTCATACTCTTTCCCACTTTTATTTTGACCATATCAAGAAAAAAGCCGATAACGAATTTATGGAAGTTTTAATCCCAGAATGCAGCTCAAATTTTATCAAATTAAGCTACTTCTTAAGCTCAAAATACAACCTAAAAAGCCTATCGAGTTTAGATGATAGACTAATTAGCCAAAGATATGGAAGAGAAATCCAAAACTTAATTTCAAACTATATTTCAGTTAGCTAAGATTGATACCTATCAGTAAAAAGCTCCATCTCCTTTGGAAATCCTGGAGCATTAAAATTAGGCATTCTATTCATTATCACATTTCCTCCTTCTAGAGTAAAAAGAGTTTCCACCAAATCAAAGTCAGTTGAATCTGAAACATAAACACTTGGCAAAGATGCCTCATTACTAGAAACCGGATTAAAAACATCAAAAACAATAGGTTTATCTTGGTGATTCAAATACAGCATAGCATGACGTCCTAATCTAGCTTTATCTTTAGTTTTATTTAAACATAATATAATAGATGAAGAAATACCTAAATTTCTTAAAAGAAATTGTCCCAACAATGAAAACTCAGAACACATTCCAACTTTTGCATTATAAATATCAGATGCATTAAACCCCTTTTCAAAAGCAGCGAATGTAGATCTTTTACTATCGTCTCCTTTTTTAACATTTTTTCTAAGTACTGATTGAATATCAAATATTATGTTAAAGAGATCCTCATCTAAATACTCTTCATTATAGGAATCAATAAAAGCTACACGAATTTGTTCTTCTCTTTCATTCAAAGTGTTATATATAACTTTTATAGTTAAATCCTTCACAATACTAATATAGTCTGAATCAATTTCATAACCAATATTACCATCAAAACTAGTTGGATAAAATTCTCCAACTTTAAAATCTGAGAATAAAAGCCCATTAAACATTGTTGATTTATTTTGTGTTGTTACTTTTTTCATATTTATTAAAATTATTTATATTAATTAAAATCAAGCATTAAACTTGTTGAGAAATCACCAGCATTTGGCATTCGTCTAAGGACCATTTGATTATTCTGATAATTCTCTTGCGTGCTTAGATTGTCGTAAATGGAAGGGAAATAATTACCCATCACAGAGAAACAATTCCCGACATCCCAAAATCTTTCAAAATCTTTGATATACAAAAGCGTGTGATATCCAACTCTTTTACCCCATGAAGCTCTTGATGCAATCAATGAAGCCTCCACACCAATATTTTTCATTAATAAATAACCTAAAACTGCAAACTCTGTACACATTGCTGCCGAATTATTAAAAACATCAGATAAATTAGCATCCCTGTTAGCATTTAAAAACTTAATTCTTATCTTTTCTTTCGACATTTTAAAGCCAAAATCTGAAATCATATTTTGAAAAACATATAAAAACTTAAAGTAATCAATAACTATAGAATCATCAAAATCATAAGCTGCTTTTAATTTTTGAATATTTTTCAAATGAAGCTCAGAAAAGACAAAAGCTGTTGCACTGTTTATAATTCGATCAACAATATCCTTCATAGATTGGTCTATTTCATATGAATAAACATCATAATCTAAATTAAAAGGAATCTCAGATGAATATCTGTCTCCATAATCTAATTCTTCACAGAATACATAACGCTTGTTTTTAAGTGTATATTTCAAGTGCAATATTTAATGTAGGCTTAATTTAACATATTAATGTCAATCTGTCAAGCAGTTGTTACAAATACTAAAAATTAAGCAACTGAACATAAAGTAAATTCACATACAAAAGGAACATAATAGTCAAAAAACCAAAGATTTTTCCATGTTTATTCCAGACTTTAAGAGAATCCTTAAATTGATTTTCAGTTTCAAAAGCATAAGTTCTAAATAAAACTAAATTACCTCTTAGCATCAAATATAAAACCAACAATAAATTTACGATCGGAAAAAAAATCAAAAAAGTAGCTAAATTACCGTAGTAAGCTCCCCAAAAAATATTTAAGCCAAAGGCTCCAAAACTTAACTTTTGGTACTCTTTTGGAAACTTAGCACCTTTTGGATTCCAAATTTCTAGAGACTCGTCTTTTAATCTCTTCCTTAACAATATCGAAGTTGCGACATAAAATAAACTCACCGGAACACTTAAAAAACATAAATAGAATAAATAAACCATTACATACTCAACTATTGCTCCATCTAAACCTACTGAGTATAAAAAACTTAAAAGAGCAAATAAAAGAACTAAGAAAAATGGGCTCAAAATAGCTATCAACCTTCGTTTTGCGGCTTTTAAATTTAAAATATAAAGTTGTCTTTTTAACATTTTTGAAGTTCTAAATAACAAGCTGTAATTGCATCTTTTAAGACTTCACTCACAACCGGATGTCCAAAGACCTGACGACGTAAATCTGAAATTTTCATTCGATACATCACAGGAATCGTCATCATATGCATTAATTCGGTAGCTGAATTCCCAATGATGTGACAGCCTAGAATCTCACCGGTTTTTTTATTAGCAATAATTTTCACAAAACCACTAGCAGAACCTTTTAAAAGAGCTTTACCGTTAGCTAAATAAAAAGCTTTAGCTTTAACGTATTCAATTCCTTTTTCAATCACCTCTTGCTCAGACAGTCCAACAGTACCAACTTCTGGATGACAAAAAACAGGATCTGGGAAAAATTCATAATCAACCTTATAAAAATCTGCATATTCACCCAAAATTTCATGAGCTACAAAAAGTCCTTCTCTTTCAGCACCATAAGCTGATCCTGACAAACCAATCACATCACCAATTGCATAAATATGCTCTAAATTGGTTTTTAAATCATCATTTACTTTTACTCTTCCTCGAATAATTTCTAAATTTAAAGCACTTAAATATTCTAAATTGGGAATAACTCCAATTGCACTTAATACACAATCGGCTTCAACTTTTTTCCCATTTTTTAAATTGAATTCTAGTTTACTAGAATCTAAATCCTTAATTGAATCAATTACTGTTTCTAAATGTATATCGATTCCAGCTTTTCCATATTGCGAAATCAAATATTTACCTAGATCAGCATCGTAGAAATTTAAGAAGTTATCAGCTAAATCAACAATTGTAACTTTTACTCCAAATTCATGAAAAAATGTTGCAAACTCAACTCCAACCGGACCTCCACCCACAATCAAAATTGATTCTGGCATTTGAGTCATTTCAAAAATATTATCCGAGATTAAAAATCGTTTATCACCATCTCTGAAACCTGGAAACTTTCTCGAATTAGCACCAGTAGCTAATACAAATTTATCTGCCGTATAACGCTGTCCATCTACCTCAATAGTATTTTGATCTATAAACTTTGCAAAACCTTCTATAAACTTAACCTTGTCATTCTGGGTAACTCTTTGATACCCATTCCGAAGCTTATCCATTACTTCCTGTCTTTTTGCAATCATTTTTGGAAAATCTAACACTGGAGCAACATCTTTAAGGTCGATACCAAATTCATGCAGACGTTTAGCATGCCGAAACATTTCAGCCGAATACAACATAGTTTTGGCTGGAATACAGCCTCTATTCAAACAAGTACCACCAATTTGCCGATATTCAACAAGCCCAACCTTTTTACCATTTCTCCCTAAAATACGGCTACATTCAACTCCCCCGGGACCAGCCCCAATTACTAATACATCATAATGCATAAAAAAAAATTAGATTTACCTAAATTATAGCAAACCTAAATTAAAAGTTAATACTTTAAATTCCACTCATCGCAAGAATATTTTTCAGATTGAAGCTTTTCAATAGTTGAATTAAATTCGGAAATATCTAAATCCTCAAATTCTGAGAAATTAAAATTCTTAAGAAATTCTTCTTTTAGAATCCTTGAAATTTCATCAAAAGAAATTGGATTTTTTAAATGTTGATTAATTCCAGTCACACGTTTTTTTACACTCTGAATTAATTTATATTTAATTTTTTCATCAGGAACTTTTAACAAAGAAAACATCAAATCAACATCTACATCTAATAGCAAAGTTCCATGTTGTAAAACACAGCCTTTTTTTCGAGTTTGAGCATTCCCAGAAATTTTTTGATTATTTAAAATAATATCATTTAAAGGTGCAAATTCAGCCTGAAGATCTAGTGTTTTTAAACCGGAAATTATTGAGTAACAAACTTGTTCATAGCTTTCTAATATGTTTTGGCTAAGCAGTTTCTGGGGAAGTATTAATGTATAAGTAAATTGATTTTGATCATGCATCACAGCTCCACCACCAGTAATCCTTCGAACACATTCAACTCCAGTTTGATTAGCCTTTTGAGTATCTATTTCAAGTTCCATACCTTGAAAATAACCAATCGTGCAGCTGCTAGGATTAAAACCATAGAAACGTAAAACTGGAATTCCAGTTTTTGATACATAATCTAATAAAACTTCATCGCACGCAAAGTTAAAACTTGCACTATTAAAACCGGTATTTAAAAATTTAGCCTTCATATTGCATAGTTAAAAAATCATATAAATCTTTAGGTATAAAGCCAAAAACTTGGATTTGATTATCCACTAAAAACCTCTCTAAACTTTGAGTAAAATTTTTACTCACATCCAAAGTTAACATAAACTCTTCAAGAGTTTCTAAGCTGCTTTCAGGATGCATAAAAAAATCTCCACGTAATTTAAATTGTGCGATTTTTGAACCTGTAAACTCTACAAAAATTTTTAAAAGTTTTCCGTTTTCAGGTTTATAATTTTTAAATTCCATAAATATTAATTATTTTAAATTAAATTTTTGTTTCAAAAAATCAATCTCATCTCGAAGCTCGGCTGCCTTTTCAAATTGTAAATTCCGAGAAGCAAAATCCATTTGAGCTTCAAGCTCAAGAACCAATCTTTTTTGATCTTTTTCTCGAACATTTTTATTGTCATATTTATGAACTTCATCTAAGTCTCGCTCACCTTTTCTAGACGTCTGAGAAATGTCTTTAATAGCTTTTTTAATACTTTGAGGGGTAATACCATGCTTTTGATTATAAGCATGCTGAATCTCTCTTCTTCTTTTTGTTTCCGAAATAGCATACTCCATGGCAGGAGTAATTTCATTACCATACATAACTACAAAACCATTAACGTTTCTTGCGGCACGTCCAATAGTCTGAACCAAGGCCGACTCAGATCGTAAAAAACCACGCTTATCTGCATCCAAAATTCCAACAAAAGAAACCTCTGGTAAATCCAGACCTTCTCTTAAGAGATTAATACCAATAATCACATCAATTTTTCCTTCTCTAAGCTCTCTTAAAACTTCAATTCTTTCAATTGTATCTACATCACTATGTAAATATTTCACATTTACTCCTTTTTTAAGCATGTAATCAGTCAAAGCTTCTGCAGATTTTTTAGTTAAAGTTGTAATCAAGGCTCTTTCTTTCTTTTCTACAACTTTTAAAACTTGTTTATACACATTATCAATTTGTCCATCTTTAGAACGAACTTCTATTACTGGATCGAGCAAACCAGTTGGACGAATAATCTGTTCAATAATATCAACTTTTTCTGTGTTAGCTTTCTCATACTTACCTGGAGTTGCCGATACAAATACAGTTTGCTTCATATGCCCTTCAAATTCTGTGAAATTTAAAGGTCGATTGTCTTGGCAGGAAGGAAGCCTAAATCCATGTTCAACCAAATTTACTTTTCGTGATTTATTACCTTCATACATGGCTCCGAATTGAGGAACTGTGATATGAGACTCATCAATAACCATTAAAAAATCATCTGGAAAATAATCAATCAAAGTTGCGGGCTGACTTCCAGCTTCTCTTTGGTTGAAATATCTTACATAATTTTCAATTCCCGAACAATATCCAGTCTCTAGTAACATTTCAATATCGTACTCGGTTCTAGTTTTAATTCTTTCCGCTTCAAGAATTTTTCCTATTTTTTTAAGCTCTTCATACCTTACTTCCATATCTTCTCGTATTTTACCAATCGCAGCCTTAATTTTTTCATTAGTTGTCACAGCATGTTTAGCTGGGAAAATAGTAACTTCATCTAATTCACGAATTACTTCTCCAGTAAAAGAATCTGTTTCACGAATAGTTTCGATTTCATCACCAAAAAAATCTAAAGAGATAATATTATCAGAATTTGGCGGGAAAATTTCAACCACATCCCCAAGCACATGAAACATGGATTGTTTAAACTCTAACTGACTTCTTGAATACTGCATATCAGTTAAGTGACGAAGTAACTTATCTCGATTTCTCTCTTCTCCTTTTTTTAAAGTAATACTAATATTTTGATAATCCTCAACAGAACCCAATCCATAAATACAACTTACAGTAGCCACTATAATAACATCATTCCGTGTTAATAGATTAACTGTTGCAGCATGCCGAAATTTATTAATTTCTTCATTTATTGAAGAATCTTTTTCAATAAAAGTATCGGTAGCTGCAATATAAGCTTCCGGTTGGTAATAATCATAATAAGAAACAAAATAATTCACTGCGTTATTAGGGAAAAAGTCTTGCAACTCAGATGCAAGTTGAGCAGCTAAAGTTTTATTATGAGCTAAAACCAATGTTGGCTTTCCAATTTTAGTAATAACATTAGCCATTGTAAAAGTCTTACCCGTACCTGTGGCTCCAAGTAAAGTAGTGAATTGATTACCTTTTTTTAGACGAGAATAAATATCCTTAATTGCATTTGGCTGATCACCACTTGGCTTGTATTCTGATTTTAATTCAAACATAGATTTTTAAAAAATTATAACAAAACCATTTAAATATGCAAATTTAAAGCCAAAAACTCAATTTTTCTTGCCAAATATTAAAACATGACTTATTAAAGTAAAAATTAAAAATATAAAATGCCAAAAAGAAAAAAACACAAAACACAAGTCAAAATCCTTGAAGCAACCAATGAATCTGGTTTAACAAAAGCCCAAAGGCAAACCATAGATCAAGCCGAACATGTGGTTTTTCAGTTTCCCTACATGAATCAAGAAATTCAAGGAGTATTAAACATGGTAAAAAATCGACAAATCAAACCAGAAATGATTCCTCCCAACTTTCCTTCTACTCACAAAGCAATACTTCAAAGCCTATACAAAAGAAAAAACAAACCATCTTATTTCGTGGCAATTGAAGACACATCCTACCAGCTACATTTAAGCGAGACACTAATACCAAGCCTAGAATCCTTCACTGAAGCTGAAGACATGTTTTACTTTGCAACTTTAGAAGAAACAATCCAGGCCTCTAAAAAAGCTTTTGAATCTTTTGTAAGCTACAAACAAGGAATTGAAATGCAAGTCATGCAGGACATTACAGATATTTCAAATAAAATTCTAAGTCAAAATCCGTCAAACGTCTGTTACTTAACCCAAGGTGAATCACCTCAAATTACTGACTCTTTATACAGATGGTATAGTGAAAGAGAAAATACTCAAACATACATTCAAAAACCTTTTTCTTTAGACTTTAGAACTGAAATATATAGAAAATTTGCCGATAAAAAACTTACAAATGAATCATATACTCTTAGTGATTTAGATTATTTAAAATTAGTTTTATTTCAAACTTTACTTAATTTAAGTATGAATGAGTGCGATATAGAAAGCGAAAATTTCAAACTAGAATCACCTTGGTTAAACCAAACTCGAAATCATATAATCAATTCATTTTCATTAACAGATATTAAAAAACTACACTTGGAACACCAAGATCATTGGTTTGGATGGAATAAATCAACCATAATTACCAAAGAATTTGAGAAAAGATATCCTAAGCAAAAACGAGCTTCATTTGTATTAGCTCAAAAATACATACAAACTGGATTTAATATAATCCAAGAAGCAGATCCAAAATAACTTGTATTTTTAAATAATTTAAGCCAAACTAGGCTTATGCACCCGTAGCTCAGCTGGATAGAGCAGTGGCTTGCGGAGCCAAAGGTCACAGGTTCAAATCCTGTCGGGTGCACCATTTTAACAAAGAGGTCCAGTAAAATCACCTAATTAAGTGAAGTGCCTTTTACTGTGAAATTTAAGTCCATAATAAAAGTAGACAAATTAATCGACTTTAATAATTATTAATAATTAAAATACAATAAGTAAACTAGTAAAAACCTTCAAATTAAATCATACTGACCTGGAATATAAAAAAGCACATGTTAAACAAAGTTACAAATTTAGTCTACAATCAAAAAAAATCACTAATCAAACCCGAAACTCAAGAACAGATTTCCAATGCAAATGTGATATTAATTTACGATTCAACGACTACACAAGAATTAATTCGCCAATACAAAGAGTTAAGCAAAGGTATAATTTCACCATCAAGCTTAGAGTCAAATCATAGCCCTGAGTTTTTAAATTATTTTTATAAATCAAAAAAAACTGTCATACCATTCAATCCACCAATCGATAAAATCTCGCATAACACATACAGAAAGCTAATCCGAACAAATCTCGAACAAGAGCAAAAAATATGTAGTGAGTTCATTGACAACCAACCATATCAAGCTCTCAATACTAGTAGATTTTCAATAAGCATGTACAATCAAAGTTTTACGTACTTATATAATTATCTAGAAAATTACCTTAAAGAAATACCACACATAATTCAAAGTACGAACCAAAACCTAGCATACTCAAGTAAAAAAACTTTAATAATTTCAAACCCTAATTTACTAGAATTTAAATTTATGAAACCTAATCTTATAGATAAAACAATTTTTTCAGAAAGCTACTTTAATCTAAGTATTAGACATGAAATATTCAGAAGAAACGTCTTAGAATTAGAAGTTCCCGAAAGATTAATATATGGATATATAATTGAATGCAGCTTAAAAAATCTATCTCAAGAAAAAAAACTTAGCTACGATAGAAAGTGTAAGTATCCTTACCGAAGAACTATGACAAGTTTAACTTTTGAAGAATTTATAGATCTATCAAAAGAAATTTCACAAATTACTAACGCAAAACAAATAACATCAACTACAACTTCTTTTTTAGATACCCTTGCAAAAAATCAAGATTCTTAATATACTTACCATACAAAAGTGCACCTATAGCTCAACTGGATAGAGCATCGGTCTTCGGAACCGAGGGTTGGGGGTTCGAATCCCTCTGGGTGTACCATTTTAAAAACACACTAACTCTCCAAAGCAACTACGTTTGATAAGCTAGAGTAAAAACCAAAAGAATCTATATAAAAAACTTCCGATTCAAAAACCTTACTTTTAGTAGAAGAGAGTCTTTTAGGTATTAAAATTCCTCCCTGTTCAAAAAAAGTAGAATAAGCTTCCGACATTCCTACATCTGTAAACCAAACACTAGTATCTAAAGGAAACTGAAACCTTTTAACTTCATCAACTATTGAATGACCGACAATCAACCTTTGAACACCGGCAACTTTAAAATAATCCTCTGTAATTATTAACTCGACCTGATTTAATCTTTTAAAGTCTTTATTTCTATACCAAAAGGGTGAAGCATTCTGTGAACCACCACTAGACTTTGAGGCTGTGTCATAATAATTAAACAAAGTAAAATCTCCATTAAGTGCCATTTTCAAAGCATTAGAAAACTCTAAATTCATCTCCGTAAGCCAATTTTCAACACTAAAAGAACGAGATTCAATAAAATTAACATCAATCCCCCCATGTATAAAAAGATTTCCATCTTCAAAATGAGTCAACTGAAGATGACTTAAAAAACTTTTAATTTTTCGATCTGCTAAAATTTCATCAAACATTGAAATAAACTCAGAAAAATTTTCAATGAAAAAATCAAAAAAACTATCTTTGCAAGATACCTTAAATCCAGTACTAAATTTTTTACTCATTTCATGTAATAATTTTTCAAATCTTGGACAAATATACTTAGCCAAAGAAACTAAAGTTTTAAAACCACCATTAAAAATCCAAGCATAAAAGTTATTAAAATCTTTAGTCACCAAGGCTCTTAACATAAGAGCTTCATGATTACCCATTAAAGTTACCACATTATAACTTCTACGAAGATCTAAAACTTTCTCTATAACTTCCATAGAGTATCTTCCTCTATCTACAAAATCACCGAGAAAGATTATATCATTGAAATTAATTCCTTCCTCAAAAGCAAACTTTTGAGTACTAAAAACAGTTTCATTTAAAGACAACACAGAACCATGAACATCAGGAATAACTAGAGAATAATCTCTTTGACTTAAAAAAGGAGAAGAAAAAAAAGAATTCGGATTTGATAGCGACATAACTTGAAATATATTAAGAATGTTTTTTAATGTAAAAACTTCTTAACTTATATAACAAAGCAAAACAAAAAGCAATTGCTAATAGTGTAAATACTTTATCTAATCCAAAAAAACCATCAAGAATATAATCTAAATTTTTCAAAGAATAATAACCAATTAAGACATAAAATGTATCTCTAATTATATTTCCAATCATCGTTCCAATTAAAAACTTACGAATATCATATTTTAAAATACCAAAAATACCTGAAAAAGGTGCGGATGGAACAAAAGGCAGAGATCTTAAGACTGATATCCAGAAAACACCATATCTTAAATTGTTAATCTTCTCAGAATAAGTCAGAAATAATTTTTCAGATAATCCAAAATAATTTCCATATTTATGAATAAAAATATCTTCTAACTTAAATCCTATAAAGTATAAAACTAAAGAACCAATAGTCTTACCAATTGCTCCTAAAACTCCAATTAAAATTAAGTACCAATAACCTACATCCATTGCAGACAAAGTACTACCTGCAAAAGTCATAATCACAGGACTTGGAATCGGAGCAATCACTTCTTCAACAATACCACCTAAAAAAACAAACCATTCAAGTGAAAAGATTTCCGAAAAATTCTGTATATAATCAATAATTTTTTCCATGCATTGATTATAACAAAAAAAAAAGAGAAATAAAGTTCTAAGTTAATAAATCTAAATCAGTCTGAATGTCTTTTGATTTTTGTAAAAAAGATGCAGAAACAACATTTAAGCCTTTCGGAATAAGATTTATTGACTCTTCGTTAACACCACCATCTACCCAAAACTCAATTTCGGAATTTATAGCTTTAATTTGTGAAACTTTATCTAAAGCATCTAAAATAAATTTTTGACCTGAAAAACCAGGAAAAACAGTCATAATCAAAATTTTATCAACTAATCTTAGAAAGTTTTCATACAAAGCAATTTCTGTATCAGGATTAACAGCTAAAGCAATTGGAAGATCAAACTCTAAACATTTTTCAATTTCTTTTGGTTCAATCTCTACATGAATATAGATAGCTTTAAGATTTTTTCTTAAATTCTCAAATTTATGCAAAATTTCCTCACATAAAATCGAAGGTTTATTTACCATTAAATGTAATTCACATGACTTAGAAAATTTTAAAGAATTTAAATATTCCAATCCATAAGACAGATTAGGAACAAAATTCAGATCCATCACATCTAAATGCCAAGAATCAAACTCAAATTTTTCAAAATCAATTATTCTTGATTGCATTTGACTTACATCTAAACCCAAAATAGAAACTCCTACTTTTCGCATCTTAATTATTTAATTTTTCTTTCTATAAAATTATTAACAATTTTTGTAGCAGATTCAATTGGTGTACAGTTGGAAGCCACACACAAAATATTTTTCCTTAAAGAATCATCCAACTCAGTTTCTTTAAGATCCTCACATAAAACTGGATGCAATCCATCCATTAATTTAGAA
The DNA here is from genome assembly GCA_018662325.1 of bacterium. Classification (GTDB taxonomy): domain Bacteria; phylum Patescibacteriota; class Gracilibacteria; order UBA1369. The sequence continues at coordinate 737 of JABJGM010000012.1, read as the reverse complement.
TAATCACATAAATCAGAACCAATAGAATCAATCAAAATTCCTACAGCTGGTTTATTTTGCACAACTTTCTCCCCTACTTCACGAGCTAAAACAGGAATTTCAATTTGTTCTTCAATCCTAAAAACTCCAAGATCAACTACATGAAGATCACTATGATTTTCTTTTAAGAAGTCAATAATCTGATTTTTTAAAACATATCCCTTACTATCAGCACCAATATACACATTTTTTAACATAAAACACTTTAATTCAATTCATTATAACACATTTCACTGCAAACTACAATTTCATACTTAAAATCTCATTTACATAAGGGATACCTTGCTGCTCAAAAAACTCAATATACAAATCAATAATTTTATTAAAAGTTTCCTTACTATCAGATTCTATTCTCATACTTATTTTATCTTCTGTATTCGAAGCTCTAAAAGTTCCCCAAGAAAAATCATCAAATTCAACAAAAGAGCCATCAATGTCTTTTACAGTTGCACCTTTTGATTCAAAAAATTCTTTAGAATTAGCTACATAAATAGGTTTTTGATCAGAATCTACAGCGTATCTAAACTCAGGTGTATTAAACATTTGTTTAAAACCAGAAAAGAACTCAGAATAAGTTTTATCATCTTGTGAATAAATCTCACACAATTTTAAAGCAGCATACATTGCATCATCAAAGCCAAAATAATTTTCACCAAAAAAATAATGACCAGACATCTCTCCTCCAAATTTGATATCTT
>JABJGM010000003.1 GCA_018662325.1 bacterium | reverse complement strand
GTGAAATACATAATATGCGAAGACAATCCAAGTGTAATGACTTTATATAAAACATTATTTAAATCAAAAAATGTATCTAATGATACAGTTGTATTTTTTGAAGATGGAAGAGGTGCTGTCGAACTTATTAAAAATCTCACAAGTACAGATATATTCTTGCTTACTGATTTTAACATGCCTCATGTAAATGGCGGTGAGGTTTTAAAAGTAGCAATTGAAAAAGAAGTTCCGTATAAAATATTAAGAACTTCTATGGATTTAGAGGATGCAAGAAAAGTTTTACTAACAGATTACCAAATAAACGAAGGGGTAACTTTTATTTCTAAACAGGAAAAACTTCAAAGGCTCAAACATGAAATTCAAGAGTTTCAAGAAAATTTCAAAGATTAGTTTTCAAAAGCAGTAAGTTTTCTAGACTCTTCTTCGACCATTAATGCTTCTAACACTGACTTTAGATTACCGTTTAATATACCAGGTAAGTTATTCCAAGATTGTTTTATCCTGTGGTCTGTTACACGGTCTTGTGGAAAGTTATAAGTTCTAATTTTCTCTGACCTATCTCCTGATCCAATTGAAGCCATTCTTTGACTTCCTAATTCTTTTTGTTGTTTTTGAAGTTCTAGATCATATAATCTTGTTTTTAAAACGTTCAATGCTTTAGATTTATTTTTATGTTGAGATTTTTCATCTTGGCAAGATACAACAATACCGGAAGGTACATGTGTAATTCTTACTGCAGAATCTGTAGTGTTTACTGATTGTCCACCTGGACCTGATGATCTAAACACATCTATTCTTAAGTCTGCTTCGTTAATTTCTACTTCAACATCTTCAACTTCGGGCATAACTACTACTGAAGCAGCAGATGTATGAACTCTACCTTGCGATTCTGTAACAGGTACTCTTTGAACCCTGTGTACTCCTGATTCATATCTAAGTGTTCCATAAGCTTTTGCTCCATTAACCTGTAAAATAGCTTCTTTAATTCCACCTGTCTCGTTTTCATTCATTGATAGAATCTCAACAGAGAAACCATTTTCATCGCAGTATCGTTGATACATTCGCATTAGTTCAGATGCAAATAGTGAAGCTTCGTCTCCACCAGCTCCTGCTCGTACCTCTACGATACAGTTTTTGTAATCATTTGGATCATTTGGAATTAGAGCTTTTTTAACAGCTTCCTCTAGACCTGGAACTTTATCTTGTAATTCTTTTAGCTCAAGTTGGATCATTTCTAGCATCTCTTTATCGCTTTCTGTGTCTAACATTGCTTTTGAATCATTGATTTCCTGTAAAGTATTTTTATACTTCGATATAATATGAACTTTAGGTTCTAAATCAGATCTCTTAATCATTATATTCTTGTATTCTTTTTGATCAGAAACAATATTAGGATCTTGTAATTTCTTTTCGATTTCTTGGAATTCGTCGAGTATTGGCTGCAGTTTATCTAACATTTTTGAAAATTAATAATATTCTTTCTTTTTGATTCAAGTCTTTGATAAGTCTGTAATTTAAATCTGGAAAATCTTCTTTGAATATTGAAATTAAGGAAGGACCTTGATTATCAGCAAATTCGGCTAATAAATATTCAAACTCAATATTTTTGGACTTTAAAGACTTTGATAATTGTCTATATAAATCTAAACCATCTTGCCCGGAAAATAAAGCTATATTTGGCTCGTAACGTTTTGTATTCTGACAAACACCAGAAAAAGTTTCTGTCCCAATATATGGTAGATTAGCTGTAATCAAATTAAATTTCTGATTTGGTACAGATTCTAGTAAGTTTGATTCTATAAAATTTATATTTTTAACCGCATTTAATTGAGTGTTTTTGGTAGCTACTTCTAATGCTTTTTTTGAAACATCAGCAGCTACCCAGTTAGATTCTGGATACTTTTTTGCAAGTGAGATAGCAATACAGCCGGATCCTGTACCTAAGTCTATAGCGTTAAAATTTTCAGGTAGGTTTAAATCAATTGCTGTTTGAACTAAAACTTCAGTTTCAGGTCTGGGAATTAACACGTGTTCGTTTACATAGAATTCCGACTCATAAAAACCTTTAATGTTTGTTAAATATTCAAGAGGAACACCTTTTTGGATCTGCTTTAGATCTTGTATGTAATTATCAAATATATACTCAGGAATCTCAAGCTCTAAATTTGCAAGTACTTGCAAATGAGGCATTTTTAGATAGTGTCCTAATAACATTAATTTTTTAATCTTTGAAATTGATAAAAAGGGCTTTAAATATAAAGCCCTTTTTATTGTGTTTTGAATTTGCATTCTAGTAGAATTGTTTCTTTTTCTTTTCTGATCGGTAGTACTCTCTCATAATTGCAGCCTGTCGAACATATCTCTTTGTTGGCTTTTTGTTATGTCGTGATTGCTCTTTTGCAATTACTACTTTATGACTTCTTTGAAGTAGTTTTTTGAATCTTGAAAGCATTCTTTCGAATGATTCTTTCGGATCTCTTTTTACATGAATAAACATATTTCTTTCATTTAGTTACTCGTATTATATACAATATTTTTTATATATCAAGGTTTTTTACCTCTTTTGCTTTAGACTGAATAAATTTCTTTCTTGGAAGGACATCTTTCCCCATAAGAGTGTCAAAAACTGAGTCTGCAACTTCGGCATCTTCAATTGTAATTTTGAATAATGATCGAGTTGAAGGGTCCATTGTTGTTTCCCATAATTGGTCAGGATTCATTTCCCCAAGACCTTTATAACGCTGTACGTTAACTTTGGTGTCTTCTTTAAATTTTTCACTTGTTATTTTTTCTTTTTCACGATCTGAATAGGCATAAAAAACTTTTTTACCATGTGATAATTTATATAAAGGTGGATTTGCTAAAAATAAACATCCTTTATCGATGATCGGTCTAAAGTACCTAAAGAATAACGTTAGTAATAAAGTTGCAATATGGGCTCCATCAACATCGGCATCCGTCATGATTATCACCTTATGGTATCGTAATTTTTCTATATTAAAAGAATCTGATATACCAACACCAAGTGCCGTTATCAAAGATTTCACTTCTTCATTTTGAAGGATTCTATCTAATCTAGCTTGTTCTACATTTAAAATTTTACCTCTCAATGGAAGAATCGCCTGAGTTTCTCGATCTCTACCTTGCTTTGCTGAACCTCCTGCCGAATCACCCTCCACTAGGTACAACTCTGATCTAGCTGGATCTTTAGTTGAACAATCTGCTAGTTTTCCTGGTAAGGTCATACCTTCAAGTGCACCTTTTCTAATTACAGACTCACGCGCGGCTCTTGCAGCTAATCTAGCTTTTGCAGCTAAATTACATTTTGAAATAATTTCTTTAGCGTCTTTCGGATTTTCTTGTAAAAAATAATTTAACTCTCCTGCAAAAACTGACTCAACAACACTTCTTACTTCTGTATTACCAAGCTTAGATTTTGTTTGACCTTCAAACTGTGGCTCTCCTAGTTTTACAGATACAACTGCAGATAAACCTTCTCTAACGTCGTCAGATGTTAAATTTGAATCTTTTTCTTTTAAAAGTCCTTTTTCTCTAGCATAAGCATTAACTGTACGTGTTAAAGCTGATTTAAAACCAGTTAAATGCGTACCACCCTCAGGAGTGAAAATATTATTTGCATATGTAAATAAATGTTCTTGATAAGATCTAGTGTACTGAAGTGCAATTTCAACTGAACATTCTTTTGTTTCTTTTTCAGTATAAAATATACCTGTTACAGCTTCTTTATCTTTATTTATATGCCTTATATATGATTTAACACCACCTTCAAAAAAGAATTTAGCTCTTTGTTTTGAAGTCTTATCTTCAATTGAAATAATAATTCCTTTTGTTAAATAGGCCTGCTGTCTTATTCTGTTCTTGATTGTATTGAAGTTGAATTTAATGGTTTCAAAGATGCTTTCATCGGGAGTAAATGTTATTTTAGTCCCATTTTCTTTTGATTCCCCTACTACTTCTAATTCAGTTTGAGTGTCTCCTTTAGAATAAGTTTGTCTATAAAGTTTTCCATCTCTTTTAACTTCAGCAATTAAAGTTGTAGATAGTGCATTTACTACAGATACACCAACACCATGAAGACCACCGGACACTTTGTATCCACCATCACCAAACTTACCACCGGCATGAAGAACTGTTAAAACAGTTTCAAGTGCCGACTTTCCAGTTTTAGCATGTTTTTCAACAGGTATACCACGTCCATCATCTTGTACACTTAAAGATCCATTTTCATGCATTATAATTTCGATATTTTCACAATGACCAGCTAATGCTTCATCGATCGAATTATCTACAATTTCCCAAACCATGTGGTGTAAACCTGCAACATCTGTTGTACCAATATACATCCCTGGTCTTTTTCTTACTGCTTGTAAGCCCTCTAGGACCGTAATCTGCTGGGCTCCATAATCATTATTTGTTTTTTCTGTCATATCTATATTTAAAATCAATCAAATTATAATAGGTTTAAATTAAAAAGGCAAAATTTATAAATTCCTTTATGTTTGACTTTAATGTAAAACAAAGTTTTAATTAATTTGTAAAATTTAAAATTACAAATGAAAATTCTTAAAAAAATACTTTTAATATCTCTTACTTTTTCAATCTTTACTAACGCGCTTGCTAGTTCAGACAAACTTTCTGGTGATCAAATTTATGACTACTTTGATATGTTTGTACATGAAATTCCAGATGACAAATTTTTAAATGATAAAGATATAACTTATCGTGAATTCTTGAATTATTTTTATTCAAGTTTTAACACGAAAAATCCAAAATATACAGTTCGTAAAATGTATAAACTTGTAAAGCAGATAAATTATAAATCTGACGATACTAAGCTTTTATATTTTGCAATTAAAAACAATTTAATTTCTGTTCAAAATAAAAAATTTAATCTAGATAATCTTATTGATGAAGTTGATATTAAGAAATTTCAATCTTTTTTATTAAATCAAAACTTCAAAAGATCTGAAGAAGAAAAGAGTAATGATGCGATAGATTACTATGAAAACTTTTTACTTGATGTTTTTAATACTATAAATGATAAATACTACTTTAAAGATGATATTTCTAAACAAGATTTATTGTATGGTGCAATTAATGGAATGGTAGAATCCTTAAATGACCCTCACTCCTCTTTTCAAACTCCTGAAGAAAAAAAGAATTTTTTAGACTCTTTAAATCAAGAGCTAGAAGGAATTGGGGCATCAATGATGCTAAATAAAAATAAACAGTTTCAGATTATCACTCCCCTAAAAGGAAGTCCTGCTCTTAAGTCAGGGTTGTTACCTGGAGATATTGTAATATCTGTAAATGGTATTGATCTAAGCGGAAAAACAATTCAAGACGGTATATCATTGATTAAAGGTCCAAAAGGTACAAAAGTTAAACTAACAATCAAAAGAGGTTCTAAATTCTTAGACTTTTATATCACTCGAGAAAAGATAGATATTCCGATTGTAAGTGGTTCTATAATTGATAATAAAAATCTTATTATTGATATAAGATCATTTGGTTCCGAGACTTTTTCGAAAGTGCAAGATATTCTTGAGAAGAATAATTCAAATGATATTAAAAATATTATAATTGATTTAAGATCAAACCCTGGTGGATATTTAAATTCTGCAATTTTAATTGCTGATTTGTTTCTTTCTGAAAACCAAGAGATTGTATCTACCGTAAAATCTAATGGATCTATAAATTCTATTTTAGCCTCTTCTAAGAAGAACATTAGTAAAAATATTTACTTTATGACTAACAAAGGAACTGCATCGGCTTCAGAAATTTTAATTCTAGCCTTACAAAAACATAAAAATGTAAAAGTTTACGGTGAAAAAACATACGGAAAAGGTAGCCTGCAAGAACTTTTAAACTTATCTGATGATTCTGCTCTAAAAATTACCGTTGGACTTTGGCTTGGACCTAATAAAAAATCGATAAATAAATATGGAATCACTCCTGATGTAATAGTAAAAACTTCCCCTTCTGATTTATTAAACGACAATGATCCTGTATTAAATAGCATATTGCTAGATACCAAATAGGCTATTGCTTATTTAGTATTTCTTGAGGATTTGTTGTTATTACACTGTTTTCACTATAAGATGCAATAATCTGAATTGCTACATGTTTATTCCCCGCAAAGAAAAGTCCTTGTCCTACATTAGAATTTAAAAGTAAATACTTCTCACCTTCTGTTAAATGGAAGGTTTTTTGTAATAATTCTGCTGCTGTTGGAGACTGTCTTAAAAGCATTTGCATTGATGAATTTGTAATGATTGGTTTACCAAAATCTGAGCGCATAAAATCCTCTACATCTTGTGTAATAGTAGTTACACCTAAATAATACTTACGAGCTCTTTTAACTAAACCATAAAGAAATTTCGCAGAATCTTCATGTTGCATCATAGTCCAGGCTTCATCTACAACTAAAAGTCTCTTTTTCATTTTACTTCTTACTCTATTCCAGATGTAATTAAGTATTATATACATTGCGATTGGCCTTAATTGATCCTCTAAATCTCTTATTGAAAAAACAACAAGTCCATTTTTTAGATCTAGATTACTTGGCTTGTTAAATATTCCAGCATAAGTACCTTCTGTATATTTTTGTAATCTTTGAACTAAACTATCAGCCCCATCCATACCCTCTAGAACAGATTGTAAATCTTCCATGGTAGGTGGATTTTTTTGAGAAGGATCAACTAAATCCATAGTAATTCCCTTGAGAGAATAAACATCATTTAGAGCTTTATCCATAATACCTTCTTCTTTTGGACTCATATTACCTAGCATCAACTTCATTAATCCGATTAAGCTTATAATGTTACTTCTAAGTAAATCTCCTGGCTTTAAAACCTCACCAGCTATTGGTGATGGTAGGTCAAAAGGATTAATTCTTTTATCAGCATTTAAAGATACTCTTAAATAACTACCTCCAACAGTTTGACTTAAAGCCTCATATTCATTTTCTGGATCAATTACAATTACATCAGTGTCTAACATTAAGTATCTAAGAATTTCAAGTTTTACTGCATAAGATTTACCAGCACCAGATTTTGCAAAAACAACAGAATTTGCATTTTCAAGTGAAAACCTGTCAAAAATAACCAGTGAGTCATTATGCCGATTTAATCCATATAAAATTCCCTCATCTGAAGTTAATGTAGCTGAAGTGAATGGGAAACAAGCTGACAGAGGTGATGTATTCATATTGTAAGAGACATCAAGTTCATCTAATGCAAAAGGAAGCGTCGAATCAAAACCTTGCTCCATTCTAACGTCAGCTGTTTTAGATAAAACAAGTTGACCTTGCATTACAGATTCAAGCTGAGAAATGCTTTTTTCTAACTTTGTTTCATCGGTTGAGTATGCAGTAATATATAGACCAAATTGAAAGAATTTTTCAATTCCCTTTTGAATATCATGTCTTAGTTGTTCAGCATCTTGAGCTGCGGTTTCTAGTCCTGGATCTGAAATTAGTCCTTTCTCTCGTTGAATTCTCATTTCTGAGCGCATTTGCGTTACCTTCTTAGTAAGAACCTGAAGAATTTTAGCTGACTGAAATGGATATATAAACTGAGAAATTCTCATTGTACCATCGTAATTAACCAGTGGAGCCATCCAGTTAACATTCAAAAACCTTGGATAGGCATAAACAAATAATGTCTTGGAAAAAACCCCGGAGTAACTAAATTTCCTGTATTCAGTTTTGGTTGAAGAGGGTGCTAGAATATCTTGAAGCAGAACTAAACCTTCTTTGTATTCTTTTTCGATCAACGCGTAGTTTGCGTTACTTTTATTTTTTTTCTTGTTTTCCTTTGCTTTCTTTTTATTTTTTTTAAATAAACCACTTATTTTATCTTTGGATTTAATTGCTTCTTTTTTTGATTTTTCAGCAAAATCTTTAGACATATCTTCAATTTTATCTAGGGTTGGTTTTATCTTTTTCTCTGCCTCTTTCAATGTATTAACTTGATCCTTCCAATCTAATGATTGCAAGTCTGGAAGTGCTCCCATAACCTTACCGGAAGCTTTTCTTTGATCTTTTTTATTTTCCTTACTATCCTTTTTCTTAGAATTTTTTTTTGAATTTTGAACCTTTTTCCTCAGGGGTCCTAATAATTTATCTACTAAATCCATTTATATCATTTACTTATTGTTATTATAACAAATTTTAATTTTAAAAGCATAACTTTTTTGCTAAAATTTCACTACTTAAATTAACGTTTGAAAATGAATTCTAAAACCAAATTATCTATTTTATTTATTGTTGCCTTATTAATTTTCATTTCAATTGAATCCATTAATCAGATGCCAGAAAACACGCCACCAAAACTTCAACCGTTATCTAATTTAGCTGGTTTTTTCTCCGGCGAAACCATTTCTGCGGACGACTTTGAATCAAACTTCCAATGCGAGCCAGACAACATTAAGCAAGTCCCTCAATCTGAAAACTATGAGGTCTTATTCCTTTCCGAGGATGCATCTTTTCAGTCTTTATTAAATAGAATTGATATTAAAGATGCAAATTTAAGATTTATTACTTTCCAAAATCAAAATCTTCCTGCTTCTTTTAATGTTGCACCTTTTGAGTTTTTCTCAAATAATTTCGAGCTAGATTTAAACTCTGGTGGTTATTGCTGTGGAGAACTTAATGAAGACTCGCAAATCAAGACCGGGATACCTGTTTTAGTTTTTTCCGACAATGAGTATGCAATATGCAAGAATCCATCTGCTGAACAAATACTTGATTCTCCTTTAAGGATTGAAAACAATGGATGGCATACAAAATACATTACAAACAAAGATTCTTTTTCTTTAAGTGATAATCTTGAAATAGAAAGTGTTTGGACTTTTCCGTTAAATGATTTAAGCGATCCTACTTTTGTTTATCAAAAAGATGCCTATAATGAGTTGAATTTGGAAAATCAAATATATTGGATTCATACTATAGAAAAAACAGAGTCAACCCACCAAACCCAAACTGATATAGATATAGAACCTGGAAATGAATCGGATTCAGATGGTCAAAAAACTGAAGCTGAAACCGGTGTAGCATCTGAATTTAATGAGTCTTATTTGATTTATAGTACAACAAATCAAGCAGAGGGATTTGAGTTTATCGATGATGACTCTGATTATTTTAAGGAGAAATCTTTAGCTATAGTTGCAGTTGAACGTGAAAATGTGAAAGCTCTGGTTCCTGAAGGTTACGAAACTCTCGCAAAAGCACATATAGAGGATCTTATTCGATGTGAACAAACTTTAGGTAACTTTTTTGGAGGAAAAATTAATTTTCCTGTAGACCAAATTGTATCTAAAATTTATATTTCTGATGATGACTCAAATCAAGGATCGAGTGTCTCTAGTAAAATAATATATCGGCGATCTCAAGAAAATATTGATTTTGATTTACAAGATGTTATTGCTAACAATCCTGATGGATTCCTTTATAATTCTAGTCCTGATTATTGTGCTAATTCCCACGAATTAACTCATGCTTTTTTCGGCAAGGCGCCCTTTCCAAGTTGGGCTAATGAAGGATTAGCTCAATTCACTCAACATCATAATCAAGGAGATATTTTTCATGGAATAGATTGTAGAGAAGATGGTTATTATAAAGATAATCAATGGTATGAATATTCTGATATGTCAGGAAGTAATGCTTTAGACTATAACACCTCAATGTGCTATACACAAGAAATTGTTGATACCTTTGGATGGAATAATTTTTATAAAATGTTAAATAGATTAAATAAATTTCAAACTGGTGATTTACCCATGAATAAAAACGTAGACTATCATTACATCAAAGATGTGCTGGAGTATGTGTACGGTGATAGAATTTATGAAATTTTAAGAAAATACGGCATCGGGGAAGAAGATTATGATTATTAAATTATTATTTATATTTTAATTTTAAAAGCATAACTTTTTTGCTAAAATTTAAATAATTAAATCATCGTTTAAAAATGAATTCTAAAACTAAATTATCTATCTTATTTATTGTTATTTTAACAGTAATCATTTCCCTCGAATCAATTGATAAGAAGCCTAAAAACACACCTCCAGACCTTCAACCATTATCGGATTTAACTGGTTTTTTATCAGGGCAAGCAATTTCTGCCAACGACTTTGAATCCAACTTCCAATGTGAGCCAGACAACATTAAACGAGTCCCTCAATCTGAAAACTATGAGGTCTTATTCCTTTCTGAGGATGCATCTTTTGAAACTCTTTTAAGTAGAATTGATATTAAAGATGCAAATTTAAGATTTATTACTTTCCAAAATCAAAATCTTCCTGCTTCCTTTAATGTTGCACCTTTTGAGTTTTTCTCAAATAATTTCGAACTAGATTTAAACTCTGGAGGATATTGCTGTGGAGAACTTAGTAAAAACTCCGAAATCAAAACTGGAATTCCTGTTTTAGTTTTTTCTGACAAGGAATATGCAATATGCAAGAATCCATCTGCTGAACAAATGCTTGATTCTCTCGTAAAACTTGAAAACAATGGATGGCATTTACTTTATCTTGCTCAGCATGACAAAGTTTTAATACCTGAAGATAAAAGTATAGATAGTATCTGGAGCTTTCCATTAGATTCATCGCAAGATGCAAGTATGGTTGCAGGCGATGAAATGGATCACTCTATTATCTTTAGTGATAACTTTTATTGGTACAACATTGTTGGTAAAACGAATGACCCACAAGTTGGTTCAAATTCTCAAGTCCAAAATCTTAAAACGACTTTTAATATCGTAATGGAAAATATGAGTTTTGGATTTAATGAAATTAAAGTTCCTGTTGGAGAAGAAATTACTATTAATATAGAAAATTTAGATTCGGTTCCTCATGATTTGTTTATTCAAAGCTTAGAATCAGGCTCTGAAATAATACAAGGCTCTGAGTCTTCTACTTTTAAATTCACAATTAACGATCCTGGTAGCTATGATGTAATTTGTAATTTTCATCCATCTATGCAGGCTAAAATTGTTGCTGAGTAGATTTTGAACTTTAATTTAAATTAGGATTCTGGTAAATTATATTCGTATTAAGAAAAATATATGGAAAATTCTCAAGATAATTTATTTGAACCAGAAGTGGAAACTCGTGAGATTATAAGGACAATTTCTTCAGAAATGGAGCAGAAATATTTGGATTACGCTATGAGTGTAATTGTTACTCGTGCTCTTCCTGATGTTAGAGATGGACTTAAACCAGTTCACCGTAGAATATTATATGCTATGAACGAACTGGGTCTTAGAAGTAGTTCTAGATTCAGAAAATCAGCAACTGTAGTTGGTGAGGTACTTGGTAAGTATCACCCGCATGGAGATACAGCCGTTTATGACTCTATGGTTAGAATGGCACAAGACTTTGCTATGCGTTATATGTTAGTTAGAGGTCAAGGTAACTTTGGATCAATCGATGGTGACTCCCCTGCAGCGATGCGTTATACGGAAGCAAAAATGCAAAGTATTACAGAAAGTATGCTTGCTGATATAGATAAGGATACTGTTGATTTTAGACCAAACTATGATGGATCTCAAAAAGAACCTGTAGTTTTACCTTCAAGAGTTCCTCAGTTATTACTAAACGGACAAATTGGTATTGCAGTTGCTATGGCAACTTCTATCCCGCCTCATAATTTAAATGAGCTTTGTAGCGCTATTCAACATCTTTTAATGAACCCTGACTGTTCAATCGAAGATTTAATGCAATTTTTAAAAGGACCTGACTTTCCAACTGGAGGTATAATTTACGATAATGAAGCTATTAAAAGAATGTATACAACCGGAAGAGGTGGTATTGCAGTAAGAGCTAAAACTGAAATCATCGAATTACCAAAAGGAAAATCAGCGATTATAGTAACTGAAATGCCTTATCAAGTTAATAAAGCTAATTTAGTCGCTAAAATTGCCGAACTTGTTAGAGATAAAAAAATTGAAAACATTACAGATCTAAGGGACGAATCAAACCGTGAAGGTATTAGAGTTGTAATCGAACTTAAAAGAGATTCATACCCAAAAAAAATCTTACAACAGTTATTCAAAATGACTCAACTGCAATCTTCTTTTAATATGAATATGATTGCCTTGGTTGATGGAATTCAACCTAGACTTTTAAACTTAAAGCAAGTTCTAGAGCACTTTTTAGCCCATAGAAAGATTGTAGTTCGAAGAAGAACTGAATTTGAACTTAAAAAAGCTAAACATAGAGCCCATATTTTAGAGGGTTTAAAAATTGCACTTGATAATATTGATGAAGTAATTGCGACTATTAAAGCTTCTAACGCTAGAGCCGATGCTACAGAAAATCTAATGAATAAATTTGGACTTTCAGAAATTCAAGCTCATGCAATTTTAGATATGAGACTTCAAACTTTAGCTGGATTAGAAAGAAAGAAGATTGATGATGAATATGATGAATTAATGATTTTAATTACAGATTTAGAAGATATACTATCTAAACCTGGAAGAATTATTGAAATTGTAAAAACTGAAACAAGTGAATTAAAAGAAAAATTTCAAGATGCTAGGCGTACGGAAATAGTTCCTCATGGACTTTCTAAAATCTCAACATTAGATACCGTTCCAAATGCTCCTATGGTGTTAACCTTTACCGAAGGAAATTACATCAAGAGAATGGATCCTAAAACCTTTAAGGTTCAAAATAGAGGTGGTAAAGGTAAAGTTGGAATGAGTACCAAACAAGATGACATTGTTAATACTATAAGATTTGCTTACAATCATGACCGAATTTTATTCTTTACTGATGCAGGTAAAGTATTTGGACTTAGAATATTTGACATCCCTCAGGGTTCTAGAACAGCAAAAGGAACGAATATTGTTAACCTACTTGAGCTTGGAAGAAATGAAAACGTGACTTCAATTATGATTCTAAATAACGATAGAGAATTCACGGAAGATGATTGCTATTTCATGGCCACTAGAAATGGTGTTGTTAAAAAAACGAGTATTTCAAATTTCCAAAATATCAGAAAATCAGGGTTAATCGCTATTTCAATAAAAGAAGGTGATGAACTAAGTTTTGTAAAACCAGTATCTAAAGATCAAGAGGTTGTACTAGTTACTAAAAAAGGAAAATCTATTCGATTCCACGAACAAGACGCTAGAGCAATGGGAAGATCAGCAAGAGGTGTGACTGGAATTAAACTAAAAACTGATGATGAAGTAGTATCTATGGATATCATTAAAGATGATCAAGCTAAGATGATGGTTGTAATGGAAAATGGTCTTGGTAAACTTACCGAGTTAAATAAATATAGAACTCAAAAAAGAGGGGGAACAGGAGTGAAAACTGCTAATGTTACATCTAAGACTGGTAGGGTTATAGGTGCTGTAGTTATTAATTCTGACTGTGTTGATGATTTATTATTAATCTCTAAAAATGGTCAAGTATTAAGACTAAACGTTAAGAATATTCCAACTATGGGTAGATCAACTCAAGGAGTTTATATTATGAGAATGAACGATGATGATAAGGTTTCTTCTATTTCTATGATCGAAGCTACAATCGACGATGAAGAAATTGAAGAAAACGAACAAAATTCAAATCAAGAGGCTTTAATTTAAGCTTGCAAAATTTATTAACTTGATGTAAAAATTATACTAACTAAAAAAATAAACGACTATTATGAAAAAAGATATTCATCCACAAGTTCACCCAGTTGTATTTGTAGACTCGTCTACTGGTGAAGAATTCGTTTCAACTTCAACTGTTACTTCAGAAGAAACTAAAAAAATTGATGGAGTAGATCACTATGTAATCAAACTTGAAGTTACTTCAAAGTCTCACCCATTCTTTACAGGTAAAAAACAATTCATCCAAAGAGGTAGAATTGACGCCTTTAAAGCGAAAATGGCTAAAGCTGAAGAACACAAAACAAAAAATGACGCTTAAGAATAAACTATGTTTAATTTTAAGATCAAAAAACAATCAAACACCAGTCGTGCTCGAACTGGTGTTTTGACGTTACCGCATGGTGAAGTTCAAACTCCTATTTTTATGCCATGTGGAACTAAAGCATCCGTTAAGAGCTTAAGTCCACAGGAGTTAGTTGACTTAGGTTGCCAAATTTTACTTGGAAACACCTACCATCTACATTTAAGACCAACCTCTGAATTGATTGCTAAGATGGGAGGTCTGCATAATTTTATGAGATGGGATAAACCTATCTTAACAGATTCAGGTGGTTTTCAAGTTTTTTCTTTAAAAGATATGACTACAGGAAGTAAGAAGAAAAATAAATTAAAACTTACAGAAGATGGTGTTGAATTCTATTCATACATTGATGGATCCAAACATATGTTTTCTCCTAAAAATGTGATTGGAATTCAAAAAAATCTAGGTTCCGATATCATGATGGTTATTGACGAATGTGCTGATGGAAAATCAGAAAAGAAATATGCAATTGATGCTATGAATAGAACTCACAATTGGGCTTTAAAATGTTTTGACGAATACAAAAAACAATGTGATCCAAATAAGCAAACTCTATTTCCAATTGTTCAAGGAGTGACCTATGAAGATCTTCGAATTAAATCCGCAAAATTTATTGATGCATTAGGATCGTTTGGGATAGCAATCGGAGGTCTTTCAGTTGGAGAACCAAAAGAAACTATGTATAAAATGGTTGATGTTGTAGTACCCCATCTAAGCCCTGAAAAACCAAGATATTTAATGGGAGTTGGAACACCAGAAGACTTAATTGAAAATGTTTATAGAGGAATCGATATGTTTGACTGTGTTTTGCCTACTAGACTTGCAAGACATGGAGCTTTTTACGATGAAACGGGTAGGAAAAATATCTTAAATAAAAAATATGAACTTGATGAATCTCCAATTTCAAATTGTCCGCTTTTTGGTCTAAATACATACTCAAAAGCTTACGTAAGACATCTAATGAAGGAAAAAGAAATCTTAGGCGCAAGGATCCTTTCTATGCATAATCTTTGGTTTTTATTTAATCTAATGGAGGAAATTCGTGAAGCAATTAACAACGATCGGTTTGATGAATTCCGTTTAAACTTTTATACTAAATGGGAAGATTACAAACCAAATAATTTATGATTGCTTACTTAGAAGGAACAGTACTTAAAACAGGAGTTAACAACCTGATTTTAAAAATATCTCAAATCGGATATAAGATATATGTTTCAAATGGAATTTTAATGACAACTAAAGTTGGAAACAATATTTCCTTTTATATTTATCAAAACTTAAAAGAAGATATTTCAGACCTTTATGGTTTTTTAAGCTCTAACGAGCTGGATCTATTTGAAAAACTAATTTCAGTCAACAAAGTTGGCCCTAAAAGTGCCTTGAACATTATGAACCTAGGATTTGATGATGTTATTTCAGCTATTAACACTCAAGATGTTACTTTTTTAACTAAAGCATCCGGCCTTGGGAAAAAAGGAGCTGAGAGAATTATCTTAGAATTATCTGGAAAACTAGTTATTGACGAGCAATCCTCAAGTATAGACCAAGAGGTTTATCTAGCTCTTGAAAGTTTAGGATATGAGCGAAAACATATATCTGAAGTTTTGAAAACTAAGCCAGAGAACATTGGTACTATTGAGTCAATGGTTAAATATTTTCTTCAGAATCTATAGTCTGCTTTCTAATAAGGTTGATACCAAAACTTTGTATCAAAAATATGTTCAACTAGAAAATATTTTTGCCAATCTGGAACTTCCAATTAATGCCAACCTAGTTATATAATAAATTGTATTTATAGGAAGTATTTAACAGATAATAATGACAAATTTTCAAGAATCAATGGTTAACGTTTCAGACCTTATAAATGGTCTTATGATTGTTCTTTCAGATAAAGAAAAATTTATAATAGAAAAACGTTATAGCCTGAATGAAAGTCAAAAAATGACATTAGAAAATATTGGTAAAAAGTTTTCAGTTACAAGAGAAAGAATTCGTCAGATAGAAAAAAATGCTTTAAGAAAGTTAGAGAGAAATGTAAACAACACTCCTCTTTGTGAAATAACTTCAAACGCCATAGAATTACTAACTAAATCTGGTGGAATTTGTTCTGTAGATAGACTTGTAAATCTACTTCAGGATAGTTCAGGTTTAAAGCAAACGATTAATAAAGAGAGTTTAAAGTTATCTATCGGATTAGAAAAAGAAATTTATGCAGTTTCAAACACCATTGCCTTTAAACCATATTTCAAATTTATGGATATAAAAGATGCAGATATGAGAAAAGCATGTAAGTTAGCTAGCAATATTCTCAACCAGGAGAATACAGTTATTGATTTAAATGATATATCAAAGTTAGTACTTAAAGATTTTAAACAAGCGAATATTACAGTTGATTTTATTAAATCAAGTTTATATATGGATCGCTCTCTTAAAATTATAAATGATGCTCAGGTTGGTCTTTCTAAGTGGAGATCAATTAATCCGAAAACTCTTAGAGATAAGATTTCTTATGTTTTAAATGAAACTAAAGAGCCTATGCACTATTTAGATATTTCTAAATCAATTATTGATCATACTTTTGATAAAAAGAATGTTAATACTCAAGCCGTGCATAATGAATTAATACGGCATAATGGCTTTGTATTAATTGGACGTGGAATTTATGCTTTAAAAGAATGGGGATACACTCAAGGAACAGTTTGTGATGTTATTAAATCTGTTCTTAGAACCCATGGACAATTAACTAGAGATGAAATTGTTGATAAAGTTCTACAGAAAAGAAAGGTTAAAAGAATCACTATTCTTTTAAATCTTAAGAATAAACCAGACTTTATTAAAGTCGGAAGAAACCATTATGGCCTTAGCGATCAATAAAAGAACCTTAACCGGTTCTTTTTTTTTATCTTTTTTAAAAATAGTATTGATTTTTATTTTAGACTTTTGTAATATAGGTTTACTGAATTGCTAGGGCGTTTAGCTCAGTTGGCTAGAGCATCTCGTTTACACCGAGGAGGTCGGGGGTTCGAATCCCTCAACGCCCACCATTTACTACTTAATAAAGTAGTTTTTTTTATTTTTATTTTTCTTTCTCTTACATATCAATTATAATTAGATAAAATTACTGCTTATGTATACAAGAGAAATTGGAGACTACTTAATTGTTTCTATTCATAATATTAACAACTTAGATCTTAGCCAAGTTTTAAGTGTAGATAAAAATTCAGATGCGGTTATTTTTACTGGTCTATTGATTGATGAAAACAATCAAATAATTCCAAACTTTAGAAGCTTTCCAAATTTATTAGATTTATTCTTAAAGAGATTTTCTTTTTTAAGAAAAATATTTCCTCAGCGTATGCGAAAGTACTTGCTGTGGGATATTTCTTTGCAATCACCTACTATGGTTGATTGGGTAACTTCAGATTTATTGTTTATCAAGAAAGATTATTACGAGAAACATCTTAAGCATTATGATTTCTCAAAACCATTAAGTGATATGTATGCTTGTTTAGAATGCTACAAAAAAGGTAAGCAAGTTTATATTTTCCCAGATTTAAGATTTGTGTTACCAAGAAAATTCAAATCAAATACATTTGCCAAAATAAAAGGATTTGTTAGGTTTCTTTTTAGATCTATTTCTATGTATAAAAACGTATTGTATCCATCAAGAAAATATCAAATTAAAAAGAATTTAGTAACAGGAGCTCACAAATTAAACAATAGATCCTTTTTGAAAAAAATAGGTGCTAACTTTCAAAAGAAAAACAAAGTTGTACAAGTTTACGAAGGAAAAGTTAGCGGCCAAGTTAATTACAAACAACCTTTGATTTTTTCTAATGATTCTGTGGTTGGCCTGGTAGTTAATTCAAGAAAAGAAATTGGATTAATTACGATTTGGAGACACAGTCCCCTTAAGGTCGACAGAAGAAATGTCTTTCCTATTTTTCCTGATACTATTGATCTTGGTATATATAGTATTGAGGCATGTCGTGGTGGAGTTGAAAAATCTGATTTAAATTCCAAAGATTCAATTTTAAGAGAACTTCATGAAGAGATTAGTCTAAACACTAATGATATATTAGACTGCAAGAGACTTTCTAAATTGATCTCTAACACTGCTTGGGATGTTTTTGCCACACAAGTGTTTATTTTTGAAGTTAGCGATGAATTTGTTCCAAAATTACAGTCTGAAGAATATATTACTGATTTTAAGTTTTATACGTTAGAAGAAGTTAAAAAATTAATCCAAGAAAACAAAATAGTTTGCAGTATTACTCAGTCTGCCATTTTACAATATTTAACATTAGAAAATTGAAAACTTTAGAGTTTATATTATTTCTTTTTTCCAGATACATTGGGTTTGAAGAAAAAAAACTAGCTAAAAACATACTGAAAATTGGTTTTAAATCAAAGAAAAAATCAATTTCCTATAGTCACTTTTTAATTCAGAGAAACCATTTAGCTCTATGTCTGGAGGTTGAATTTTTATTTAAAGGTTACTCAATTTTAAACAAAAACAATAGAAAGTTATCTTTCTTGAATATAGATAAAATTAATAAGGATTTTTTAAATTTTTATGACAGAAATAAAAACCTTAAATTCAACGAACAGTCATCACGAGAATTTAATCTTCTCTATATTATTTCAAAATATTTAGTTCCTAATCAAAAGTTTGAATACAAAGAAGGTGCTTCAATTTATAAAACTTTAATGTTCTCAAAACAAATTAAGTTTCAAGCAGATTGTAATCAACTGGTAAATCTTTATATCCATTTATTTAGCTTGAAGTTTGAGCCGAGTAAATTAAAAATTAAATTATTAAAAGATCATGTTTGTTTGCATTTTGAAGGTTATGATTTTGAAACTACAAATGCTGAAATTGTTAAATATGATGATTATATAAATATATCCGATGTGTCTGAGATTATCTCAGTTAATATATTAGATATTTCAGATAATGACTTAAAAACTTCAAATGTTCATGTTAAAGACTTTTATGCTGGATGCTTAATAGCTAAAAATTTAAGTTCTAATCAAAAAACTACTGATCACAATATAAAAGTTGCTTATCAAAAAATGGCAAAACACTATGAGGAAGTAAAAGATTATAAAAAATCAGAATACTTTGTAAAGCAACTAAAAGATAAATCACAATTACTTAATTTTTATAAAAGATACTCTCAGCACTTGCTATCTAAAAATCTATATAAAAAATCCATAAAAATAGCCAAAAGAACAAAAGATAAACAACTTTTAAAATATATATATTCTACTTATGTACAGTTTCTAATTGATAAAAATAAACTTGAAAGAGCATTTAAGTTTGCAAAAAAATCAAAAGAGAACGATTTAATTCAATTTGCAGCTTCTAAACTCTATAATTATTACTATCAAAAAATTAATAGGGACAAAACAAATTCTTATAATAAATCTCTATATAAAAAGATGTTGAAATTGGCTTTTACATTGAAAGATCAAAAATTAATTGACGGACTTAAAAAGACTATAAAATCTTTAAACTAGGTCTTTATTATTTTAGCTACAAAGAAACCCTCTACATTGTTATCAGGCATTAATCTAAAACATTTATTAATATCATGTGGCATATCATACTCTTGAATTAAATCTTGAGAGAGATTATGTTTTTTTAGTCCTGCAATTTGAATTTCTTTAAGCTTAGCATTTGGATGACTCTTTAAAAACTCGGTAATTTGAAGTTCATTTTCTTTTAAATTCATTGTACATGTTGAATATACTAAGGTTCCATTTTCTTTTAGAACCTCAAAAGCTCCTTTTAATAGTTTCTTTTGTTTACTTTGGTTTTCTTTGACTTTTTGTTGGGACCAAAATCTGTAAGTCTTAGGCTCTTTAAAATCAAACCTAGATTCAGCTGAACAAGGAGCATCAAGTAAAATATAATCAAATTTTAGATCTGTATCCTTACAAAACTTTACACCACTTGTTAACTCTAGCTTTAAAAATTCTGGATCGTCAAACCCTTGCGCTTTCATATTGTGTTGAAGTTTGAAAAACCTTGGTTGATTAATTTCTATAGCAATTAATTTCCCTTGTTTTTTCATAAGATTAGCAATTTGAGAAGTTTTAGACCCCGGAGCTGCAGTTAAATCTAAAACTGCAGTTCCTTTTTTGGGTTTAAGTGTAATTACTGGAGCTTGTGAGGCTAGAGATTGCAAATATATTTTGGACTCTAAATACTCTTGAGTTTCCATTAATTCTTTTTTACTTCTATTCCTTAAAATATAGGCAAACTCACTCATTGGATGTTTTTCTACTTTAAAACCTTGATTTTTTAAAGAATTTATAATTTGCAATGGATCGTGAAAATGAGAATTCAATCTAAATGTTGTTGGTCTTTTTTTGAAAGTTTTAAATACCTCTTGAATTAGAGATGGTCGTTCAAATATTTCTTCCATTAGTTCTTTAAAAAGAGGATTATTCACAATTTAAAATTATTTTTTTTAGATTACTTTATAATCTTTGATTTTGCAATTTCTTTAAGCTGTCTGTGGTTTATTTGAAAAAAACTTAGAAATATCTATATGATGACCAAGTTTATGGTTTTTCATTTCGTAATATTTCTTAAATTTATCATCCTGAATAACATGAGGGGTGACTTTGCTAACTGTAATTCCAGCATTTTTAAGTTGGTTTACTTTATCTGGATTGTTTGTCAGCAAATTTATTGAAGCTATGTTTAAATCTTCTAAGATTTCAATAGCATCGCAATACTCTCTTTCATCTATTTTAGATCCTACTGCAATATTTGCCTCGGCAGAATTCAAACCCTTATCTTGAAGTTCATAAGCCCTTAGTTTAGGTCCAAGACCAATCCCCCTTCCTTCTTGATCCATATACAATAATAATCCATTTGTTTTTTGAATTTCTTTTAAAGCTTTATCAAGCTGTTCTTGGCATTCGCAATTAGTATTGTGTAGAACCTCACTTGTAATACAACAAGAGTGAATTCTTGTTAATATATTTTTTTTATTTATTATATTACCTTTAAATAAAACAATGTGTTCTTTTTTAGTAGTTTCATTCACATATACATTGGCTAAGAACTCTCCAAGTTTGGTTTTGAAACTTACATAGTTTGCAGTTTTGATTAAATTTTTCATTTTTATAGGTTTAAACTTTTTGAAAATGTACTTTTATAAACTTCTAAATTCTGGATACAAAACTCAAAAGATTTTTTAATTATTGGTTCATAATGAAGTAAGAAATCTTTATATTCTGAAATCGTTAGCATATTAATAGGATTAATAACCAGATGATCGATATACTCTTTGTAATTATCCTTAAATAACTGAACTTGATTTCCAATTTTAAGAAATTCAACAGGTATAATTCCTCTTAACAAGTGATTATAACGCATTATAGAAACTGAGAATTGATCTTCTCCTTCACTATTAAATAAAGTTAAAATCATAAATCTTTGCATTTGGGTTACAGCCTTTACTGAAGCCTCTAAGCATTCTAAAAATACGTCGAAAGAATTTTGATAATTAAGTTTATATATAATTGGCTCAAGGTGATCTTTGTAAAAGTTTTGCATGTAAGTCTCAATAGAATTTAAATATTCTAACTGATTACAATTTTCTTCGTAGACTTTTAATGGATCAACTCCGGCTATGAAACGCTCTTTGAGTAATTTCATGCTTTGAAATATAAATAGATTATTAAATGTTTGAGTTATTGAATCTAGGGTGGCAATAGGTGGTGAAAAATCAACTTGAAATGATCTATGAATTTGTGTAATTCCAAGAAGATCTTGGCTAGAAAGTATTTTATTATGATCTTCAAATAAAAACACCCAATCGATATCTGAATTAACACTATGAGTGTTTGATGGTACTGATCCATAAGAGGTCGCTCCGTATAACTCCCCCTCTTGGACCATTTTTTGAATAAGTATTTGGCTTTGTTCATAGCATGTTTTAATGTCTAATTTTTGAGGGAATCTCTGGTCTATTAATTCGCTTGGTTTAAAAATTTTCATAAATTAAATTAAATTTAGTGTATTTTCAAATTAAACCTTAAAGTTAAAAAAGATTTAAAAAATTTGTAACAAATTTGGTATTTTTGAATTTTGATGCTAAATTTGTAAAGCAAATGCGCCAGTGGCGGAATGGTAGACGCGCTAGCTTGAGGGGCTAGTCCTAACTGTTTGGGGTGGAGGTTCAAGTCCTCTCTGGCGCACCACAAAAAGCTTTCAAAGCTTGATAAAACTAAGAAAATATGATATTTTGCTTGCAATAGTAATGATTATATGAATTTTAACGAAAAGAGATTTGCCTTTGTAGACATTGAAACTACAGGTCCGAATTCAAAAAAAGATAAGGTTATAGATGTAAGTGTAAAAATAGTTGAAAACAATCAACTAATTTCAAGTTATGAAAGTTTAGTTAATCCAAAAAGATATATTCCGAGTTTCATTCAAAACTTTACAGGTATAAAGCCTGAAATGGTAAAGGATAAACCGGTTTTTAAGGATATTGCAGAAGATCTATTTGATATTTTAGATGGATGTATTTTTGTTGCTCACAATGTGCGATTTGATTATAACTTCCTAAAAGCAGAATTTGAAAGGGTTGGGATAAGCTTTAACGCTAGCAAGCTTTGTACTGTAAAGTTATCTAGAAATTTGTTTCCTGAGCACAAAAGACATAACCTAGATAGTGTTATCGAAAGGTGTAATTTAAAGATTGATATTCGACATAGAGCTGAAGCGGATTGTTTGGCACTTGTACAGTTTTGGGATTATCTGCATGTAAATTTTAAAACTGATTATTTGTTTAATGCTATTGCTCAACAGTTAGACTTTATTCGGACTCCATTAAATGTTGAAAAAGCTATGATTGAAAATCTACCACAAGGTTGCGGTGTTTATGTTATGAGTTCTTCTAAAGATGGATTTCCTTTATATATTGGGAAAAGTAAAAATATCAAAGAGCGTGTAATGCAGCATTTTACAGGAGGATTGAAGTCTAAAAAAGATATGCAGATTTTAAAGCAAGTTGAAGATATTTCGGCAATTGAAACACAAGGTGAGTTTTCGGCCTTAATGCTAGAAGCTTCAATGATAAGAGAACATAAACCTCTTTTAAATAAAAGATTAAGAGACTACAAACAACTTTACCAAGCCGAGTTGAGCAAGTGTGAAAATGGGATTTATAGTGTGAGTATTAAAGATTTTGATTTTATTGATCCGGATAAAAGTTACTTAGGTTTATTTAGAACTAAAAAAGATTTCAATAAATTGTTGCTAAGACTAGCGAAGGATTTTGATTTGTGTCA
The DNA here is from genome assembly GCA_018662325.1 of bacterium. GTDB lineage: Bacteria > Patescibacteriota > Gracilibacteria > UBA1369. The sequence continues at coordinate 81,094 of JABJGM010000003.1, read as the reverse complement.
TAAATTGCTTGGTATCGAAAAGGCAAAAGATAGTTGTTTCAATTATAATTTAGAAAAATGTAAGGGTGCTTGCGTTGGTAAAGAAAAAATCAAAGAACATAATAAAAGACTGTTAAAAGCTTTTAAAAAATATGAAATTCAAAAATGGCCTTTTGATGGGATGGTTCTTTTAAAAGAAGGAAACATTTCTCACTTAATCCATAATTGGTGTTATTTGAAAAAAGTTGAAAATCAAAGCGATTTAGATGATTCCCTAAATACAAGCTTTGAATATAACTTTAATTATGATGACTATTTAATTATGAAAAAGTTTTTAAATGGAAATTATAACTATGAAGTTCTCTCAAACGCTAATTCTTTTGAGTAATAAACCCAAATACAGCTTACGAAACACATTGAGGAAATTGTAATGAAAATTGCATTAAAACCTAGATACTCAGAAATTAATCCTCCAATCAGTGCTCCTATGGCTTGCGCAAAGTAATTTGAAAGTTCCCAGAGTCCCCAGGTTGATCCAATTTTGTCTTTGGGCATGCTTTCTGTATAGGTTTTGTCAAAAGCAGGTGAATAAATAGCTTCACCTAAACCCATTAAAACTTGTAAACAATAGATCCCGTATAAAGAAGATGTGAAATTATATAATAAAAAGGCTAATCCCATTAAAAAATAACCTAAGATCATTATTTTTTTTGGATCATGAGAATCAGAAAACCTTCCAAATATATATGTTGTAATACCTGCTACAAAAGCAAAAATACCCATTGCCATGGAGGCTTCAAATAAATTTGCACCAATTTTATTTAAATAAATAGCATAGATTGGTCCCAATATACTGCATGAAAGTAAAATTAGACTGTTGGTGTATAAAAGTATTCTGGTTCTGATGTTCATAGTTGTGAGTATTCATTTAATTATAACATATTTTGTTTTGAATTAAAAGTTTGTATAATTGAAGAGTAATAAATATTTATATGATTGAAATTAATCAAAAAGCAATTGATTTTACTTTAGAAAATCAAGATGGAATTGAAATTAAATTAAGTGACTTTCTTGGTCAAAAAATCTTAATTTATTTTTATCCAAAAGATATGACTTCAGGTTGTACAAAACAAGCTTGTAGCCTTCAGGATAATATGGTTGATTTAAATGATTTAAATTTAAAAATTTTTGGTATCTCAAAAGACTCAGTAGAATCTCATAAAAGATTTCAAGAAAAACATGGGCTAGAATTTGATTTACTTGCTGACACTCAAAAATCAGTTATAAAAAGTTATGGAGCCTCAAAAGGTCCATTTACTTCTAGAGTGGCTTATCTAATAAATGAAAAAGGTAATGTTATTTATAAATTTTCAAAAGTAGATACTAAAATCTTCGCTCAAGAAGTTATTGATGTTTTAAATTCTTTATAATATGAAAAATAGATTAAGGGAAATTTTTAAGTTAAAACGTGAATACTTTAAACCTTCGCTTTCAGATTTAAATAATATAAATCAAAATCTACAATCTTTGATAGCCTTTTTAAATTTTGAATATGTAATGTCTTTCAGTCCTCTTCCAAGGGAAGTTGATATTAAAGATACTAATAATTGGATTTTAAATTCTAAGGAATTGTATTTACCTAAAGTTAAGCAAGAAGCATTAGATGTTTTTAAAATAGAAAATTTAGAAAAAGATTTAGAAAAAGGAAGCTTTAAAATTTTAGAACCAAAAGACTCTTGCTTTCAATCAAGTCGTGGTGCTATAAATGTAATTATTGTTCCAGGAGTTTGTTTTGATGAAAATGGATATCGACTAGGATTTGGCAGAGGTTATTATGACAAATTTCTAGATGGATTTTTAGGAGCTAAGATTGGGGTCTGCTTTGAAGAGTTTTTAACTTCTGATATTTATCCTGAAAAACATGATATTCAAATGGACTTTGTGGTCACTGAAAAAGCAATTTATGCTCAGAAAAAGAATTAAAAAAATTGGCTAATATTGCCAATTTAATTTTTAATACAATGTACTTTCAATATTTGAAAATTTCAAGCGTGTTCCTGGATTAAAAGAAAAATTATGCATTGTAACCGATGTATGTACTCCATAAATAGTATTTATACTATGTTTAATCCTATGAATATTAGTTGTTAAAGCATCAAATGCATAGTGTTGATCCTTTGAACTATAAAAAAGATAATGAATTATATTTTCACCTTGATATGAGTATAGCTGAATATTTTCAGGGGTAGATATTTCTATCATATTGGAAGCCTCAAGCTGTGATTTAAATTGTTCAAATTCTTTTTGAGTCTCAATTAAGCTTTGCATTGAAGATGAATCTTCTTGTTGCTGTAATGATCTCTGCAGTGATTGATTATAAAGGTAATCTTGTAGTTGATTTACTTGTGGCTGCTGTATGTTAAAAGCTTCACCTTTTGGTGTCTCTATAATTTCTTGATTTTGTCCTTCCACTTCAAGCTCCTTAAATAAAAATATTAAAGCTAATGGAAGAGCAGATAAAAGAACTACAATCTGTAATCTTTTGTTTGCTACTTGTAATTTTTCGGAGAATTCCTGACTTCTTTTTTGGATTTCAAGGGCTGCTTGGGATCTTAATTGTTCAATATTTTCTTCGTGAATACCTTCTAAAATTGGGGTTATAGATTGTTCTATTAATTTAAAAGGTACAGGATTGCTATATTTAAATTCAGCATCTGGAGTTTGAATTTCAACTATTATCTCTAAATCATCAATTTCTTGATTAAAACTTTGTAAATTAGCTTTTGCTAGTTGTAACTTTTGGTTTGATTTAGAAAACTGAACAGCTTTTCTATGCATTGTTGAAATTCTACTTTGGATTTTTTCATAAAGCTTTGAGGATGCATGTTTTTTAATGAATTGATCAAAGCTATTTGCAAACTGAGTATAGTCTGATATGTCCTCATCGATTGTAAACTCTTGATAGCTTTCGACGTGTTGTGCAATAAAATTTTCTATAAAAATTAAAATTTCAAATATTTGGGCTTGCCTTTGATTAGTTGATTCCTCGTGAATTAAAACTTTATCCTGAAGACTGCATAGTTTTGTTTGTATTAAAACTAGATTTCTAACTTGGCTAACTAAGTTTGCAAATTCTTGATCTAAATTTTCTTTGCTTAAAGGCTCCAGTGAATTTGATTTTAGAATTTGATCTTTTAAAATTTGAATTTTTTCAATAAAGAAATTGATTTCATATTCTAAGTGATCTTTCTCTTCTTTTAAAGATTCTTGATTCACTTGATTTAGATAATCTTTTAAATTGTGTAAGACTTTCATGATTGCGGATTAATTTTCAATAAGTTAACATTTTTAACATTTTTGTCAATTTCCAAAGATGAAAACTTGAAGAATTTCAGAATGGGAATATAATTAAAGTATGAATTTAAAATAAAATTTTATGAATAGAAAAACTTATCTTTTAAATCTAATTTTAGTTTTGCTAATTGGTTTAGGTTCAGGTTTTGCTGGTAGCTACTATTTTATGCAGGAATTTTCCAGAAATTTAGAATTGCAAGAGGTTCGAACTGTGTCTTTTGATGAAAATTCGGCTGTTATAAATGCTATTAGTGAAGTTTCTGATAGTGTGGTGAGTATTGTGGCTTTAAGTGAGATTCGTCTAAATAACGGCATGGGAATTGATAGATTTAATGATATTTTAAAACAATTTGGATTTGAAGGTATTGAGTCTCCAACCATGCAAAATCCTTCTCAAGATACTGAAACTAAAACGCAAAAAGTTGGGGGTGGAACTGGATTTGTGATTTCAAAAGATGGATTGGTGTTAACTAATAAACATGTAGTGAGTTTACAAGATGGAATTTATGAAGTCTTTTTAAACAATGGAGATTGGCTTTACGCAGATGTTTTAAGTGTAGATCCGTTAAATGATTTAGCTGTTTTACAACTTTATATAGACGAAGAAAAAACTCAAAAACCAGATAATTTAAAGGAAGTTAAACTTGGAAATTCCAAAGATTTAAGTCTTGGCTCTAGAGTGATTGCAATTGGAAATGCTTTAAGTGAATTTGAAAACACCTCGACACTTGGTATTATAAGCGGAAAAAACCGTGAAATTACGGCCTCTGGTGGAAATGGAACAGTGACTAAGCTTTCGAATTTGCTGCAAACCGATGCCTCGATTAATCCTGGGAATTCAGGTGGTCCACTTGTGAATTTAGCTGGAGAGGTTGTGGGTATCAATACTGCAATAGCCCAAATGGCTAATGGGATTGGATTTGCTATTCCAATTGATGAAGCCAAAAGTGTAGTTGAAAGTGTAAAAGAGTATGGAAAAATCGTAAGACCTCTTTTAGGTGTTAGATATAATGAAATTAATCCACTGCTAGCTAAGAAATTTGATTTACCGGTGGATTATGGAGCTTATTTACTAAATGATTTACAAGCTGGGGTTCCAGCAGTGATTAAAGGCTCTCCAGCTTTTGAAGCTGGATTAAAATCTGGAGATATTATTACGAAAGTCGATGAAGATGAAATTAATAAGGATACTTCTTTGTTAGATTTGATTAAAACTAAAAAATTAGATCAAGAAGTTAAACTGCAGGTAATGCGTGATGGACAATTTATTGAACTGAGCGTGACTTTAAGTGCCTTTGATTTACAAGAAAAATTATCAGAAAGTCAGTCTAAAGAAACTAAATAAAAAAAATTAAAAGCCCCTAGCGAGAGTTAGAGGCTTTTTAAAATTGCTACTAAGTTGCAAATCTGTTTTTGGCTGGATTTATTTTGCAAAAAAGCTTTGGAATCCTTGCATAAAGTCTAAGACTTCTAAGCGAGTTTTTTCTAGGAGTTCAAGGTTGTTTGGATTTTTGGCTACTAAGTCAATTATTTCGGCAATAAAATTCATATCTTGTTCTTGCATCCCAAGAGTTGTGATAGCTGGAGTTCCGATTCGGATTCCAGATGGGTTCATGGGTGGGTTTGGATCAAACGGAACTGTATTGTAGTTACAAACAAGTCCGGCTTTGTATAAAGCTTTGGCAAAATCTTTTCCTCCAAGTTTGTGAGATTTTTGGGAGTTTAAAATCATTAAATGCGTGTCGGTTCCGCCAGTGACTAAAGCAAAATCTTTTTCAAGTAATCTTAGACTTAGGGCTTTTGCATTTTTAGCAATTTGATTTGCATAACTTTTAAAATCTGGTTCTAAAGCTTCTTGAAAAGCAATGGCTTTGGCTAAGGTAATGTGGTTGTGTGGGCCTCCTTGGAGTCCTGGCATTATGGCTTTATCGATAGCTTTTTTATGCTCTTTTTTACACATGATTAATCCCCCTCTTGGACCTCTTAGAGCTTTGTGGGTGGTAGTAGTGATTACATCGGCGTATGGGGCTGGATCTGGGTGATCACCAGAGATTACCAAGGCATTAATGTGTGAGATATCGGCTAGCAAATAGGCTCCAACTAAGTCAGCGATTTCTCGGAAGATTTTAAAATCGATTTGGCGAGGATAAGCTGTGTATCCTGCAATAATTAATTTAGGTTTGTGTTTTAGAGCTAATGCTTTGATTTGGTCGTAGTCTATCGTTTCAGTTTTTGGGTCTACTTGATAGCTTACAGAGTTAAAGAATTTAGCTGAAAAATTTAATTTGTAACCATGAGTAAGGTGTCCCCCTTCGGATAAGCTTAATCCCATTACGGTATCTCCTGGTTCTAACAATGCAAAGTAGGCGGCTAAATTAGCTGGGCTTCCAGAGTAAGGTTGAACGTTGGCGTGATCGACTTTGAAAAGTTCGCAGGCTCTTTGGCAGGCTAAAGTTTCAATGGTATCGATGTGCTCTTGGCCTTCATAGTATCTTTTTCCAGGATATCCTTCGGAGTATTTGTTGGTAAGAATTGATCCTGAGGCTTCTAATACAGCTTTTGAAGTGTAATTTTCAGATGGAATCAATCGAATTTGGTCTTTTTGTCTTTGGTCTTCCAAAATCAAGGCTTCATGAAGTAAAGGATCTTGCTTTTTAATATTTTCGTACATCCTTATAATGATTAAATTCTAGTTAAGTATAATTTAAATTTAGCTTAAATTAAACCTAAATTTATTTTTTATTTGATACAATTTTAGAAATATTTGTTGCAATTGATGTAGCAAAAATCTTTCTGAAAAAATTCCATTTATTTTTACTTGAATCCTCTAGGATTTGAGTATTTTGATTAATTTCTTGATTGGATTGGGACTCTTGGTTGAACTTGAGATCTACTGAAGATTCATTTTCTTGATCAGCTGACTGAGTTTCTAAAAACTCTTCTGGATGTTGAAATTCACAAAGAATTTCTTGAAAGTCTTCAACTTTTTCAATTGTAATTTCAAGTGAGTCATAAAGTCTATTTGGAAACATAGAAAAGATAGGAATAAACTCCTTAAACTCTTGTACATAATCTAGAAAATTAAAAGGAGAGATTGCATCAAAAACTAAATGATCATATTTTGAAATATCAATTTTAGAAGATAAATGAAAGGCTTGTACCTTGATTGAAGATCTAAACATAGTAATTTGAAATTGGGCTTGACTGTGGCTTTCGTATAGAAAATTATCTTGATCTAAATAGTTAAAAATATCGTAGCGAACTTTTCTAATAAATGATTCAAATTCTTGATAGTTTTTTTGATTAATTTCTTCTTGACTAGGTAATTTAATTCCAAGTTTTTCAGCTTGTTGTAGCAAATGTGTGTCTTGATTTAAGAATGTCATAATTGATTTTGATTAAAAACATAAGAAGCTAATTTACTTGATTTATAGATTAATTCAAGATTATACATTTGACTTCTAAGGTTTTTCTGATATAATTAAAAATAACATTAAATTTGGGAGTTTGTGATAGAATATCTTTGTGAATATCTTAAAAATTTGAAGTTTAAAGACTAATAAAGAGAAATAATTGCAAATTTTTACTAAAAATGTTATAATTAAAGGAATTTAACCCACACAATGAAGTCTAGAGTTGAAATGCAACAGTTTTTGATTTCAGAAGTTCAGAAGCAATTTGAAGCCCAAAAAATTTCGGTGGTAGAATTGGCTGAAATTTTATTTATGATTTCAAAAGCCGATGATTCGGAAGAATTTGTACTGATTTTGGATTTGTTTAAGGATAAATTTGATGTGTTTTTTGCTATCTTAGACAGCTTGAAAATTGAAGATCAAGAAACTTTTGAAGAAGTAATTACAAAAATCATTCCTTTGATGATAAAAGATGATCCCCTTTTGGCATCCCAAGTTTCTAGCCGAGCCACCCAAAGCGGGGTTACAATGGAATCATTAGTAAATGAATTCCCAGACATTAAAAAATATTTAAATTAATTATTATGGTAAATACCGCACAACCAAATATCGACAAGGGCTTAAACCAAGAGAGGCTAAAAACCCAAGCTAAGAAAGCCGTAAAAAGAGATTTTGCAACTGATCCAACTTTATTTGAAAGAGTAGATTTAATGCTTGCATATTTAAGAGCAACAGAAGCTGAAACAATTTCAACTACCGCAGATAAATCTGAAACAGGAGTTACAAAATTAGATTCAACAAAGACTTATAGCTATAATACTGGTGAACTTCAATTTGGTCAACTGCTAGATACAACTGATGGACCTTTTAAAGAATTAGCTAATACCTTAAAAGCTTTTGTAGATGGTATTTATCCCGATGCAGAATACGGCCCTGATGTGAGAGAGGCAGCTATGAAAAGATTTTTCAATAAGGTTGCAAGTGATATTTCAGAGGTAACTGAAGAAAAACTTGAAAAATCTAAAGAGACTTTAATTGCAGAATGCGATAAATTAAATGATTCAGAAGCTAATCAAAAAAAACTTAAAGATTTTATCAATGGTCAGTTTATGAGAAATCCTAAGATTGCAGCTGGTGATGAACAAATAAGTATTGATGGAGTATCAGGAACAAAGGTTTTAAAAACATCAGCTGATTTCGATGAACTTTTTAAAGAGCTTAAACTTGAGAGTAATGAGGATCTTAAAAAAGCTATGCAAAAGTATGCATTAGTAGTTGATTTAAATGATGCATTGCTTAGAGATGATGGTCCATTAAGGTTTAAAGAGGATGAAATTATTACTCCAAATCAAAGAATGGCAAAGCTTATGGTTGTAGACGGTGAGGTTTATGATTATGAAGAAAATGAAATCACTGGAATTAAAACTCCAATTGGAGATCCATTGGATAAGTCTAAAACGGATCAATTATGGGAGCAGTATTCAGATAACAAATTAGATTTACGTGAAAATCCTGAGTTAAGGGCTTTACTAAATGAAAAAGCTGAAGAAGTCTTTAATGACTCTAGTTTTACTGCGATTATAACTAGCAATATTCCCAAAAATCCTACTTTTTTTGCTGGAGCAGTTAGTGAGTATTCTAAAAAAATACGTGAAAAGTTATGTACTGAAACTCTTGATGATAAATACGAGCCTGCCACAGGAATGGAAGATATATGTAAGAATTTACAGGCTTATTACGGGACAGATGATATGAAGAATATTTGTGATAAGTTGGCTGAGAGGTATAGTCATCTAATAAAGTTACCTTCTCCAAGAAAAAGAGAAAAACTTAAGTCTAATTCTTTAAAAAAATGGTATGAGAAAGGAGATGACGCAGCTTTTAATCAATATATGGGATGTAAAAAGCAAGAAAGTTATACAAGCTTAAAGCAAGAATTTGGGTCTGAAAACCTAAATGGAATAAACAATGAAGCTAATCGTGAGAAATTCGCTCAAAGATTAACTGACCAAATTATGAGTGCAAGATTAGAAGCTACCAAAGAAAGAGAGAGAATTTTAGAAAAGAAAATTGGAAGACAAAAAACTTTAGCTAAATATGTTGGATTACCTATTCTAGCAGGTTTGGCTGTAGGTGCTGGTTTACCGTTATTAGCTGGGGCAGGAACTGCTATCTCTTCGGCAGGAACTGCTATTTGGTCTGCAGGAGCAGCATTAGGAAATTTATCTGCAGCTGCTATATCTACTAACGCTGGATCAGTGGCTACAGGAGTTGCGTATGTTGGTTCTGGAGTAGTTGCAGCGAACAAATTTGGATTTGGAGGGAAATTAGGATTAGGGAATATACTGAAAGGAATTACTGGTCAGGAAATTAGTAAAGCTGCGAAAAGAGAAGAAAAACAAGAAGAGATTTACTCTGCTATAAAAGGTTCATTAAATACAAAAGAAGCAAAAACTACTGAAGAACATATTTTAGCTAGCTTGGACGTATATGACAGTTATCTTGAAAAGGATGAATTTAAACAAGTTACAAAATTAGAAGCTTTTCGTAAAGGAGTTGGTTCTAGTAAATTTATGAAGTTTGGATTGCCGACGGCTATAATGGCTGGAGCTTTAGCACCATTTGGGGCTGCGGCTACTGTAACGTATGGTACAATGCTTGTAGGTGCAGTTACAACGGGTGCGATCACTGGTTCGATTGCGCAAATTTATGCCTCTAAGGTAAAAGATAATAAACAAGAGCAACCTGAACCTTTTTAATTTGTTGTAAAAAAGATATATTATAAAAAAAATTTAACCTAAAATATTATGAATCAAGAAAATGTAAATTTAACAGAAGTTTTAAAAGTTATATATGCTAACTTATTTCAAGAATTAGGAATTTCGGAGATGGGTGAAGATGTTAAAACTCAAGTTTTAGATACTTTAGAAAAATTAGCAATGAGTAAATTTAAAATTGAAATCCTGGAAAACTTTCAAGACAAACCTGAAGTTTTAGATCAAATTGCTGATTGTAAAAATGTAGAAGAATTAAATCAAGCAGCTGAAAAAAATGGATTCAATGCACAAGCCTTAATGAATAAATGCTTCAATGAAGCTAAACTAGAGCTAGCCAAAGATATGGCTTACATTAAAGGTAGCTTAGAATCTTTAAAAGGAGAAATTGAAGAGTAGGTATATATAATTTAAATATTATTTTAAAAGCCAAGATTTTAAGTCTTGGCTTTTTATTAACATTTAGTTTATTGTTTTTTTATTAAGTTTTAGAGACCTTCTCTGTTACTTTTTCTTCTACGTTTTGCTCGTCTTTTTACAGCTTTATTTTGTCCTTGGCTATTGTGAGCTGTCGTCTAAAGTAAATTCTTGTTCATCTAAATCAATCGGAGTTTCCTGTTCAGCTAAATCAACATAGTATGGTTTTAATATCTTACCTTTTCGGGCCATTTTTATTTGAGCTTTTTGAGTTAAGATTCCTTTAAAAATTTGTCTTAATTTCTTAGCTTTTAATTTTTCTAATTTAGGAGCATATAGTTGATTTATCAACTCTAATCTAGGCGCATTAATATTTAATGTTCCTGGTAAAATTATTTCATTTGCTTGTTTAAGTTGTGGAAAATTAACGATTTCACATTCTGGTAAGACAAGCTTACCTTTTATATTTCTTAAGTTTGGAAAAGAAATCTCTTTAAGTTGAACTATATTAAGATTACCCAATTTATCATCTAAATTGTTTACATATCTATCTGTAATTATTACTTTTTTAAAAGTGAATTTTTTAGACTCCTCTAAAAATTTAGCAAATGTTCCTTTGAATTTCGGTTTCATAATTTTAGTTTTCTCACTTTCTGACTTAATTTTTCTTACATCAAGATGATATCTCTTAAATTCATTTAATTGATCTTCAGAAGCATCTTGAGGGTCTTGTTGTCTAGGATCTTCCTCCTGGATTTCCCAGAAAGGAAATTGATTTAAATATTTTTCATTTGATTTGTAAATTTGTTCGTCTTGATAAATGTAAGATTTTGTAAACTTTAAATTAGAAGGTAATGAATATGGAAGATCTTGATTACCATTTATAAAAAATGTACCAACAGATTCTAAACTTTTAAGATTTAATGTTTTAGCTGACTCCTCATTATACAGATCTATCGCTAAAAGACCAACATTTTTTAGATTACTAAAATTCAAGTTCGTAAATAAATTATTATTATCGCTTGTTGAAATATCTAGTCTATTTACATCTGTAAGAAGGCTAGCATTTTCATAGTTTGAGTCATTAATAAATAGTTGCCCTTTGATTCTTTGTAATTTACCAGAAATAATTCTTCCACAATCGTTATACCGCAAAATGGAATTATTATCTATGTTTTCTAACAGTGGAAAGCAAATTTGTTTGGAATTTTCAAATCCTAAATCAGCATTATAAATGGATTTCAAATTTGGGAAATTAATTTCTATACCCTCTAAATCAATATTTAAAGATACATTTATTAATGATTCATCAAGAATAACTACCTCTCTTAATTGACTTGGATTATTAATTTTTACAAACTCTTCAAAGGTTCCTATAAAATAATTAGCTTGGATTGGTTCATACTCAAGGTCTCTGCATAAATCATAAGGTTGATCTTTAATAATTTGTATTTCTACTTTTTCTTCTTTAATCAATCCCATTCCGGCTAGAAGTCGTTTGTATTTATTTTGAAAGGCTTGTTTTTTGGATTGACTGTAAGTAATCCAAATAGATTCAAACAGAATACTTAAAACATTTTTACTTAACGTTGGATAAGACTTTAAAAGAATTGCTCTTAAATGAGCTTGAGAATTTACTTCTTGGATTTTTGGAGTATCATTCCAAGCTTCTGCAGGATAATATCCTTTATCATCCTCTGCATAGGTTTGATCGATATCAGTGAAAACTCCATTTCCGAGAAACAAAGGTTGGTTTTTATTTGATTTGATAGCAAGTGTATGTAGTGAAGTTAAATCTGATTGAGATAAATCCTTTAGAAAATATAAATCAGGAACATTTAAAACTTGGGTGTCAGGTATTTCTAAAGTATCAATTTCTTTTGTGTGAACTAGATTAGCTTGAATGTTGTTTTTCAAAATTATTCTTCCGATTTTATTATTCCCCAACGCATGTAAATTTTCTGTATTTAATTCAATGTGTTGAGCTGATTGAACTATTAACTCTATTTCTGGTATGAATCTATCGAGTTTTATTTTTTTAGTATTATCTTCAAATTTAATTGCTAAACGTTGGAGATCTGCAAAGTTATCGTTATAATATGCGTTGTCTAAATTTAGTTCTGTAAATTGATCTTCGGAAAATGTGTCAGTGAAGATTAATTTTCTAAATTTTGTCTTTGGTTCAAGTTTCATTAATTTTTGAAAAGTTTGAGAATCCCCATTAAAGGTTTGTTTTTCTAAATTGTATTCTTTTTCAAATAGATGATAGAAGTTTGGCTTAAGATTTGAGTACTCATGGGAGCTAATTTGCATTAGAAGGTCATAAGACTGCTGATCTACAACTAAAGTTTGGCGTGTTATTTCAATCAACCTTAAAAATGATCTTAGTTGATAAATTAACTTAGAGTGCATAAGTTCTAAATTCTTGAGGGCTTGAAAATCCTTTTCATAAAGCTTTAGGTGTCTTTCTTTAATTTTATTAAAATCTCCTAAAATTGGTAGAATACTTTCTATATCAGGATGAGGATAATCTGTATCCAGATATCCGAAGAATGGTTCAATAACTTCTATTAGCTGCAAACTTAAATTAATTTTTTGTTCTGGATCGGAAAGCTTTAAACTTTTGGAGGGTTTAATAAATTCAATTATAGATTGATTTATATTATGAGTACCAAAATTTAAAATTAAATTGTCAAAAAGATCTTCTTTACTAATGTTTGCAATTTTATGTAGTTTTGGACAGTTTTGGAAAATTTCTAAAAAGCTAGAGAATGAATTGTTGAAACTTGGTGGTTTTGTATCCTTGTCGGATTTAAAATCTAAATAGCTTAGGCTTTCAGGAAGAGTTTTTGCTAGATGTTGTAAAAGTCTTGGAAGTGAATCGCCTAAGTCTGTGATATTTATTTCTAAGCTCTTAAGATCATTAAATCTTAAATTTAAGAAATTATTAAGATTATCTTTCGTAACTCTTATGTTTATACGTTTTTCATAAACCGGAATTTCGTATTTGTTATCCATCTTTTGGTCATCGATTAATTCTTGAAGGTTTGAACTTTGAACCTCGTTTCGAGAAATTGTTTGATTAAGGAATTGAATCTGATTGAGCTGCTTATTGTTTTCAAATAATTCAAATAATGAATTTTCTAGTGATTCATTATAAACTGAGTTTATCTTCAGGATTTGGATATTTGTGTTTTTAATTTTATTTACCGCTACTGGAAAATATGGATTTTTTAAAATAAGATTTTTAAAATGTTGTTCAGTTAAAGATTGTGGTCCAATCATTTTTAGTAAAAGATCTGTTTGAAATTCATCTAAAATGATTTCACTTTTTGGGACTTCGAAATTCAATCTAGCGTCTGCGTTTAAAATAAAATCTTTAAATTCAGGGTTAGCGTTAAAGATTTGAAATTTTTTAGATAAATCTTGTTCTTTTAAAAATCCTTGATGAACTAGGTCTTTTTTAGTTATTGTTCTGTAATTAATACCATTAGTCCCAATAATTCGAACTTGTTCTGTAAGACACTTACCACGTTCATCAAAAACATAGTCGCACATCTGAAATAGTCTAGGGGCATTTTCCCCATCACCACTTAGTTTCAAGTATGGATAGCTTTTTATAAGTTCAGCACGTTTATCCTCAGGTATATTATAAATAAAATCTAAGGCTACACCACATAGCTCTCCTCTTTCGTATTGAAAATTTAGAGAAGTTAAATCTCCAGTTAGAACATTAACTTCCATGTTTAGCCAATTGATTTCCTCAGAATTTTCTGTATCTTCGTCGGGTTCTGTAGATTCTTCATTTTTTGAAATTTGTGAGATTAACTCTGTGCAATTTGGATACAAGTTTGCAAATTCGTAAACTAATTTCGGATCGATTTTAAAATTATCTTGATCATGCGATAAAGTTAGTTTTTCAAATTCAAGATCTTTTCTATCTTTAAGCTCATCTAGTAAACCTTCAAAATCATTATCATCTAGATCAACTCTTAAATCAAAAAATTTAATACTTGGAATTAATTCTTCTTTCATCATCATTAAATTCAAAAAACAAATAGAGTCAATACCTACTCTATTTTTAAGAGTTTGAATATTTCCCTCACTATTTTTTAATATAGATTCTAATATTTGTAGTTTACTTTTACCATTGTTTGATTTAAGGGAACAGAGTTTATCAAAAATTTCTTTTGTGATATCCGTTGGATTTGAAATCGAAATACTGCTGAATAGATTTAAAACTGTATCTTCTAATGCTTCAATCTGAGGACAGTTAAGTGTGATTTTTCTATCTTGAAAAACTAATTTCCTATCTTTTATTTTTTTAAGTTGAGAGATATCTAAATTCGATGCATCAAACTCTTTGAAATTTAAGTTATGTCTTATTAAAGGAGGTATATTTAGATAATTTTTATGGGTAGCAATTTCAAATTTTTCTTGGCTTGTATAAGAAAAATTAACTTTATCACTTGAAATTGTAACATCAGTGGGGATTCTATCTTTATCTAAATTTAATAAATAAGTAATAAAATCTTGTGGGGATAAGATTTCTACTAATGATTCTACATTGTTTGTATTTATCTCCTTTTTATCTATATTGATTGTATTCAATTTTGAATTGTTGTTTACAATAGTAGCTAAAAACTTTGGTAAATCCTGAACATTAAGCTCATCAAATATGAGTTCTAATGTTTGTAAAGATTCATTTTTTAGTTCAAGTAGGCTGGCAATCGAAAAATTTTCAAATTTGGTTGAATTTAACTGAAGTTTCCTTTCTGTAATTTGAGGGAGAGTGTTTTTAGCATGTGCGGAAAATAAATAAAACTTACCGGTGTCTTTGATTTTAGAAAATTTCGGAGTTGATTCAAATGCATTGTAAAGGTTTTGTGTTACTTGAATTTCTTTATCAAAATCTTGATATTGATCTAAGATTTCAAAATCCTCGGTTAGAATTAAATAATCTGAAAGAGAAATTTCGTTAGTTTCTACTTGTTTTTTAAGTTGATCTTTGTTTAGTTTTTCACGAAATGTATCAAAAGCCTTATTTTGTTCTTCTGAGATTTGAGAATCTCTAAGTAAACTTACGATTAGCTGATTAAATTTCAGCTTAAACTTTTTAGCAAAATCTTTAAGTTCTGTAACTTGAATTTCTTCTTTTGAAAATAAAACCTTAACTAATTCTAACTTTAACTGCTGGATATCATCTAGAGAAGTTTGCTTCCCAGAAAGTTTAGAAATTAAAAGTTGGAGTCTTTTACGGATTTCAGCTTGTTGGGCGATTTGTGTTTTAAAAACCTCTGTATCAACTTGAAAAAGTGCCTCTAACATTTCTTCAGCTACGTGTAGAAAAAGTCCGGATTCTAACGTATCTTCAGTTTCAGTGTTGATGGCATTGTCTAAAATTTGATTTACCTTTTGCTGTTCTGGTTGATCAGTTAATTTGGCGTCTAAGAGATTTAGGTCTAATTGTGGTTCTTGATTTTCGCTATTTTCTGGTGGTATAAAGGTTTTAGTTGTTGTATTCATGGGACTTTAGGTTAACTTAAAGGTTTTAATTTAAATATTTTTAATTAATTGATTGATTTGGGCCTGGAGCTCTAAGGGCTCAAGAGTTTTAGAACTAGTTTCTAGGATCTTTTCGACTTCTTTGGTTAGTTTTTGATCATTACGTTCTTGCAGAGTGTGTGAAAGATCTTCTAGGAAGTCGATGTTCTTATTCATTTTATCTTTGAAGGCAAATTCAATCAATACGGGGTACTTGGTGCAAAGCTGATTTATCTCTTGCTTAAGGGCTTTTAGATCACGTGCAGAGCCAAGTTCAAAAAGAATTGCGGTAAGAGTAATTTGATCCAAAAAATTTTGGTTATAATCCTCTTTCAATTTTAGTAAAAGATTTTGGGCGTAAATAATGGCTTTTTCAGCTAGCATTAAATCAATTTAATTATCATTTATTATAGCAGAAATTGCTTTTTTAAGCAAGGTTTTTATTGTTATTTGCTTACTTTCTCGTATGATTTATTATGTATTTTACAGTGTTGATTAAATGTGATATAATTAACAGATTAAATTAATTTAAAATATGTTCAGATACTCAAATGATTTAGAAAGAAATAAATTCAACCCTAATCGATATATTAAATTCATGAAAGAGCCAAATAACCAAAAGTTTGAAGACTTAGATTGTCATTTATGGTTAAATCTTTTTGATACGGATAAGAGATTAGCAGATATTGTCGAAAATTTAGCTGTGGATTATTCATTTAATAAATTAGAAGATGGAGCAAATAGAGTTTTAGTTTATAAATCTGATCCAAATTCAGATTACCTAGATGTAAGAACGGCTATTAGCAGAATGATTAGCGATAAATTTGAGATTCTTAAAAAGAATAATCTTAACGAATTTCAAATTTTTGAAATTTTCAAAGCCTCTAAGTTTAAATATTTAACTTCAATTTCTAAATTTATTAGAGACCCAGAAGCAAAGAAATATGCAGAAACTCAAGCTGAAATTGCAAGTATTAATGAACCAAGTTTAAGCGGAGATGATCACCCAGTTTTAGCTAATAACGATCCTAGTTTGAGTGGAGACGATCATCCTGTTCTGTCTAACAATGATCCACGTTTAACTGATGAAACTTCGATTTTGGCAGACGAAATAGATCAAACAGTTAAAACCCCTGCAAATGTAGCTAAAGAAGTGGAAAAAAGAAAGGGTGTTACAAGACGTGGTATGTTAAAAGGACTTGGTTTATTGGGTTTAATGGCAGCCACTGGTAAAGCTCTACAAACACCAAAGATTACTCCTACTCCAGAATCTATTCCTTCCCCTACCCCGGAACTCACTCCTGCTCGTAGTCCGGATCCAAGTCCTGAAATTGATACGGTAGAAAATGATGATAATATCGATCAAGCTCCAGAAAATCTAACGAGAGATCAATTAAAAGAGCAATTAAGACAGTTGACTTTAATGTATTCTCAATTACCAAATAAACAAACTTATGATTTGATTGCTGAATCTGAAGATAGCTTAATGTTTATAGATGCAATACAATTGATTAAAAAATTAAATTTAAGTGCTCAAGAATTTATTGATTTGAAATTGATAAGAGAAAATAATTTACTAAAATTTAAAGATGACGCTACAAGATTAAAGGCTATTTTTGAAATATCAATGTCAGATAGCGACAATTGGATCATAAGTACTTTGAAAGATATGTATAGTTCAACACCTGAAGTTATGGCTGAAAAGTTTAAAGATGGAGCTTTATACGAAGCTATGGAAACTATTAGCCAAGAATTAAAACATGAGACAATTCAAGGATATTCGGATACTTTAGATGAGCTTCCTTTTTTAAAAGATATTTTATACAGTTCTGAATTTATTGAAGCTGTATTAATGATTGAATGTGGATTAAGAGGAGAACATTTTTCTAAGATTGCAAAAACAGAAATTACAAGGTCTATTATAAATAGTGGACAATTTAATCCAAATTTTGGATCAATTGTTAAAGGGAATTTAAGAATAGGTATAAATCATATTTTAACCTATTACTTTATTCGGGGTGGAAAAGAAGCTCCAGGAGCTGTAATAAACAATCAATATGCAAGAAATTATTTTGATAATCATGGAATTCTCATAAAAGATGGTTATGATTTTAGACTTGAAAAATGTAATGAATTCACAAGAGAAAACAGAAGAAATCCTGAATTAAATGCTCCAACCGAAACTAAAGTAGCTCAGATTCTAACTGATCCTGAGGAATCCATCAGAATAATGTTAATGTCATACAGAGAAAATTTACATTACATGAAGGATGCATTGATGGAAAACTTAGATCGATTAAATGAGTATGCTGAAATAATTGATAATTTTTGGATAAAAATTATAGCTCTTACAAATATTTGTGGTGGTCCACTTACTGAAAAACTAATTAAAGATTTGGGTGAATTACCTGCAAATCGAGAAAATTATTTTCGAGTTCTAAACAAAAGAAATAAAAGAGATAAAAGAATTTATCATCCTGATTATGCCGAAAAAGTTGATACAATTTTATCTTCAATTCAACAAAATCCAGCTACCGAAACCCAATTGGACTTAACTGAGGCTCAAGCTTTAAATGATGTTCGAAACACAGACAATCTTTAAGTAAAACATTAGAGCTTCTTTAAAACTAAAAGTGTTATATCATCTTGTTGGCGGGCGCTTTTTGCAAATTCTTTGATGTCGTTTAGAATCAAATCTTGGATTTGTTTAGTATCATGGTTTGCAGCAGCTTTGGTTAAAGATTCTTGAAAGCGAATAAAACCATAGGTTTCTTTGGATTCATTCCAACACTCTGGAATTCCATCACTGTAAATTACCAAGACATCATCTTTTTGCATATCAATTGTGTGCTGGGTTAATTTATCTTTGATTCCTGGAAAAAGTCCAACTGCTATTCCCCCACTGTCTAAGACTTCAGTTTTTCGACTAGAATTTCTGTAAATTATAATTTGTTCGTGACCGGCAGAAACATACTGAATTTGAGATTCGTTAATAATTTTAAGCAAAACCAAAGTGATGAAAAAATTAGGATTGGTTTTAAGTCTTAAAACTTCATTTAAGGAATCAATCAAATCTATTAAATTTTGATTAGATACATTAGCCGAAATTAGTGCATTAGAGATTGCCGCAATCAAAGCAGCTGGAACTCCATGCCCTGTTACGTCTCCAACATAAAAATATGTATGCTGGTTTTCGGTTTGAATCACATCGTAAACGTCTCCACCGATTTCCTCGGCAGGAATTATAATGGCTGACATTTCAAATCCAGAAATTTCCGGAAGACTCTGTGGCAATAATCTTTCTTGAATATTACTTGCAATTTCAAGTTCTTTTTTGACTCTTTCTTTATAGATTCGATCCTCGGTAGCTTTATTTAAATCATCCGCCATTTTGTTAACATCAGTAGCTAACAGCTCAAGTTCGTCGTTAGTATGAACGTTGGCTTTGGTATCAAAATACCCTAGTGCAATTTTTTTAACTACATCGGTGATTCTTAAAATTGGAGATGAGATTTTGGAAGCTAAAAAGAAAGCCATTAAAACTCCAGATAAAAGCGCAATTGCCAAAATAAAAGTAGAAGCTTTTAAAGCTTGGTAAACAAGAGAGTTTAAATTTTCATAATTCATATGGTATACAAGCGCATATTGCTGCTCGAGTGGAACTACAAAATTGGTGTATTGTTTTCCATCTGGAAAAAAATTACTTAATGAAAAATCTTTTTCTAAATACTGATACTCCCCTACACCGACTTTTTCAATATAAAAAATATCTTTGTTTTTAGTTAGTTGAATAGAAGGTTTTTGAGCCTTAATTCTATCAATACTGATGTCTAAGTTAATCGAAGCTGGAGATAATGTTTTGGATTGGTACAATAATTCTCCGTTGAAATTAAACAAGGAAAATCCATCAGCGTTTTGATTTTTAGCCAAAGTTTCCGCTAAGTCTCTTTCAAAATATATTTCATTTTCTTGCAGATAATAAGTTTTATAACTTTCTAAAATTGATTGATTGGTAAGCTCAGAGTAAGATCTGAAATTATGAAAAATTTCGGTTTGCACATTTATTA
This sequence comes from bacterium, assembly GCA_018662325.1. GTDB lineage: Bacteria > Patescibacteriota > Gracilibacteria > UBA1369. The sequence goes on along the minus strand of JABJGM010000003.1, from coordinate 61,546 downwards.
GCTCTCCTTTAATTAAAAGAACTCCTGTTCCACTAATTACCCCCATTACAAGGAGTGAAATATAAACAATAAATTTGGAGCGAATAGAACGCATAAAAAATTACTTAGCTTTTAAAAATTTTATATCAATTAAGCCATCTAATCTAGTTTTTAATGAAAAATCTTTTGACAAAGCATAGTAATTTTGATTTTCAAAAAGAGGAATTCCCAGCTTTTTTTGATTTATTAGCTCGGCTAAAGTTTGAAGTTTTTGGATTTTTTGATTTTCATCATCAATAGATTTTAATTCTTCTAAAATTTGATCTATTTGTGGATTTGAGTATTGGCTAAAGTTTAAGCTAGAATCACTTTTTGCAAATGCATTGTAAAAGCTTGTTCCATCTGCAAAATCTGCCTTAAATCCAAACATGATCAAATCATAATCCGCTAATTTTTCTTGATTGTATTCTGCAAATTCTAAGGGTTGAATTAGAACGTTTAAATTTAAGGTTTGGAATAATTCATTTAAGAAGATTTGAAATTTCGAAAAGGGAGCTGGAATTGCTAAACTAATTTCTTTGCTTTGGAGTTTTTTAATCTTGGCTGAATCTTTAAGATCTTTTAAACTTTGTAGTTCAAAATCAATATTGGGATTGTATCCAAATACACCTTTGGCCAAAAACTGATTGGTGTTTTTTCCTATGCTGGAAGTTAAAACTTCAAAATCAATCGATTTAAAGATTTGATAAAAGGTATCTTGAAAAGATTTATCCTTGGCAAGTTTAGAGGCGTAATTAAAAAGAATAAAATTACTTGATTGATCTGAATTATTTAAAAGTTGAAATTTTTCTAAATTTAAAATTTGGGTTTCCGGAGAAACTCCATATAGTGCAACCACTTGATTTTCAAGATTTGCATACTCAATTCTTTTAGCAAATTGGGGAATTGCAACTAAGTCTAGAGATTTAAAATCTGGTTGGGTGGAATGGTAATTTTGGTTGATTTCTAGCGCAATTTTATTATCGCTTTGTTCAACAAACTTATAATATCCTGTTCCATTTGGGGCAATTTCTAAATTGTCTAATTTTTGGAATTTTGCAATTGGAATCAAAGTAAACTTATGAAAAACAAAAGGATCTTCTTGATTTAAAGTTAATCGAAAAGTTAAATCATCAATTACTTCTATGGATTCAAAAGTGTTAAGGATTTCCGATAAATTACTCTGAGTTTTAAGAACTTCGATTATCTCTTTGATGTTTCTAGAAGTTAAATCAGCATCATTATGAAATTTCACATTTGGTTTTAATTTAAACTCAACTGTTAGTGGGTCAATTTTCCCATAAGAAGTTGCTAAAACTGGAAGTAAATTTAAATTTTGATCATATGAAATTAAACTTTCGTAAATATAATTTAATCGAGAAGAGTTAAAATCTGAATAAGTATAGGGATTTAAAGAATTTAAAGGAGAATCGTAGACAATTTGGATCTTCGAAGGTTGCGAATAAAATTGTAAATAAACTACAGCTACTAAAACTATTAAAATAAGGATTGGAGCTGCAAAAATTTTAAGATTATCTTTAAATGCCATTATTAAATTTAATTAGAAATTTGTTTTTCATAGGCAATAATCGTGTTTTCAATTAGGCAAGCAACAGTCATTGGTCCGGCCCCGCCTGGAACTTTGGAAATGTATGAAACTTTATCTTTTACATTTTCAAAATCAATATCACCTTTAATTCCATTTTCGTCTTTATAAAATCCAACGTCAATAATTACAGCTTGATCTTTAACCATATCTTTTTTGATTAAATTTGGAACTCCGGTGGCTGAAATTAAAATGTCGGCTTTTAAGGTTTCGGCTTTAAGGTCTTTAGTGTAAACATTACAAACTGTAATTGTAGCATCTCTATTTAGAAGCATAACTGCCAAAGGTTTTCCAACAATGTTAGAATGTCCAACAACTGTAACGTGTTTTCCTTTGATTGGAATTTGATAATGCTCTAGCATTTTAATTACACCTTTTGGAGTGCATGGTGCCATCTCTTCTAAGTCTTTATTTGTAAAAACATGACCAACGTTAAATGGATGAAAGCCGTCTACATCTTTATCAGGATCAACTGCATCTATAATTTTATCTTGATTTTCTACAGGAAGTGGTAACTGAACTAAAATTCCATGTACGGTGTTATCATAGTTTAATCTTTCAACTTCGTTTACAATTTGAGCTGTTGAAAGATCTTGACTTAAATTTAAAACTTCAGTTGCAAGTCCAACTTTAGCGGCTGATTTTTGTTTTTGTTTAATATAACTAATACTAGCTGGATTTTCCCCAACCATAACCATAACCAGTTTAGGTGGAATAGGATTTTGATTATAAGAGTTTATTTTAGATTTTAAACCATCTAAAATTTGTTTAGATAAACTACGACCGTCTAGAATTTTCAAGTTTTTGAGAGATTAAATTACGAAGCAAGTTTTGAGTATCTACCATATCTTCTTGCCTTTGGATTATATGCCAATTTAGCTTATCTGCCAAATTTAACAACGTATTTTTAACTTTGTTAACAAGTTGATTGTCGTTTTCATGAATATGACCTTCTTCAATTGAATCCATTGACCTTTGGCCATCAATTAAAATTGCCAAATCCTCTTGGAGAAGTTTAGAATTTATACTTTCTAGAAACTCTAAATCTTCTCCTTTTGAGCTCCCCCAGGCCAAAGCAGTTCCGGTATAATCTTCTGCGATTATCAAATCATATTCCGATAGCATATTTTTGAGTGTAGGTTGGAATTGATATCGATTGATTGCAAACCACATTTGCAGCTCGGTCTCAGTGATAGTTTGGACTTTTGACCTTAAAGAAGTATGTAAAAAAACTCCAGATGGTGTAATGTCATAGATCGGAAATTTTAAATACTTAGCCTTTATACCAATCGAGTTGTAGTAATTCACCAGCATTCTGGCTTGGGTTGATTTTCCAATATTATTTATTCCATATAAAGTTACAAACATTTTTCTTAGGTTAAATTTATTGTGTTTATCCTGTAGATCCAAATCCTCCCCTGTTTTGGTCCTGGGGATTAAATTCTACAAAATTTGCTTTAAGAACTGGTAAAAAAATTCCTTGAGCAATCCGATCCAATTTGGAAATCAGGATATCTTGATCTGTGAAGTTATAGACCTGTAGTAAAATTTCATCGGTTTGCCCGCAATAATCTTGATCAATAACTCCAATTGCATGAGGTTTTAAAAGTCCTTTTTTTCGAGGTGTTGAAGATCTAGATACAACTGCCAGCATGTATCCCTCTGGAACTTTGCAAATAAGATTGCTTGGGATTAAGGCTATTTCTTTGGGTTTAATAACTGTTTCTTGTCTAGCGTATAAATCAAAACCAACGCTGCCAGAAGTTTCGTATTTTGGCATTGGTAGAGTTTTGTCTACAAGAGAAATTTGAACTTTAGGATTTTGCATTTTCTTCTATTTTAAAAGCTTGATCTAGTGCATGGATAGCGACTTCAACTTGTGAAGCATCTGGTTGTTTGGTTGTAAGTCTTTGAAAGGCTAAACCTGGAACGGAAATTAATTTAAACATCCAAGTATGAGAATATTTACCGGCTAGCTTTAAAATTTCATATGAAAACCCTACTAAAAGTGGAAGAGCTAAAATTCTAGAACCTAAATTCACCCAAAAGCTTGGGTTTTTAGGAATGAATGTATAAAAAATTACTGAAAATAAAAATACAAAAACTAAAAATGAAGTCCCGCATCTTGGATGAAGAGTGGTTTGATTTTGTACGTTTTTAACTGTTAAATCTAAGTCTTTTTCATAGGCATGAACGGCCATGTGCTCTGCACCATGAAACTGAAAAACTCTTCTAAGCGAGCTAGATAAAGTTAAAAGTGTAACATAAAGTGCGAAGATAGAAATTTTAACTAAAGAATCAATAAAATTAAATAGAACGTAATTTTCGGAAACTGAAACAAAATTATTAGATAAAATTTCACTTGTTAAAAGTGGGATGTATTTAAATAAAAACATTGCAAAAATAAAACTGAAAATCACAGAGAAAATTTGTAAAGCCGAATGTAAAACCTTTTCAAACTTGCTAGCATTTTCTTTAGGTTCTTCATCCAATCCAATGTCTACAGAGTAGTTAATAGCCTTAGTTCCAAGCTTTGTCATCTCTACTAAATTAATCATTCCTCTTAGAATTGGTAGATTTAGAAATTTATATCTTTGAGTAAGAGTTTTGTATGGAAAACTCATATTTTGAATTTGTTTTTTAGGATCTCTAACCGAAATTGATACTGCATTTGGGGTTCGCATCATCACTCCTTCAAAAACTGCTTGACCTCCAACTGCTAAATCTTGAAACTTTTCTTTTACCATAAATTTGCTTATAATTTTCATACACTATAACAATTCCCCATATGGAATTCAACTTGCTATTTCTGGGTGAGCATGAATCAAGCCAAAGTGATAGAATTTATAATATAGCAAATCACACAAGTTCTGTAGCTTTGATTACCGACTTTAAAAATGATTATGTTTTACTGGATACTGGTTCAGTATGGGCCCAGGATAAATTACTAGAAAAACTAAAGGACTTAAATGTTAAACCAGAGCAAATTACACATTTAGCATTGACTCATGGACATTTAGACCATGTTGGAAATATTGGACTTTTTAAAAACGCTTTAGTTCATATTCATGCTTGTCATATGGATAGTAAGACTGGATTAACCTCTCTTTATAAAGATATGCATGAGAAACCACTGCCTTTTGGGATTGAAGTTTTTCCATCAAGGGGCCACACATATGAACATGTAAGTTATTTCTTTGATTATGATGGACTTCGGTATTGCTTTGCAGGAGATGCCGTTCGTGAGAATCATTTTACGGATAAAGTACCAGAATATTATTCTATGGAGCGTAGATTAAGATATTTAGATTCAGCAAGGCATATATTTGAAAGCTGTGATGTGATTATCCCAGGACACTTTGGAGTAATTGAAGGCGAACAGAAAACTTTTTTGTATAAAAACCTTTTAAAACAAGAAGAAGAGATTTTAAAAAGGCTCTCCATATATGATAAATTCAAATATAGAAAGCTCTTAAAAGAAATTCATTATAGAAGAAAATTTCTTAAAAATTAATTTTTCCTTTTTATATAAAATAAAACTGGTAGACCAATTAATAAAGCAGATAAAGCCCAAGCATATTCATACTTTACATCTGTCTCTAGTCTTTCGCTGGCTTGTTTAAATTCTCGTTCTTCGCATTCACTTATTTCTTGTGGCGTAAGTATTCTTGTGTTTTCATCAGGATATCTTGAATTTTCACATTGATAATAGTCAACATTTCTTGGAGGTAATTCTAATAATTCATGAGATATTAGATTGTAAGCTAAATTAACTGAACTAAAAAAAACTGTTACGCTTAAGACTAAAACAAATAAATCTTGGAATAAATCTTTAAATTTCATAATTTTGGGTTATAAATAGATAATACAAAAAAAAGCTGGAAGACTCCAGCTTTTAAAATTATTTAAGTTCTGCAATATCTAGTTGGATACTTGGTCCCATAGAAGTTGTAAGGTAAATAGATTTAAGGTATTGACCTTTAGAACCTTCTGGTTTGTTTTTCTTAACTCCATGAAGTAAATCTAAAATATTTGCTTCTAGCTTTTCATTTCCAAAAGAAATTTTACCTACAATATTGTGAGTTGAACCAAATTTATCAGTTCTAACTTCAATTTGTCCTCCCATAAGATTTCCAATTGCTTCAACTACATTTTGGGCAACTGTTCCATTTTTTGGAGTAGGCATTTTTCTTGCTTGTCCTAATTGTTTTGCAATCTTACCAAGATTTTTCATTACTGATGGATGAGCAACAGCTAAATCGAAATCCATAAATCCAGCAGAGATTTTTGCAACTAAGTCTTCAAGACCAGCTTCAATAGCTCCAGCTTTTTTAGCTTCAGCAACCATTTCATCAGGTACAAAAGCTACGATTTTAACTTTTTTACCAGTTCCATTAGGAAGTAAAGTTGTAAATCTTAGAATTTGATCAGCGTGTTTTGGATCTAATCCAGTATTGATATGAGCTTCTACTGAAGCATCAAATTTAACTTTAGAAGTTTGTGGAAGTAATTCCAAAGCTTCTTTTAGACTGTAAAAATCTTTAACAACAAGACTTTTGGCAGCTAACATGTTTTTACTTATTTTTTTTGCCATTTTATTTTTGGTTAGTGGTACGAGCCTGACTAAGTATGTCAGTCCCACGGTTGTTATTATATAGAGTTTTAGCTTTTTTGCAAGCTGCTTTGAGCTTAGTTTAAATACTAAAAAAACCTCCAAGGCGGAGGTTTTAAATTTAGACTAAATCAGGAGTTTCAATTCCCATTCTTTTAGCTGTTCCAGCAATAATTTTTACTGCAGCTTCAAGTGTATTAGCATTTAAGTCAGGCATTTTAACTTTAGCAACATTTTCAAGTTGTTCAACAGTGATTGAACCAACCTTATCTTTTTGAGGTACTCCTGAACCTTTTTTAAGACCAAGTTCTTTTTTAATTAAGAAAGAAGCTGGTGGAGTTTTACAAATGAAAGAGAAAGATCTATCAGTGTAAACTGTGATTTCTACTGGGATAATTTCACCCATTTTATCACGAGTTTTGTCGTTGAATTGAGTACAAAAATCTTGAATTGGAATACCGTGTTGTCCAAGTGCAGGACCTACTGGAGGTGCTGGATTAGCTTTACCAGCTTGGATTTGCAACTTGATGACAGTTTGAATTTCTTTGTTCATCTTAAGTTTTTAATTTTAAGTAAGCTGATTTTACAGTATCATGCTAAATAAAGTCAAGAGAATAAATTAGTAAATTGCTACAGAAGGATTTCGTAGAAACCTTTGAAGCTCTCATGGATGTCTTTATGGTAAGAGAAACAATAGATTTTTTGTTTATCGAAAATAACTAAGCTTACAAAAAATGGTTTAGATGGATTGTTGATGTAAAAGGACTCCTGGAATTGATTATTTTTGTTGATCTGGATTCCCTCGAAGGATTTTATGACAGCCTGTAAAAGAGTATAAAAATAATCAGCTTTTTGAGAATCTTCAAAAGTAATCTCTGTGCCTTTGGCTATTAAGCTATTTTGCTTGGTATACTTATAATTGTTAAATGATTGGAAATCCTCTTTTGACAAGTCTACTGTGTCGAAAATTAAACTTTGATTTTGATCTAAAGAAATTTCTAAGTCTTCGATATCTATAGATGCAAAATATTTTATAAGTTTAGACTCAACTTCTTGTGTTTGTGAGAGTAATACTTCTTCTTGTGAAGATTCTTCTTGTGAAGATTCTTCTTGATCTGAGCTCTTTAAAAAGTCTTTGAAAAATTCGGCATTAAAGCCTGCCTCTTTGGATTCTTGGTTTGAATTTAAAGATTCTGAATCCTGCGAGATTTGAGGGTTATTATTTTTTTGCTCTGAAGCTTGCTCTTGGAAATTCTGATTTTTTATATCTTGGAATTCTGGATCTTTAGAGTTAGAAGTTTGAAAGAAAGCTGAATTAGTCTGTAATTGACTTGCTGGAGCCGATGGCGCTGCTTTAAATTGACTTTCAAGTAAGATAGTAATAGAAAAGAAGGCAAAGATTGCCAAGAAAATTGTACTTTTATGCATGTTTTTTCTTTATTATAAAAAAAAAATCAAAGAAAAAAAAGGCTAATCAAGCCTTTTTGAAAATTTTCGCTTGTTAAACTGATGTTATTTCTTTTTAACTTGGTTAAAATCAAGTTCAACAGGAGTTTCCCTACCGAACATAGAAATAAGAACAACAACCTTACCTTTATCTTGTTCAATTTTTTCAATTTCACCTTCGTAATTTTGGAATGGACCTTCAAGAACAGTAACTTGATCCCCTTCTTCAACAGAAATTTGGAATTTTGCATCTTTTTTACCCATATGTTTTTCAACAATTTGCCATTCTTCTAGTGAAACGGGTACTGGGATTGTTCCAGAACCAACGAAACCAGTTACATTTGGAGTATTTCTAACCATAAACCAAGAATCATCGTTTACATCCATTTTTACACAAACGTAACCTGGGAAAATCACCTTTTCTACTTCTTTAGGTTCTCCTTTTTTCATTACGATTTGTTTTTCTTTTGGAACAACTACATCAAAAATGTAATCTTGCATGTTCATTGTCTCTATTCTTTGAAGTAAAGCTTCTCTTACGGCGTCTTCGTATCCGGAATAAGTGTGAATAACATACCAATTTGTTCCTGTATTTTGAGCTTGTCTAGACATTTATATAAAATTAATATTTGAATTATTCAGCAGAAGCTTTAGGAGCGTCTGTTGATACTGGGTTAATTTGAATTGCACTCGAATCAATTTCGTTACCGTCTTGATCTGTTAATTTAATTGCAGATGCATCAATTTGAGGTTGAACTGGAGCTACAGATTGAGATTTAGGAGAAATATCAATTAGATAGTTGTAGAATTCTTTAAATCCACCATCTACTACTGTTAGAAAACCAGTTGCGATAGTTGTAAATACAACTGTTAAAATAGTAATTGACACAGCGTGATTTTTGGTAGGCCAAGTTACTTTTTCTAATTCTTTGTAGCTATCTTTTAAAAATTTCATAGGTTTTGATTTTAATTTAAATACCTTCAAAAAGCAGGTCTTTTTTTTATATATTATTAGAATTCACCAAAATTGCAAGCAAAAAATCAATTTCTTAAAGCTCAATTTGTGCTGGCAATTAAATTGCAGAAAAATTATAATTAGTGTATAATTATAGGAATTAAATGTATTTATGAAGTTTTTAAAGAAATTAGTAATTTTAGTTGGTATTTTATTGATGGGTTTGAATTTAGCTTTTGCCGAAGAGGTTAATGAAATTCCAGTAAGATCTTTTTTACCAATTAATAACGAAGCTTTTGAAGAAGATTTTGTGAATATTTCAGATACAGAAAAGAAAGATTTCTTTGGTAAGTCTAGTATTTTAATAAAAGATGTAACTTTTATTATTCAACTATTAATTGGAGCCCTGGCAAGTGTTTTGACTATCTCTTCTGTTTTATCCATGCTTACTACTGGTATGGACAGTGAAGAAGGAATGACAAAATTAAAAGATACCATTATATATATAGTGATGGGTATTGGCCTTGTATTTTTAGCAGGAGAAATTGGGTCTTTATTAAGCCTGCAAAAAGGTGGAATCTTGGGTGCAAAGACCGATGTTCTGCAAAGAGTCCAAATCTTCGATAAGAATGTAGACGTATTGATTGCCCTAATTAGATATACTTTAGCTGGACTTGCTGTACTATTTATTACGATTTCGGGAGTTAAAATGGTAGCTGGAGCTGGAAGCGAAGAAGATGCAGCTAAAGAAAAATCTTACATTACTTATGCAGCAATGGGTTTGATATTATTTTTAATCTTCGACAATATATTAGGTAATATAATATATAGTATAGGTTCGCCTTTTACGGATCCGACTATTTCACCAAGCGGGGCTAAGATGGAACTAATTGGATTTACTAATCTAGTAGTTTCCTTCGTAGGACCGGTTGCAATACTTTCAACTGTGATTGGTGGGGTTATGTATGCCTCGAGTGGATTTGACGAAGAACAAGCTGCTAAAGCCAAAAGAATGATTGGAGTTTCACTAGCTGGGATTATTTTGATCTATGCGGCTTATAGTATTATTGCAACTGTAGTTGCTGGACAATTTTAACTTTTAAATATGATTTCTTTTATAAAAAAATTTCTAATCTCATTTGGACTAATCAGTACCCTACTTTTTACAAACCTGGCTTTTGCTGAGATCCCGGATGCAAGAAACCCTCAAGGTTTCTTAAAAGATAAACTTGAAGAAATATTTACGAAATATACTGAGGAAACTGGCTTAATTCCTGTCTCAGATACATCGTCGAAATTTGTTGTTGAAGAAAGAGGTTACTACAATATTACATCTTTAGTTTTTGCAATTATTGGCCTTATGAAATACGTGGCCTATGCCATAATGTCGATAGTGGTTGTGATTTCTATTGTAAGATTAATTACTGCTGGAAGCGAAGGGGCTGAAGAAGTTTGGGGAAATATGAAGAAATACTTGCTGCAAATTTTAATTGCGGTGGGGGTTATATTAACTGCTGAGTTTATTTTCAATAAAGTAATGATGCCTTCGGCTGTAAGTTCGATTGCAGGAGCTAAAGTGGCTGCCGGGCAAATTGGTGGAGAGTTAGCTGGAATTGTTGGAATCATTCAAGGTATAATTGTGATTCTCTCAATCTGTATGCTGATTTTTGCAGGTACCAAGATGGTTGCGAATATGGGAGATGAAGAAGCAATGACTAAAGCTAAAAATCAAATTTTCTGGGGAGCTGGTGGTCTACTTGTAGTAATGTTGGGTGGAACTTTAGTTAATGAAATAATCTTTGTTAATGCCCAGTCCGTGGACCCAATAGCGGGATCTAGATTGATTGTAAATATTACTAATTTTATTTCAGGAATAATTGGAACTATTAGTTTGATGGCATTCTTTTATGCCGGAGCCCAATACATTGTGGGTGGATTTACAGAAGTTAATCAGGATGCAATTAAAAATGCAATATTTGGAGGAATAATTGGACTTGTGATCGCTCTTGGAGCATTTGCAATTGTTAACACTGTAATTGACTTAGACAATCCAAATGTACAGGTTTTTGATCAGCAGCCAGAATTCTAGTTTTCAATCATACTATAATTTTAAAACTAAGTTTTAGGACTTAGTTTTTTTATTGAAAAAACTTTGTGCAAGATTTTTTAAAATCATGTATAATATACTTGTTAAAATTGTGTTTTTTAATAGGTTTTTTGTTGTCAAAAAGCCCAAAATTTGATACAATATAGGGAATAATAATTAATTAATTTTAAATGGCGAAATTTAATAAAATCAAAAACTGTTTAAAAGCTGTATTTGTAGGCTTTTTTGCAGTTTTACTACTTGGTTCTTTAGGTGGCTCAAGTTATACAACACATGCGGATTTTTGTTCGGATGTATCTTCTGAATTCGGAGGATTTTTAGAATGTGATGAAAAGTTTTCATCTTTTTCAAGTTTCCGAGGAGGAATCAAAGCTCCAACTGGAGATGGTCTTGATCCTACCTTAACGCAAACTGACAGTGCTCAGGATTTTGTTTTAAATATTGCAAACTTTGCACTTGGATTTTTAGGAATGATTGCAATTTTAGTGATTGTTTATTCTGGATTCTTATACGTAACCTCTGCCGTGGACGACTCAAATATTGAATCTGCAAAAAATAATATAAAATACTCACTATACGGAATTTTGGTAATCATGGGTTCATACGCCATTGTGAACACAGTTATTCAAGCTCCAGGTGGAGACAGCTCTTCTCAACTAGCCAATCAATCAAACTTAGAACAATTAGACAGATTTAACTCAGTAGCCTTTGAATTAAAAGACATTGCCAGAGACATGACGCAAGCCTATGAAATCTATCGCCAGGATTCAACTAATTTAAAAAGTATTCTAGCAACTAGACCATCAGAATTTAATAGTAGAAAAAATACAATAACTCAACTGCAAAGAATGCGTAATGCATTTATTAACCTTGAAAAACAAAGAGGTGCACTTTCTAACACAGGATTTCTAGCAAGAGATGTGGTGGAATTTGGGATTGACCCAGTTATAAATGATTTAAATGGAATAATTACAGCAGAGGTAACTAGTGATCTTGAAAATAGATATAAAGATTCCCCTGCCGCAAACTTAATTGAAAATATTGCTGGTGGTGTTATTGGTTTTTTTGGTGGTCTATTTGGATCCGATGAAGAAATGCAAGAATACGTATGCTCCTTGGAACCAGAAGATAGACCTTTGAATTTTATGACAGTTGATTGTGAAAATGCATTTGATGCCATTTCAACTGGTATTAAATTTACTGTTAACGCTGATGAAAAGTTTGATGAAATCAATTACCCTGTTACAAAATCTTTTATTTCAAAATTTAAAACTACAGGAGATAACAATGAGGTGAAAATTTTTAACTATGTTTACAATAGAGTTGGGCTTTACACTGCATACACCCTTGAAGCGGGTGTTCGTCAAGATTTACTTAATAAACTTACTGCTCTTACTACTAGGTTGGAAGTTTTAAATGATTTAATATCTTCTTATCCAAATTTGAAAAGTAAATTAAAAGATTTAATTACAGAACTTCCTAAACAATTAGAATCAGAGAACCGTCCTCCTGTTTTAGATCTTTTAATAAAGGATGGAACACTAGGAGACTGGGGTTACACTTATGGGAACAGTGATCGATCTAGACCTAAAGAAATAACTATTTCCAATTTTGGCTCAAGGACATCTGTACAAAGTATTATTGCTAGTTTCATTCAAACTTTATCAGAAATTCATACAACTATTGAAAATGCTAAATTCACTGTACCGGTGATTGATGTAAATGTAGTAGAAGGTTCAGCACCTCTTGTTGTGACTTTTGATGCAAGTGGAAGTTATGATCCAAGTAACAGATCTGTGTTAACAGATAGTCAAGATTCAGATACTAATGATATTCAAAATAGACTACTTTGGGATATTAACGGTAATGGGTCTTATGAAACTAGTGACCTAGGAGACCTTGATATTAGAACGGAATCATTTGAATCTATTAATTCAGATCAAATTAGTTGTAACAATTATAACGCGGAAAGTGTTTCTTTGACATGTACATTTAAGCAACCTGGATCTTTTAGGGTAGGGTTATTACTTAAGTCTTTAAGTCAAACTACGCGTAATCAAAGAAATATAACTACTGTCGATGGAGTGGAAACTGCTAATGAAAGAGTTAGTGAATATAAAAAATTGGAAAACATTCTGACTGGGATTGCCTATCAAACAATTAGAGTTAAACCTCCGACTTCGCGGATTAACCTAGTAGGTTATTCAATATCAAATGAAGCTTTCACCTTAGAGTCACTGGGAAATTCTCTAAATATTGTTGATAACATTGGTGATAAAATTTTAAAATGGTTTAATACGGATGGAATTTTATTATATGATAATCCTGAAATTAAATTTACATTAGCCGAAGCTAGCTCTGGGATCACTTTTGATGCTTCATTTTCAGAACCAAGCGAAAATTTAAAAAGGTTTTCGTGGAGATTTTCAGATAGAGCTGGTACCTTTTCTGGAACTTCTGGTACACCAGAGAATTTACCTGATAATCTAACTGATGCTTCAAATACAGAGATTATTCAAGATAATCTTTTGGGGCCGAAAATTACACGAAATTTTGACAAGAGAGGTCGTGTGCAAGTTCAACTTGAAGTTGAAGATAACAATGGAAACTTAGATAGAAAAATGTTTGATGTTGTAGTTGGAAGTTTAGTTGCAAGGTTAAGAACCAATAAAACTTCCGGATTTATTGGTGAAGAGTTTACCTTAAGTGCCGAAGACTCAAGATCGGACTTTGGATCAATTACTTATGAATGGAAAAATGATAATGATGTCTTAGATTGTGAACAGCCAAATAATGATGGTTTTGAATGTGAATTAAATGAAGATAAAGATGTTTTAAGATTTAGAGCTTTGAAACCTGAAGATTTTAATATTTCGGTGGAAGTTTCTTCGGAAAGTGCTGAGGGTGTAACTGAAACAGCTTCGGTGAATTTGGATGTGAATCCAAGACCGCTTGAACCGCTAATTGTGATTGATCAAAACAGTCTGTTTGATCCAGCTAAATTTACTTTAAATGCAAGTTTAACTTCGGATCCAGATGAGCAAATTGATAATTTTGATCCAGCTGCAAGCTATACTACTGAATACGAGTGGAAAGTTTTAAATGGAGTTGAAAATACTGATTTTGAACCAATAGCTAATGCTAATCAAGAAGAAACTGAAATAACTTTCTTAAAACCAGGAACTTATAGAATTGGCTTGAAGGCTAGTAAAGTTGCTAGCGGTACTGATGAGGTTTTGGTGAGTAGTACTGCGGAAAGCTCGTTGCTGGTAAGTGGAGTAATGAACTTAGAATTAGATAATCCTGGAGCTGGAGTGCTAGAAGCTAATGTAGAAACTGGATTACTTGAAAGTGGTGAAGTAGTTGTGACTGTGACTTCAAGAGCTGCGAATCGGGTTACTTTGGACTTTGGAGATGGAAGTCGTGAGTCATTAAAAAGACCTGCGAGTGTAAACTCTGGTGTGGATCATGAATTTGAGTTTACACATACTTATGCTTTAAGTGGGTCGTATAAGATTGGAGTTTTTGCAGAGAGTGAAACTGAATCAAAAGCTTTAAGTAGTACGATTATTATTGGTGGTGGAGATACTCCAACTGCGGTAATTGCGGCTACTGTGGGTGGAAACACTTTCTTAAGTGGAGCCAATGATCTGCCTGATGTATTTAGAAAAACTAGAATTGAGTTTGATGCTTCGAAATCTTTGAATTTGAATGGGACAAATAAAGGTCTTAAATATTCATGGGATTTAGGAGATGGAACGACTAGAACTCAAAAGAAATTTATTTATAACTATAAAGATTATCCGCCTCTTGGGGAACCTGGGTTTGATGTTACTTTAACTATTACGGATGCCAAAGATCCGGAAGTTACAAATACTGCAAATTTATTTGTACCACTTTCAAAAGCTAAACCTTCGATTGAAAATATTTCAGCTGAAAGTATTAATGGTCCAATCACACCTTTTGATGTAAGAGTTAAAGCTGTGGGTCCTTATGATGCTGATGGTAGAATCGAAACTTTTAGATACTACTACTTCCCTCTTGATGATCCTGAGGAACAATTAGGAGTGAGAGTTTCTAAATCGGCAACTGAAGTTCTTAGAATAGGAACTAGAGGTGATGAAGGAGAGGAAGTTGACTATGGAATTTGTATTGATGTGATTGATAACGAAGGAATCGAAAGAAAATGTGAAGTTATGTTCTTAGAAGGAACTCCGGCTGTGATTACAGCAGTTAATGGTCAAAATAAATTGCCTTCTTCTAAATTTAGAGCAGATAAAAGTTCTGTGAAAATTGGAGAAAGTGTTACTTTCTTTGATCAATCTTTTGATCCAGATGGAACAGTAGTTGAAAGAAAATATGATATTTTAGGTGATGGAAGTTTTGCTAACGATGAAGTTTTTGTTTCTAGAGCTTCTGTAATTAATTACGATACTATTTCTCCTAGAAAAGGATTTAGAGTTGTGCAACAAGTTGTAGATGACAAAGGTGGAGTGGCAGTTAGTAATCCTATCTTTATATATGTAGAGTCAAATTTTGAACCACCTGAAGCAGCCTTTGTGGTTGAAGTAGATGGAATGGATATTTCTATCCAAAATAATTCTCAAGCAGATTCGAATGCTAATATAAGTGGTTATGTGTGGGATTTTGATGTTAAAACAGATTCAGATGGAAATGATGTTGCAGATGATGATTCGGATTCAACTGAAAATGAACCAAACTTTACTTATACAAGAAGTGGTCAAAAAACAATTAAACTAACTGTTACTGATAACGAAGGAAATGTGGATACTGCCACAGAAACTATTGAAATTGGTGGGAAATTAGCTCTTCCAAGAGCAGCCTTTAATTTCTCGAGAGATAAATTAAAAGTTGTTACAAAAAACAATTCAGAAGCTGACTTTATTAACGGTGGTGAAATTGTTTCATATGAATGGGATTTTGATATTGCTACCGATTCTAAAGGTGGAAAAAATCCAGCTAACAATGTGGATTCAACTAGTAAAAATCCGGTTATAAATTACGATAAACCAGGAACTTATACTGTTGCATTAACCGTTGAAGACAATGAAGGTAATCAAGATAGAATTGAAAAAGCAATCGCGGTTCAAGAAGAAAAAACTGCTAAGCCTCAAGCTGCATTTACATTTGAAATACTTGACGATAAAACGGTTGAATTTACTAGTAATGCAAAAGTTGCGGAAGGATCTAATTTAACAATTCGAGAAATTTATTGGGACTTTAATATAAATCCAAATGATCCAAATGCGGATGCAGATGGAAATGGATCAGCAGCTGATGATAAGCAAGAAATTGGAAACAACTCCCCTTCTTTCACTTACGATAGTTATGGAGTTAAGAGAGTTTCTTTAACTGTTACAGATTCGGCTTTAAATTCAGATACAGTGGAAAGAATAATTGAAGTTCCTTTTCCTCAAGCTCAAACTCCGACTCAACAAGCTATAAATGATTTAAGCAATAGTGGACAAGCTCCGCAAAATGCAACGAATACTCCAACTAACCAGCAAGTATTTCCTGGAAATGTAAATCCGGATGCAAGTGGACTTTCGGCTGATAACAATAGAATTTTTCAAAAAACTCCAGAACAAATTGCAATCGAAAGAGAGCTTGGAATTACACAAGATTCCCAAACAGACTCGAGTTCAAATCAAAACAATTTAGATTCTTCAGAAAATTTAGCGGATTTTAATCCAAATAAATTTATTATCACTGAGCCTGCCTATAATGAGTTTACAGATAAATTAACTTCAACTGAAAACTCGCAAGTTGTGACTTTTAAATTTGATAATCTACCAAGTGAAATCATTGAAATTCAAGTTGATTCTAATGTTTATGTAGATACTAGTAACGACGGAATTTTTAATAACGACGTAGACTTTAGAACTACAAACAAACAAGATTTCACAACAACTTACACTTCTACTTCAAGTGATATTAGAGCCAGAGTAACTTTGATTGATAACACTGGAGTTAAATATTATGATTCGATTGATATTGAATTTAAAGGATTGGATTTCTCTGCTTCTTTAAACTTAGATGGAGATAAAACTATACATACTGCTTCGGCTGCTATTTTTTTAACAGGAGCTTCAGCATTATTTGTTCGTTTGATAAGACTTTTTTAGTTTTGAATCAAATTTAATTTTGCTATAATTTGGTTGTAATAATTTTTACTTTATGAAAGAGAACGAAAACTTTAACGAATTTAACGATAGTAACGAAATACACAATGACTTTGAAGACTTTGATGAGATCTTAATTGATAACGATTTCAAAAATGATAACGAACCATCAAAAGACAAAAAAAAGAAAAAATCTGCCAATAAAGGCCTAACTCTAATGATGATTTCTATCGCTGGAGTTTTGGTTTTATCTTTTGTGTTAACTGGACTTTTATTTGGATTGTCTTCTGGAGAGGATAATGCAATTTTAGCCTCAATTGGAATCTCAGCTTTAAATGCTGTTAACTTTTTAAAACTAAGTTTAACCTTAGTATTTGGCCTTTCGAGTTTAGTTGGTCTATTATTTTTCTTAATTAATTTGTTTTCATATACGCAAATTGATTTTTTAGATGTAGAAGAAAGAAAACTCAAATTTAAAAATGTGATTTTTGGAGGAGTTACTTTTTTTGTATCGGTTGTACTAGCATTATTAATCGCTGTATTTTGGAATACAGGTCCTATAGAAGAAGTGAAAATTGAATATATAGGAGCTAATTTAGAGTCGACTTTAAACTTAACAGCTCCAATTGATATTGAATTTTCTGCTAAAAATTTACCTATTGATACCTCTAAAGCTCAAATTGTTTCATATAACTGGAACTTTGGCGATGGTGATTCTGGAACTGGACAAACTATTTTTAAGACCTTTAAAGATAAACCAGCTACTGGTGTTTATGAAGTTAAACTTGGGGTAAGTTATTTTGAAGTAGCAGATAAAAGCCAAGCTATCAAAACTCTAGAATTCACAAGATTAGTTGGGATAGAGAATGTAGAAGTTACTGCAGACTTTGAAATGCAACCTAAAACAGGTTTTGCTCCTTTATTAGTAGAATTTGATGCTTCAAGTTCTGTGGATCCAGATGGTTCAATTATTTTATATGAATGGGATTTCAATGGAGACTCAGTAGTTGATAGCGAAGGAGTAAAAGGAGAATTTACTTATGAAAGTGTAGGTTTATTTAAACCAACCTTAATAGTAACTGATAACAACGGAAGAAGTTCAAAAATATCTAAAGATTTAATCGTTAAGACTGATGAAGTTTTTACACCAAGAATTAAAGTAAGTCCTAGCGATGATGTTTTGACTCCAAATAGAAGCTATCAATTTGATGCTTCTGATTCTTTGAGCTTAGAAGGTGAAATTACAAATTACAAATGGAATTTTGGAGATGGGAAAGAAAGAGTTGGAAGAAAAGTTTCTTACAGCTTTGAAAACGAAGGTATTTATGAAGTAACTTTAGAGCTTTTAGATGATTCAGGAAACAAGATTCAATACTTTGAAAACTTTACGGTGTCTTCTTCTCCGTCTGGATTATTTCCAAAGATTACTTCGATCCCTGAAATATTAGATGGGAAAATCGAAGGTCAAATTCCTTTTAAAATACAATTGGATGCTGGAGCTTCATCGGGTGCTAAAATAGTTGAATACTCTTGGGATTTTGAAAACGATTCAGTTTTGGATGCTTCTGGCCAATTGGTTGAGCATGTTTATACTGTTCCTGGTAAGTATGATTTGAAACTTACAATAACTTCAACAACTGGAAAAACTGCAAGTAAAATTATAGAGGTTGAAGTATTTGATTCGGACTTAAGACCTGAAGTAAGTGCCAACCCTAGCCTTGGAAATGTGCCTTTAGAAGTAACTTTTGATGCATCTGCAACTAAAGCCCCTGCAGGAGCTAATATTGTGCAATTCAGATGGAATTTTGATGATGGTACTCCTGTTTTAAGATCTGGTTCGACTGTTACTCATCTCTTTACAAGAACTGGAGAATTTAATGTAGAAGTTACTGCTGTAACTGATGAAAATGAAATTGCTTCTACTGATATCTTGGTTTTTGTAAATGAAATACCTTTGAAAGCTTGTTATAAATCTTCAAGAATTGAAGGTCCTGCTCCTTTAACTGTTTTATTTAATCCTAATTGTACTACTGGAAATGTAGCTAGATTTGAATGGGATTTTGCAGGTCTTGGAGACTCCGAAGATAGAAAGCCAAGCTTTACATTTGAAGAATCTGGAGAATTTGAAGTAATCTTAAGAGCTTTTGATCCAGATAATAATCTTTCAACTTTTAAAGAAACTATTAAAGTAAATTAACCCTTAAAAAATGATGAAACAAGTAATGTCAATTTTAGTAATTGTTGGTCTTCTTAGCATGATGATTCTACCTGCATTTTTATTAACTTCTTAGTTTATACAATATTTACTAATTTTAACAATTTTAAGACTTAGTAAAGTTAGTTATAATTTAAATGTTAATAATTTTCTACTGTGCCAATTAATTTAATGAACAATTCGAATTTAGATTCAAATGATCAATCTTCGAACTCTACAAATCCAATAACTTCAAGTAAAGTTTCTGAAATCAAACTAGCTGATCCTAAAAGTTCAGATATAGGTTTTGTGGATGACTTTAAATTATTCCTAGCAGAAAACTCTAATTTAGTAATTGGAGTGAGCGTTGGTACATTAATTTTAGTTTTTGGAGTATTGTTTGCACTAAGTTCAAATCAATCAATTGAAAACCAAAACACACTTTCAGAAATTGCATCAAGTGCTACTGGGGCATTGATTGTAGATGAACCATCAAGTTCTGCCAGTGAAAAACCTCCAACTTTAGTTGCAAAAACTGATACTAACTCAGGAACTACAAATACAAATACTGCAAGTAATTCTACAAGCTCGAGTACAAACTCATCTACTACGTCAGATAAAAAACCGATTGCATTACCGCCTTTGAGTATCAATCAAGTTCAAGACAGCCAAACTGGAAGTAACACTTTGAACATAAACGATATTAATTCAGGAAATCTATCAAACCAACCCCTAAGCAATCAAGATCAAAGTGGAAGTCCATTTGCTGGCGGATCTTCTTTTCTAGGAGCTAATTCTCAAGCTGTTAATCAAGTTGGAAACCCTTCTGGAGGAATTCAAAACTTATCAGCAAATATTCCTGCGGCTTCTGCCAATACAGCTAATAGTTTTGGAGCTAATCCAAATATGAATCGAACTGGTGGATTTTTATCGAATACACAATCACAGGTTTTACAATCTAGAAATGTTCAAGGAAATACTGGACCTGCTATTTACTATACTTTAGCATTTAGTTTTTTAGCCTCATTTTTATATAGACTAAGAAAAAAGAAGACTGTTTAGTCCTCTTTTTTGTTTGATTCTTTTACTTCTTTAACTTCTTCTTTAAGTTCTTTTTTTAGATCATCGAATTCTTCTTTGAGTTCATTTTTTAAATCTTTAAAAAAACTCTTAGCTTTATCTACCCATTTTTCTTTCTTAATTTTAGATTTGATGTTTTTTCTAATGTTTTCACCTTTATCTGGAGAAAATAAAACGCCCACAGTTGCACCTGTGATAACTCCGAGAATCAGGGAGATTATTCCTTTTTTCTTCATATTAATTGTGTTATTTATTTCATTATACAGTAGAATTAATTTAATAAAAACATATTTTTCAAATTGAATTGACTTTTACTTTGAATATATGTAGTCTTTTGTTACTAATAATGAAAATATATGCCAATTATTAAATCTGCTAAAAAGAGAGTAAAACAAGCTTTAAAAAGAAAGCTTAATAATAATAGATTTAAAAGAAGATTACACGATTTACAAAAATCTTTCTTTGATGCTATCAAAAACAATGATATGAAAAAAGCTGAAGGTGAACTTTCAGGTGTTTATAAAATTATTGACACGTGTTCTAAGAAAAATATTTTACCAAACAACAGAGCTAACAGAATGAAATCTAAAGCTCAAAAAGCAGTAAGCCCTAAAGCTAAATAATTTATGACTCAAGACAACAAATGTAAAGTTGTTTTTCGTAAAGATGGTAAAAAGATTCAACTTGACGACATAGATACAGGAAAAACCTTACTTGAAATTGCAAATGAAAATGATGTTCAAATTGACCAAGCCTGTGGTGGAAATGGTGTTTGTACAACTTGTATGGTTAAAGTAAAATCAGGATCTGAAAATCTTAATGAAATGACAGAAAAAGAAGAAATGATGGGACTTGATCCAGAGCAACCAGAAATAAGACTTGGATGCCAATGTAAAGTAAACGGTGGAAGCTGTGATGCAGAAATTGCATTCTAAATAAACATTAAAAAACTCTCCTGAATTGGAGAGTTTTTTTTATTACTAATTTTTGAATTTCTTCTTTTCTGGTTTTACACTTCCTAACTTAACTTTAATTATCCGGTTTGGACCTGTATCGATATTATCTAAGCTAACTAATTGTGGATGATGTTGGTAATCGTTATCAACTAAATGATCTATATTTAATTTTGTAACTTCGATTAATTCAGTAGGTTTATTATCTTTTAGTTCTTGAATAACTTTACTTAAATTATTATTTAACACTGGTTCTAATTCTTCTGAAACTATTTTTTTTAAATCTTCAAGAGTTATTGCTGCATTTGGAGCGCTTGTATCATCGGCATTTGCTGAGTTTAAATTTAAAGAAAAGCTTAAAGCCGCGCTTAATAAAATATTTGATTTCATATTTTTTTGTTTATAATAAGCTTATTTTACATGTTTTAATGTTTTTGTCAAGCTTATAACGAACTATTGAGCAAATAAAAATATATAAAAGCTCAAATATAAGATGTAAAAGCTTTTGATACAACTACAATTAATAACTCAGATGTAGACTTTACTTGATTTTATAAGAATTTTTTATTGCAAAAAAAGTATTAACTTTAATTTGGTGGACCGCGGTAGGTTACCCTACACACAGCAAGCTGTAAACGGCCCATTTGATGTAAAACTATTTTATCAAAATATACTTTGATTGCAAGTTTACCACCAAACGTCTTTGATTTTGAGTTTGTAGCTTATGAAATTCGTAGCAAAATGTAAAAAAGGAGTTATTATTAAAATCAATAATGTTTCAATAAGTGGAAGTTTATAAAAAGGTAATGTACAAATTATTGCTCCTAATATTAAATCAATTTGATCGAATGGAAACCAGGGTTGGCCTGATTGAATACCCTTTTTCCTTTTGAAATATGATTTTAAGGCATCTCCTCCAAGGGCACCTAAAGTCATTGAAAATGATAGGATAAATATATTTTCCTGGCTATAATCAATCAAATTAAAGCCATCTATCAAATAGACTTTTTGAAGATAGACTGTAAGTAAAGCAGCTAAGTATCCAAAAATTAGACCGCGATAAGTTTTGTTCTTGCCTAGTTTTTTTTTGTTAAGAGGTTTGTCGAATGGAAGGTTTAGTTTTTTTGCTATAACTGGTGCCATATTTGCCACATATGCTGGAATAAAAAAATAAAAGGTTTCAAGTAATAGCATTATAATTTGTTAACTTTTCAAATTATATCAAAATTAAGAGTCTTTAAAAACTTGTGCCTTTTCAAATTGTGGTATTTGTCTTGAAATATAATTGCGTTATGGCAAAATCAGTATATAATCAAGATACTTTAAATTAAAAAATGAAACAAAAAGAATTAAATCTTGGAGATAAAACTATTGTCGTTGGTGCAAAAGCCTTATTTGCTCTTAATATTGCTGGTGCTATTGTTGCAACTGAAATTGAAGATAAAATATATACAGTAAGACAGACTTACAATAGATTTAAAAAATCCATGGCTAAATAAGCTGATTCCAAATGAGTAAGTTGACCTTTAATCAAATGATCTCTGAAGTCTTTAACATTGAGTAAATCAATTTTTAGAAACTCAGATTCGTCAAGATTTGGATCCTGCATTTTTCTAGAATTTTTAGCTATAAATACGTGTCTTTTGATAGTTGAATAAGAATCAGGAAATATCGTTTGAACGTATTTTAAATCCCCCTTAAATCCTGTCTCTTCTAAAAGTTCTCGTTCTGCAGCTTGTATAGGAGTTTCACCATTATCTACAAATCCACCAGGAAGTTCGGTCATTAGCTTTTTGGGTCCTACTCTATACTGAGTAACACAAACTACTTGGTTGTCATTTGTTAAGGGCAGAATTATGACAACTTCTCCACCTTTATGAATCTCAAAAGACTTTTGGATACCGTTTGGCATTACAAAATTTTGCTTTACAACATTTAAATATTTTGAGGGGTAAACATTTTCCTCAGATAAAAATTTAAACTCTAAATTCATAATTAAAATTACATTTAACTTAAAATAACATGAAGACTAAATCAATTCTAGCTTTAGGTCTTGCTTTAAATGCTTGTAGCGCTAGGCCCGATAATATTGAGTCTGCAGCTTCTTTACATCAAATAAGAGAGATACAGAGCTCTTTGAATTTTTCGCCGTTTGTAAATCTAGAATCTAGAGAGGAATGTAATGGAATGCCAGTTTTTTTAATTGATTTTTTAAATCAAAATAATGCATTGATCAAGCATGATCTTGAAAGATTAAGAAATGCCCACCCTAATATAGATTCTAATTTCTCTACGGAAAGACACTTGATATCATATAATCTAGATACTTTTTCACTGCAACCTTATATTTATCTTGGAGATCAAACAGAGTGTCTGGATGAAGTATTAAAATTTTATATAGCTAAACAAAGCTTTAAAATAAGTGACTTTGAAAAAAGACTGGTTTTAAATTCGCAAGGTATGTTTAATGGAATTGATAGATTTGATCAGCTTGCCATTGATCATGTTACTTTTTTACTAAATACGATCGACTTGGTTGCTGAGCGTGGAAAAATTGACGACTCAGACTTACCTCAAGAAACCCTTATTGATTTTTTAAACTATCTTGAGAATATCTATTCGATAATCCAAAATCTTCAATTAAATTCCGAAGATTTGTTAATGGAAATTAACAATCACAACTATAATTCTGAATTACTCCTTTTGTCTTCAAGCCTGTATAATTTAAATGATTTAATTGCTTTAGTTTTAGAGAAAGGTGAAAGTATAGAAGTGAAAAATGAATTTGCGTTAGCTATGATTAGATTTGAATCTGATTTCAGATGCTCATTAGCCTCTAGCTCTTTTTCTTACGTTCTAAAGAGTGCTATGAAATTTTTAATAGATCCTGCAAGTTTAGACGCTGATGATTTTAAACTAGGTTTTGATCCAAAAGTAATTGCCTATATAAGAACAAGATTTTCTGATTTTAGAGACTTACCATAGGAAAACAAGCTAAGCTTGAATTTTATATAAAATACTTTAAAATTAGGCTAATATTTAATTTAAATATCTATGTATATTATTGGACACAAAAATCCTGATACAGATGCAATTGTTTGCGCTTTAATTGCGGCAGATTATTTTACGCAACTTGGAATGGAAGTAACTCCCATCAGACTTGGAGAATTAAACAAAGAAACTGAATTTATTTTAAAAAGCTTAGAAATTCAAGCTCCAGAATTAAAAACTGAACTTGAGCAAGGTTCTAAGATTTGTTTAGTAGATCACAATGAAGCTTCGCAAGCTATTGATAACTTAGAAAAATACCAAATAGATTGGGTTATTGACCATCATAAATTTAATTTACAAACAGCTAGCCCTTTGAATATTAGAGCAGAAGGCTTAGCTAGTACTGCCTCTGTTTTGTATAAAATGTATATTGAAAATAATTTAGAGATAACTGAACAAATTGCAAAATTAATGATCTGTGGAATTTTATCAGATACTCTTAATTTTAAATCACCAACTACAACCGATTTTGACATCCAAATTATGCTTGAATTAAACAAAATAGCAAATTTTGAAGATTTGGATATGTTTGCTACAGATATGTTTGATGCAAAAAGTAATATTAGCAATTTTACAGCTAGAGAGATTGTAGAAATGGATTATAAAACCTATGAAATAGGAGATAAAAAAATCTCAATTGGTGTTGTAGAAACTACAAATACGAAATACTCATTAGATAAATCTCAAGAAATACTTGAGGTTATTAGAGAATTAAAAGAAGCTAACGGACTTTACACTACTATAGTGTTCATTGTAGATATTTTAAAGGAAGAAAGTATTGGTATTTGCGAATCAGATAAAGAAGTTCAAATTTTAATGAACTCATTTAAAGACTCAAAACAAATCGATACAAACCATGTAAATATAGGAAATATACTTTCAAGAAAAAAACAAATGGTTCCTGCTATTGAAAAGACTATTCTTTAATATATAGATGACTCTATCCGTTAAGTATATTTTTCTATTATAGCTTAAATTTGAAGAGTTAGCGTTATTAAATAAAAACCTCGCTTAGGAGGTTTTTTTTTATTATCTTGATTTTTTGGATTGCTTTTTAGCGGCTTTCTTTTTAGCTTTTTGGGCTCTTCTTTTTTCAGCTCTGGTGTTTTTTGGTTTTGTTTTTTTATCGTAAATATCTTGTATTTCAACCAATTTCCCATATTCGTGAAAATATCTCATGCTGTAAACTTTTACGTCGTAGTCATTTGAAAGAATCATTGGTTTATCTCCGCAAAGGTTATAGGAATTTATTAATTCCTTACATTTTGAGACTCTAACGCTTTCTAGTTCAGACTCCAATTGATCATCAGCTATAAATATGTCTCTTACTTTATACATAAATTCTTCAAAAGAAACCTTTGAATCATCTGAAAGAATACAGTGAAAGGTTTTATTAAAGATATTCACATACTCGCTAATAAAATGTTCTTTGAAACTTCGTGAGACTCTGTTAATTTCCTGATTCATTTGTTCAAAGCTTAAACTAAAAATATCAAATTCAATTTCTTCCTTAGTTATCTGTGGATTCATTTCAATTGTTGAGTAATATACATCCCCTACAGTTTCTGCAATATTACTTGTATGGCCTTTTATTTTTGTAGAGATTGAAATTTGATGAAGAGTATCTACAAATCCTTGCCCTGTAAACATTTCTCCAAAGTTTTCAGATAAAATTTCTTCAAATAAAACCTGCAAAATTACGTACGATATAAAATTAGTTCCATAATGATCCTCTACTGAATATGCTAAATTTGAAAATAACTCTTGTTGAATATGATTACTAATACCATCGTACACATTTTCATACATTAGTTGATGGTCTGTGTAAAGACTTGAAATTTCTGGTTTTAAATTGAATGATTTTTCTTTATCTGCTTGATTCAATTGTTTTGACCAGGGTGTAAGTAAATCTTGCATATGTTTATTATTAAATATCATCAATATACTACCAGTTACCCTTATTGTGTCAAGTTATGTTGTAAATTGGCTTTTCTTTGTAAATTCAATGAATTCAGTGAAGTCTGCCTTGGATGAATGACTTAATAGTGAGTAGAAAATACTTGATAAAGTCTCAGTATACTGATTTACATAAACCTCTTTTAAAACAAAAGGTATATTTAAAGTGAAATCATTTATTTGATCTATGCTACAATCGTTAATTCTACTTGGGCCTATAAAATCCCCAGTAATTGCTGGATTAATTGAAATGTAATAACGGTACCTTTCAGAAATTAAAGATGTTAAATCTTCTGAAAAACCTTGATTTTGAATTACATCTGTAAAAAGTTGGATAGAATCTGAATATATATTTGTATTTAGCATTTTTGGAAACGACTTGAACAAAATATCATTACTTAAAATTTCTAAACATACGTAAGATAAAAAATTGACTCCATAGTTGTACTCAAATGTGTTAGCAATTTTTTTGTATACTTTAATAGAAATTGATGAAACAATCTTTTCTGCAATTGATCTTAAAACTTCCTGAGACTTTTGTTCTGGGGCATCAAAGCTAATTAAGTGCTCATTAATTTGAAACTTTTTGTTTTGAAACTCTTTAGGTAGATTATTTGACCAAGGATTCATTTTGAATATGTGTTATTTTTTTATAAGTTAGCAATTTTTTTTTAGCTGTCAAATTATTTTGTGTTTTTCTTACTTTTCTTTTTAATAAAATCGTAATTCAATAACAAAATTATTATATGAAAAAAGTTTACTTTCGATTTTATTAATACTTTCTTTAACTGCTTGCTCTAGCTCTATAGTTGAAGATGGATCAAAAACATCTGAACCTGTTAAAATTGGGGTTTTGCTTCCTTTAAGTGGAGGAGCTTCAGCTTACGGTGAAGAAATGATGATGGTTTTAAATCATAAAAACCAAATGCTTGAAACTCCTGCCGAACTTTATTTTGAAGATTCTAAATGTGAAGCTGGTGCAGCTGTTACTGCTTTTCAAAAATTAGTTGATATTAATGATGTTGATGGAATTTTAGGTGGATTTTGCTCTTCTGAAACTTTAGCTATTGAGCCTTTATTAGAACAAAATGATATTGTTGCATTATCTGCAACTTCTTCAAGCCCAGAAATAGAAGGTAAATCTAAAAATTTACTAACTATTGGATACAGTGACGCGGTAATTGCTGATACGATGGCAGCAGATATCATGGATTCAGATAAAATTGCTATTATTACAGAGCAAAATGATTATAATGTTGCATTAAAAAACTCTCTTGAAGAAAGACTTGGAGATAAAATAATTTCAAATGAATCATTTGAAAAAAATGCAACTGATATGAGAAATGTTATTGAAAAAGTTAAAGCTAGCAACCCTGAAGTATTAATTCTAAATCCTAATGTAGGAGATACTTCTATTAATCTATTGAATCAATTAGCAGAATCTCAAGATTTCTTTACTAATGTAAGATTAATATCACAAGAAACTTATGTAGCTGATGATAGTCGAACACAAGCTCCTGAACTAGCGGAATCTATGACTTTATTTGCAGCTCCAAGTTTAGACAGTCAAGAAGTTACTAGTTTTATTGAATCACTACCTTCTACTGTTAATACTTTAGGTGTATTTTACACTGCTACTGCAAGTGATGCTCTGGAAAATTTAGTACGAAGTGTAAACGATTCAAGAGCTAATCAAACTTCTGTTCAGGAAGAATTATTTACAAATCCTTTAACTGGATTATCTTCAAGTGGTAAATCTTTTGATGGTAATAATTTCCTTCAAGGAATTAAAGCAGGTAAATATATGATAGTTGATGGTAAGGCTGTTCTTCAATAAACTCTAAGGCCTGCTTTAAGTGGGCCTTTTTATTTTTAAAATTATAATATGGATTTTTTTCTTCAAATCATTGCTAACAGTTTAGTTTTAGGGACTCAGGTTTTTTTTTTGGCCTTAGCTTTATATTTAATTAAAGCAGTGTCTAAAATTGAGCATGTAGCTCTTGGAGCTATTGCAACTGCTTGTGGTTATGGATTTTATCAAGGTTTGCAAATGGGATCCAATATTATGGCAATAATTATAAGTGGATTAGTTGCTATCACGCTGGGTTATATATCATTTTTAATTTTAGAAAAGTTTTATAAAAATAAAGAGCCTTTACTAGGACTGATTGTAAGTTTATCGATGGGACTTTTAATTGAGGCCATGATTGCAATTATATTTAAGAGTAGTTCAAAATCATTGATTGAAGGAATTCTTCCAATTGTAGATTTTATGGGAGTGAAGTTTACCTTGCCAGGAGTTTACACTTTGCTAATTGGATTAGTCTTAGCTTTAACTGCCTTTTTATTAGTAAACAAAACTCCGATTGGAAGAACGCTAAGAAGTGTATCTGAAAATTCAAGTTTAGTTTCAAGTCTTGGAATAAACCAATTAAAAATCAGAAAAAGTGTATATATTATAAGCTCAATAATTGCTGGGATTGTTGGAGTTTTGGCTGCAATGAATACATCACTAACTCCTAATATGGGTTTTAACTTAACAATTACAGCTTTTATAGCTCTTTTCGTTGGTGGATCTTCGGATATTAAAGGGACAATTATGGCGAGTTTTTTACTGACCCTGATTCCTGAGTTTTTAATTAACTATGCTCCATCAAGCTTTGAATTTACCAATTCGTATAGAATGTTCTTTGTGTTTGGATTAGCTTTAATTATTTTAAGCTTTAAACCTCGAGGAATTTTTTCAAAAAACATAAGACAATCATAATTTTTTACTATGGGATATTTATTAACAGTTTTAACTAGATTCTTTTGGGCCACAGTCCAGGGAGTAGCTGGCCAACTAAGTATAGGGATGGCTGGAATATTTTTACTTTCTTTATCTGTATGCTTTAGCTTTTCAGCTTATAGCTTTGCAATTTTAAGCAAAAACTTTACATTTAGCTTTTGGTTAACTTTTGTTTTAAGTTTGGGACTTACCTCTTTAGTCGGATTTTTATTTAGCTATTTGTATACTAAAGTCTCTAAAGATAGTTTTACCGTTCTAGCTCTAAGTAGCATTTTGGGATTTGACGCTTTGGTAAAATCATTTGATGGCTTAACTGGAGGGGTTCTGGGGATATCTGGAATTCTAAGACCTGCTTTCATTGGTAAGCTTTCGTCTCTGGCTGTCTTTGCTGGAATTATGTGTCTGCTAGTTTTAACAATGCATTACTTTGTTGTTAAAAGTAGCTTAGGAAGGAAAATAAGAGCCTTTAAAGAACATCCTGTGGCGCTTGAGTCACTTGGGACAAGTAAAGACAGTATTTCTAGATTTGTTATTGTTTGGGGAGCCATTATAAGTAGTGTTGCTGGAGTTTTAGAATTAATGAGGCTTCAGTTTTTAGATCCATCTTTTGGCGGTATACCAAACTTAATCTTATTTGTATCGATTGCAATTTTAGCACTAAAACCTAAAGTAAGCTCGGCTGTGCTAGCAAGTATGTTTGTAGTTTTTGTACCCGAAATTATTAGCTTTTTAAACTTTCCTTCACAATTTGTTGGGCATTTAAGAAGCATATTCTATTGTGTTTTACTGATTTTCTTGGTGAGACAAGTTTCGGGAAAATTTACAATATCTAAACGTGAAATTTAATAATTATTATGACTAAAAAATCTATATTAAAAATCGAAAATTTACATGTTCAATTAGGACAAAGAATGATCAACCAAGATATTTCTTTAGAAGTTTTCGATGGTGAAATCGTTGGTATAGTAGGACCAAATGGTTGTGGAAAAACTACTTTCTTTAATGCTATTTCTGGTTTTGCTCCAATTGATACAGGACTTGTAAGCATTAATGGACTAGAAGTTAATAATTTATCTCCTTCTAAAAGAGCTAAGCAAGGGTTAGCGAGAGGATTTCAAAACGTGGGTGTTTTTAAAGAAATGACCTTAGAAGAAAATTTAATTATGGCAGCTGAAAACGCTTTAGAACTTCCAATGTACTGGATGTTCAGTTCAAAGCAAAAAAAGAAAGTTGATAAATTAGTTAATAAAGCTTTAAAAGATGTTGAACTTTTAGAACATAAAAATTCCTTGGCTGGAGTGCTTTCAGGTGGACAGCTAAGACTACTTGAAATGGCAAAATTAAATTTAAGTAATGCTAATTTACTTTTAATTGATGAGCCAACAGCTGGTGTGTCCCCTGTTTTAAGAAATCAATTAGCAGACTCCATCAAACAATTGTCTCAAAAACATGGGAAAACTATTGTGATTATCGAGCATGACTTAAAGTTTTTGTTTAGCTTAGTTGATAGAGTTATAGTCTTAGTTGATGGGAAAAAATACATGGAAGGAAAACCAAAAGAAGTTCAAAACGATAAAAGACTAAAGGAAGTTTACTTTGGTTAGCCTTTTAGTTCTACTTCAATTGCTAAAACTCCATAGGTTTCTTCTTGGGTTTTTGTATATATAGTATAAATAGATTCTAAAAATTTTTGAATATTGTGGCTTTGAGAATATCCAAATTTTTCCATAGGTGTGTTTAATAATAGTTCGTGAAAAGTTGAAAACCTTGTTAAATTTAAAATTTCAACAATTATCCTTTCTTCTGGATTTTCAAGGTTTGAAAATTGAATTAATTCGTTTACTTTTAACTTTTGTCTCTTTTCGTCAAAAAGTCTTATTTCTACTTTTTTAGAACCGTTTTTTATCCTTTCAAATGGAGAAGGATTGAGTTTCATTAGGTGCATTTACTTTAATTACTTTTTTATAATATTAAAATTATCAATATAAAAGTATTTAGTTTAGTTTTTAATATTTGAAACTTCACTTCTAATTTTGTCTACTTGCTGGTCGATAATTTCAGGAGAAAAATTTTTAGGAGGAACGGTTTCTGGGATATCTTCTTCTTTAATTTGTCGATAAGACTCTTGATCAGCAAGTTTCCATCCTTTAATTCCAGTGGTTTTAAAGATATCAATGGTTGTTTTTACAATAGAATTATCACGCATTGAAATTAAAAAGGCCCTTTCTGAATTTGGTAATTGATTAATTCTTTGATAATCATAATCAATATCTTCGAGAAGTCTAAGCGCTCTATTTAAATCTACGTTAGATAAAAATTGATTGTATTTTTGCTCTGCATCAGCATCGTTATTTAAAGGATTAACATTAAAGGTTAATCCTTCTTTTGAAATACTTAGTTTTGTCATAATTTTCTTTAAATGTAAGTATATATATTAAAACTCTACTACGAAAAGTCAAGTGTTTGATAACTTGACTTTAATATTTTTAAAGATTGGCGAAACTAAAGACTTTTTTAAATGGTACACAATAAACCTGAACTTGATCATATTGATTTAAATCTAAGCTTTCAGGAATTTGATAATTTACATTTCCCTTAGTGGCTTTGATTGGACCTAAATCATGATAAATATCTTTGTTTTTAGAATTAACTAAATATATATTTAAACTTGGCCCGTTGATGGTTTCAAAATTTTCGAACCTTAAGATTCTTTGATTGTCTTGCTGCAGAATTAAGGCTTGACCTTTTACCTCATAAGCAGCTTTTTGAAAGTCATTTTGACTTAATATTTCAGGCTGACTTTGAATGTTTTTCTCGGTAGGATCTTGTAATTCAGAATTTACAGGTGTTTCAAAAGATATTTCTTGATTTTTTTCAACTACAATAAAAGCTGGTAAAACTAGATAATATCCTAGTGCTAAAAGTAGTATAAAGAATGGAATAAGAATTTTTTTTTGGAGGAATTTTTTCATATTATTTAGCTAAGTTTAATTTTTGAAGAATATAAACATCCTCTAACTTTGGGTTTTTTAGAATCCATTTATAAATTACTGGAGATAAGATACTTGAAAAAACAATGTTACCAAGCATGCTTTGAATAGTAAAAGGAATTTGTCCTGTTAAGGTTTGATAAAAACCCTGATTGAAAATCAGCATACCCACTCCGAAGCCTGTAATAATGTCGTAAATTAGGGTTCCAAGAATTGCAAAAGTTACATAGTTTTTTACTGATGATTTACGTTGCTTAAAGAAAATTCCAGAAAGAATTCCCAAAAGCCCATAAGCCCCAACTGTTAAAAGAGACCATTTACCCAGGGTTCCAGTCAATAAATCATAAGACAAAATACTTAAGACTCCGAACATACATCCAGAAAATTTCCCCCAATTTTTAGAGTATGGCATCATAGTTGCCATAATTGGTTGAAAACTGGGTGGGTGAGGAATTAAGCGTAAAATGATAACAGTACTCAAACCAATAAAATATTTAAAAATATGTGTTTTTGATCTTTGTGGTTGCATAATTATCGACTAAGGGGAAGATTGAAAAAAGTTCCAGAACCATTAGATGTTGAATACGTTGGAAGCTTTCCATCCCATTTTTCTATGGCTTTAAGTTTAACGTAGTTTTCACCACCTTGCTGGGCAATCGATTGAGCTTGGATACGGATTGATTCAGCTTCGGCTTTTGCATATTGAATTTTTTGTTCGGCTTCAAATTTCACTCTTTCTAAATCGTTTTTAGCTTTTAAAGCTTCTTGAACGGCAGTTTGTTTTGCCTCTAAAGCATTATCGAAACTTTCAGAGAACTCTAAGTTGTTAACTGAAACTGCTACCACATTGATGTTGTGTTGAGTTAACCGTTCTTGAAGTATATTTTTCATCATATCTCCAACTTCCGCACGATTTTGTAAGATTTCTACTGCATCATATTTAGCTGTAGATTGTTTGATAGCCTCATTAACAGCGGGATGAATTACATTGTATTCATAGCCTTTTGAAAGAGTTTGATAAATTTCATCTACTTTTTCTGGTTGTAGGGAATAGTTTACTGAGATATCTGTAGAAACTGATTGTCCATCTTTTGAAGCGGCTTGACTATTTTTAATATCAAACCTTTGGACTTTTACATCCATTTTTACAACAGAATCAACAATTGGCATTTTAAAATTAAGCCCTTCGTTAAAGACTTTTCCCGTTACTTGTCCTAGACGAACGACAACTCCTCTTTGTCCTGGTCCTACAATTGTAAAAGTCGATCCTACAAATAGGATTGCAAATATTATTAGATAAATAAAACTTTTTTTAACTGGAAAGCCATTGGAGCTTAAATCAAATTGGTTCATGGTATATGGTTAATTTTTTTTTATAAATGGATTTTTAGAATTGAAAGATAAAATTTTTGTTTGATTAACTTTATCTCTGGAAATATTATATTTCTTTGCATACTGATAATCAACCGAATCAAAAATTGCATGAATGTAGTTGAAGCCTAGTTTTTGAGATAGTTTCTTAACATTTTCCTCGTTTATAGATTCTATCTCAATAAATGGATCTAAAAATGGCCATGTATCAAGCATGATTTGACAACCATCGATCTCCCAGAGTTCTCTTTTGGTTTCTTGGAAATTTTTTTGTTTAAACCCTGTGAATTCTAAAAAACTTATAGCCTCTTCAAAAGAATCAATTTTTAATTCTACTTCTTTTTGTCTATGAATTGAATCATTATCTTCAAATACTTTTAGAGTTAAAGTTATTTTATCGTTTTCTTTTCTAACTCTGACAAAAGCATTTTTATTTGCAGTTGGTAAATTGAAATTACTTCTAATTTGTATAAATTCTTTTTGAACTAAAGATGCGCCTAAGTCATTAAATTTTTTTCGTAATTGTTCGTGATCAACACATGAAAAGGTTGCTTCGAATTCAGTTTTCATCTTTATTTTTCTTTAATTTATCATACTCCTTGTAGTAACTTTTTCCCATGTTACCAAAAAACCCTGCAACTTTTCTTCCATATCCTAAAGCTTTTGGCTCATCCGTAGATGGTTTTTGTTTCTCAAAATTAGCAAGCTTTTTAAAACCCTTTGTAACTAAATTATCAACCGTATTTTGAACATGAGCAAAGGTCTTTCCTATTAATTTAGGGATTTGATTGTTTTGATTCATGATTTAAAAATTATTTAATTTATTATAACAGCATAGATATCATTATCAAAATTGCAACTTAGTTGCATTTTTTTTATTTAAATGTAAAATACACTCGTAATATAAGTTTTATTTATGAAGAAATTAACAATTGCTTTTTTGAGCCTGCTATTAATTGCATGTTCTAATGGAGTCAATAACGAACAGGCGAAAGTTGCAGATGAATCAAGTAGCATTAAGGTTGCAACAGTTATATATCCAAATGAATACATTTTAAATCAACTTTTAGATAACACTGTATTGGGATTAGCTGGAGACAAGCATTTACACGAATATAGCCCAAGTGCTAAAGAAATAAGTAGTTTGTATGATCAAGATTTAGTGGTGATTCAGTCTAGAAACTTAGAGAATTTTGTGTGGGATCTAAAAGATCAATTAAATGAAAAAGGAGTTGAAGTTTTAGAGCTAGAGCCAAATGGGAATTACCATACCTGGCTTGATCCAATCCGAACAATTGAAAATGCCGAAATTATTACAAATAAGATAATCCAAATTAAACCATATCTAGAACTTGATATTGCGAGTAATCTTAAGACTTTGAAGGATAGGTTGGGAAAAATTAACTCAGACTATATTTCTTCTTTAGAGAAATGCGAAAGTAGCAGTGTTTTAGTTTCTCACAACTTTCTGGAGCCCCTTGCAAACAGTTATGGATTTGATGTTGATTCACTTGTAAATGATGATCATTTTGTTGGGTTTTCAGCTCAAAAATTTGTAGAATCAATGAAATCAAAACACGAATTTATCCTTAGCGAACCACAGTACAAAGAAGATATTCAAGAAGTATTAGGTGACCATGATGATCATGAAGGACACGATGATCATGAAGAACACGATGAACACGATGATCATGAAGGACATGATGATCACAAAGAACATGATGATCATGAAGGACATGATGATCTCAAAGAACATGATGATCACAAAGAACATGATGATCACAAAGAACATGATGATCTCAAAGAACATGATGATCTCAAAGAACATGATGATCACAAAGAACATGATGATCATGAAGGACATGATGATCTCAAAGAACATGATGATCTCAAAGAACATGATGATCTCAAAGAACATGATGATCACAAAGGACATGATGATCTCAAAGAACATGATGATCACAAAGAACATGATGATCACAAAGAACACGATGATCATGAAGGACATGGTCATGAAAGTGTAGAGGAAATTTTAGGTGATGACTTGGCAAACTTTGAAGTTTTAGAGATAATACCTATGGAAGATTCAAAAGTTGATTATTTTGAAGCTTTAGATAAAAATATTGAAAGTATTAAAACTGCATTAAAATGTCAGAAATAAAAATTGAAAATCTAAATTTAAAATTTGGAAGTAAAACTATTCTTGAAGATATAAATCTTGAAATAGGTGTTGGTGAGTATGTGGGTCTTATTGGACCCAACGGTGCTGGAAAATCAAGCTTATTAAAATGCATATTAGGCTTAATGTCACCAAGCAGTGGTAAGATTACAATTCACGACAATATGAAATTCTCTTATGTACCTCAGTACTTTTTAGGAGAAACTGGATTTTCAATAAGCGTCCTTGAAGTAATAAGTATGGGTCTTGCAAATAAATCTATTTTCAATAAAAGTCAAAATTTAAACGATATTAATAGTGCTTTAAAAAAAGTTGATTTAAAGCAGAGTGTTTTAAAAGAAAACTTTTTAAACTTATCTGGTGGTCAAAAGCAAAGAGTAGTAATAGCAAGAGCTTTGGTAAATAATCCAAATTTTTTAATATTTGATGAAGCCTTTAGTAATGTAGATATGACAACAAAGACGAAGATATATGAGCTTTTAGCAAGAATAAATCGAGAGGATAATACAACTATTTTATTTGTTTCCCACGAGGTTGATACTATTATACAAAAATGTAAAAGGGTAATATGTCTGAACAAACATCTTCATGAAGGTTGTCACCCTATCAAGTTTATGGAAGGTAAACTTCAGAAGATAGACAACATTCCGGTTCGAATTAATAAAATTCATCATCACCATAATCACGAAAAATGCTAGACTTTTTAAATTATACTTTTATCGTTAGAAGCTTATTAGTTGGAAGTTTGTTTTCTGTCTTTGCTGCTTTTTTAGGTAATTTTTTAGTTGCTGGAAAAAGAGCAAATATGTCGGATATGCTTTCTCATTTTAGTTTAGCCGGAGTTGGACTTGGGATTTTTCTAGGGGGTGGTGTTGGATTTCTTCCTATAGGATTTTCTTTATTAGCTGGTTTTTCACTTTATTTTTTATCCAATAAAAGTAATTTAAACAAAGAGGCTTTTAACGTTTTAATTTTATCTTTAGGTTTAGCCTTGGCTATATTCTTTGTAAATATGTCTCCATCTTCAAATGTTTCTTTAGAAACCTATTTATTTGGTTCTATCCTTACTATATCTAAATCAGAAGTATGGATGATTTCTTCTTTTATATTAATTGCTTTTGGAATATTATTGTTTAATTATCAAAAGTTGGTTGGACTGGTATTTGATCCTGATTTTTTAAAATCGCAATTTAAAAAGGTTAAAAAATATGAATTAATTTTAATGGCAGTAACAAGTATATTTGTTGCAATTAGTTTGAAAATTGTTGGTGGATTACTTGTGAGTGCCTTTTTGATAATTTCAGTTTTAAGTGCTCAACAAATTAGCTCAAGTTTTAAACATTCTATTTTGCTAAGTATTGGATTTAATTTATTATCTACAATTAGCGGAATAATTTTATCATTTTATTATAATATTCCAACTAGTAGTGCTATTATTTTTGTACTATCTGGAATTTTTATTTTAACCCTAATTTACAAACGTTATGTACAAAACTAAAACTAAAGAATTGGTTTATAATATAATCAAAGAATCTGAAAATCCTATATCAGCTTTGGAAATTTTAAAGCTTTTAAAATCTAAGAATAAAGATCTGCATAAAACTACTATATACAGAACTCTAGATAAATTACTAGATATGGAATTGATAAATAAAGTAAGCTCTATTTCAGGCGTTGTTTTCTATGAATCTTTAGATGAACACCATATTCATGTAGAATGTATAACTTGTAACACTGTTGAATGTGTGAATGATCAAGAAATTGAAAAAAAATTATATGAAATAGAATCTTTAATAAAATTGAGAGGATTTAAAGTTGAACAGGAGGATTTTAATTTTCAGGGGGTATGTAAGTCTTGTAATTAGGGTTTTTCTTTTTTCATAGAAATTGCTAAACCTAATTTATTCTTAGAATTATCTAAGATTTCGTAGCCAAACTTCTTATAAAAGCCTACTGCGTATGGTGATGAATCTAGCACAACATCTGAGTAATTCTCAAAAATTATAGACTCTGCGAATTCTAGAAGTTTTTTTCCTATACCCATTTTATGAAAATTAGGATCTACAAATAAGTTATGTAATTGATTCTTATTGAAGGCGACTGAACCTACAATCTGATTGTTGAATTTACAAATATAAAAATCGAATGACTTAGTACTTTCTAAAAGTTTTGTAGTTGAATAATATTCCTTTGCATATTTTAACTCATCCGGATTCATGTTTATGAAATTTATTTTTTCAAAACAGTCTACAGTTATTCTTGAAACTTCAGAAAAATCTAATGCGGAAAATAATCGGATACTAATCATTGAGTTATTTAGATTCTATTAATTATATCATTACTTTTAATTTACGCAAAATGTTTTCAATTCATGAATAACAATTTTTATAGTAGAATTAAATAAATTAAGTTTTAAAATGCACCAAACACATAAATCCCAGAGTTCAAGGTTTGTAAATTTTAGTTCTATATTGATAGTGACGATCAGTCTATTTATTTTTTTCTTTGGATTTAATATAAAATATTTTGAAGTTGTTAGTTTCCAAGAAGATGGAGTTTTAGTTTTACAAAATAATCAAGAACTTTTAGTGGATCCAGGTACTTTTGAATTGCAATTAAATGATAAAGTTATTGTAGAAACAGCAGGTGATTTTAGTTATGTAAGTGAATTTTACAAATTAAATGATGTGAAAATCTTAATACTATTATTTTGCTTGTTTCTGATTTATATATTTAAAATACAAGGATTCAGAGTTATTGCATCTTTAATTGGAAGTGTACTTGTGATAAGTTATTTAACTTTACCCTTAATTACAAGTGGTTACTCCCCGATTTGGGTTTGTTTCTTAAGCAGCTTACTTTTGGTTCCTCTTACTTTTTATTTATCTCATGGTGTAAGTAAGAAGACTAACATAGCAGTTGTAAGCACTTTATTATCAATATTATTTTCTAGTTTAGTTATTTACTTATCTATGAACTTTTTGAACTTATCAGGCATGAGTTCTGAGGAATCAAGCTTTTTAATGTTTAACACGAACTATGATTTTAATTTCAAGGGAATTTTATTTGGTGGGATTTTAATTTCTCTTCTGGGTATTTTAGATGACATTACAATTTCTCAAACTTCTTTGACACTAGAAATAAATGAGTCTAATCCAAAGCAAAGCTTTAGAAGTTTATTTCTAAGATCAATAACGGTTGGACGAGATCACATTGCATCTTTAACCAATACTATTTTCTTAATTTATGCTGGGGCAAGCTTACCACTTCTATTGTTATTTTTTGTTGGAGCACAAGATGTTGGAATGATATTAAACAATGAAACTTTTATCGAAGAAATTGTAAGATCTTTAATCGGAAGTTTTTCCTTAATAATTGCGGTTTTCATTAGTACCTATATAGCTTGCTATTTTAGAAATAAATAACTTTACTTTTTTCTGGAAATTGATATTTTAGAGCTGAATTTAATTATAAGAAAATGTTTTCATTTGTAAACCTACCAAGCAAAGAAGGAGTATACAATGGCAAAGAAGTAATCCAAAATGTAAAAGTATTATCTAGACTGCATCAATCACAAAGAAAGTCTGAGTATGGTATATTCACTGACACAAGCATAAAAACTCAAGCCAAAATTGAACTAGTTTTAAGTCAAAACGAAGAGATTAAACTTGAAGATTTCAATGTTTTTTTAGATCCCCAGATTGTAGATGTTATAGCTGTAAGACCTAATGTTCTTGGTTTAAGTGGTCAAACTTTCTTACCTGGCTTTGAGCCATTTGAACCAATTTTAGAATCTACTTTTAATCATCTAGACCATCAAAATACATTTGGAGTATTTGTAGGTCAAACATTTAAGGAAGTTGAGAAAGGAAGATATGAGTCTTTTACGACAAAGAGTTTTTACCTTTATCCTGATCTTAAAAAATTAAGAGTTGATACTCTCTTTGAAAGCATGAGTTACTATCCTGGAAAGAGAAGAAACTTTGATGTTTCAAATAAGTTAATTGAAATAAATCAAACTCCAAATGATGAAATTCATAAAAGAGTTTGGGAAATTTTAAACAATAATTAAGATTATTTTTTTGATTGATCCAGAAATATTTTAATTCTTTCTTTAGATATAAAAGAAAATCTATTTCGGAATTCTTCATTTAGAAGTATCTTTAAAAGTTCAAAGTTTTTTTCATGGAATACAAACTTAGGATTTAAAAGTTTAGTTTCAACTATATTAATCATATAAAAAACTTCCTCTAAAAATTGTAAGAATTCATCTGAAGTTTTAATTTCTAAGAACTTATCTAAATAAGACTGTTCTTTATACATATAAATATCAAGGTTTTGATATTCTTCAACTCCTCTAAATTGTTCAATATTTGCTGTAAAATCTTGATTAAATGTATAGACAATTGCCATCCTTGGAATCTTAAAGTTTCCAAGGCTGTCCTGTGTGTAAAAGATTGAGATGGTTTGATCTTCTAGAATTTTCCTACAATGCACTAAATTTTTAATACACCAAGCCACCGGATAATTCAAAAGACTAGAATACAAAACATAGCTATCTTCAAGTCCAGAATAATCTATCCATATGCCATCCGTATTTGTGTATAGATCCTGAAAATCATAAAGTGCTTCTTGATAAAAATAACTATATACATCCGAAAAGTCAGGTTTTTTATTCTTATATTCTTTTGAAAAAATAAATTGTATTTGCGGATTATCGTGTTCAAAATCGGGATATTTAATAGCATCTTCCATTGTTTTCATGGTTCTATGATATACATCAGGAATTATTTCCGGAAAATCTAAAAGGCTATTTTTTTTTCTTCGAATTATTTTTTTTCTATTAGCATTAAATGCCATTTTTTCTAAACCTCTTAAAGCCCAATACTTAACCCAAGTTGGATACATATAGGAATTGAAAATTAAATCAAACCACATATATGCAGTTTCTCTCTGTACATTGAAATACTCTTTATGTAGATTTTGCTTATGTTTTTCAATTTCAGGTAATTCATTTTCTTGTAAATTAAAAATTCTAACAACAGTTGCATCCGTTATTGCATCTTTTTGGATACAAAAATCCTGAAAATAAGAAAAATACCAATCTTTCGAATTGTCATCAGTTAATATTAAATTTAATTGAATCAGAAAGTCTTGAATAATAAATTTAGCTTTCAAAGATGATTTAGTAAATTTGTGATCTATTAATTTTCTCTTGTTCACAACCAATTCTCTTATTCCAGGATAAGCGGAATATAAATATTTTTCACCATGAGAACTATCAATAGTCATAAGTGTTTTTTTTTATTTTACCACTATTAAAAGCCTCTACGAATTAAATTAATTTATTTTCAATTGCTAAATACTATAATGTGCCTTTATTTGTGAAGCTCCTAGTAGATTGGTAATTAAAACATCAATTATATTATTTAAATCTTTCATGTATATATAGAAGTTGGACTTTGTTGATTCACTAGCCGTCTTTAAATCTATACTCAAAGTTGCAAGTTTCTTTAATTTTCTTAAAACTTCCCTAAGAATTGTTTCTGCATAAATACTGTCTATCCGATCTTTATTTCTACTTAAGAAAACACATTGTCTGGTAGTTCCATCAGTTAAATTCACGGAATTATAATAATAGCTTCCATGGTCACCTTTTCCTTTGTCGTTATCGAATCCGATATTATCTGATTCTGTATATCGATCACTAGAAATAAACTCGCGGTACCATTGCATAGATGATCTGGGCTCACTTGAAAGCCTGTAGTATCTTTTACTTAGGTACTTAAATAGGTTAAGTTTAGAAGAGAATTGATCAAAATTTTCAAAATCATCCTCAAAGCTTTTTTGAGAATCTAACTGAATTGAAAATTTATTTAAAAATTCTTGTATTGAAAAACTGGATAAATGTTTTTTTATAAAAATATCGATTTCTTCTTTACTATCAGATGATGGAAAAACAATAATACTTTTCTTTTCTTGATTAATTTCCAATGATTCCATCGCAAATGTATTTATCTGTGGTGTCTTTCTTTTTGATTCATCAGTAATGTTCTCAAAAATTTGAATTACAAGATCAATTAGAAAAGGATATTCAGATAAAAAATTACTATCTATAAAATAATCTTCAATTACTAAATCCATTAAATATTCACTACTTTGGACTTTTTTTATTATATTTCCTAAGAAAGTTTGCAGGGATGTAACAATTTCCTCTTGAGTTTGTGAATCAAGAATACTGCTGTCATCTTTAAAGCTCCCAATATGCTTTATTGTACTTCTAATTTCACTTACTATCTGGTTTTGATCTAAGTATATATTATTTTGATAAAGTAAATTTTGATAAGGTTTATTTAACATTTTATTGTGTTTATTACTATTAAATTACACTTTCTTTTCTGTCTTGTCAAGTCTATTGGAATTACTTGGATTTAATATAGAAGAAGGAATTTCTTTGTAGAAATACCCGTAATTGAAAATGCATTGGCTAAATAATCTTAAAACGTATTATTTTATTAAATTAAAAACATTTACTTTATAAATAAGCTTAATAGTTTAAATAACAAGTGGCCCCCTGAACCATGTATTTACGATTTGATCCATAATTTATAATACTTTGAGAACTTTGATCTAAATCACACTGAAAGTCTGCATAAAAATTTGGATTACTTGCGTAAACTTGATTACTTGATGTATTTAGTAAAGATTGAATTTGATTTTCTAAATCCAGATTATCATGTGAATTTGGAAATACCTGGCTGGACAAGTGTAGGTTACACAAAATCTGATCTTCTTCTTGATCGTTTTCATGACATCGTGCCAGATGACTAATTCTAGTAGATTGGAAATCTTGGTTTATTTTTTGAAGTGGATTAATTTGCTGATAAGGATTCATACCAAGTGGACCAGTACAATTGTAGTCTGCAGATGGATAGTAAAAACCATTTTGTAAATCAATAAAATATATACTAGAAACTCTGCAAAGAATTGAATTAAAGTTGTTTAAGCTTAACCTTTGGCTTTCAGCTATAATTTCATTTAAGTTATCATTAAACTCACTCCAAGCTTGAGAAAAATCTTGATTTTGTCTCCTAGTCCCAGTTAAAACCCCCTTACATGAAAATCTTGAAAGTATTTCAAAACTAGAAACAGAGCAATTGCCTCTATATCCCAAACGGGTTTGATTAAAATTAGACTGAATAAACCGAATATTATTGGTATCTAAAAAGTTATAATCTATAAATAAACTTCTAGGATTGGAGAGCTGTTGAATGTCTTGAATTTTTTGATTAATGTAATTTTGATAACTATTTTCTAATTCTATATCGTTAGCTAACTGATCAATATAAATATTGTATTCCTCTATATTAGAGTTTTTAACTAATTCAAGGATGTTTCTAAGTTTAGAGATATCATTTTCATAAAGATAATTAAAAAATATAGCTGCATACCTATAAAACTTAAAAGTTCCATAGTTAGAATTAAAAATTTCTTGAAGTGTTAATCTCCCAGATCCATCTTCCCGTATTCGAGAAATTAAGGTTTGTCTTACATTTACTGAAGTTTGTGTGCTTCCTGTTAAAAACTCTGCAAACCCTTCATCAAACCATGTCACTTGATCATTTTCATAAATTGGTTCTTGCCCCCAAAGACCTTCAATTAAAAATCTTCCAACTAGAAAATGAGCATATTCATGACGAAAGAGCTCTTCTAAAGTATAAATACTTTCTTGAGGAGTTCTTTGATAAGTATAAAATATTCCATCAGGCTCTATGTACATACCTCCATTGTTAGTAGGTAAATTTGTTAAAAAGTTATGATAGTTTTCGTAGTCCGAGCGAGATCCATAAATTACTACTTTTAGTGTTGAATTACTATCATTTCTAAGTGGCATTAAGGTTTGCGTAATTCTATTAAATTGATTTTGGACTTCATTTGCAGCTTGATATAGACCTTCTATATCTTCTAACTCAAGTGAGGTTTGAATTTCCAAAGATCCATCATCAAAACTGTATTCATTTGCTAAAAATGTACTTTCAACTTCTTGAGTATAATCATCAATACAATACATTTCTTCTACATTAGAAGTTTGACAATTATTATAATGATCAAAAGTTATTACAAGCCTTAAAAAGATATGAGAAAGTCTAGGATACTGACTGATTAAATTTGTTAAAAATTGTAAGATTTCTTGGTTTTCAGGTATCTCTGAAAAAACTAGCATATGACCTAATATCCAAATTGCATTTTCTACAATATAGCTTTGTGGACCTTGAGCCATTTGCTGGTTAGAAGCTATTGACTGCAGCGCTTGTATTAACTCTAAATCTATAGCATTAATAAAATTTTGATCTTGGTAATATTGTCTATCTAAAGAATCGTAGATACCAAGGCTTAAATCAAGAATGTATAAAATACTATATATGGCTAGTTCTCTTTCATATATATTCCATTGATTTGGGTTTTGATTGAAATTGTTTAAAATTTCAGAATATTTATCCACAAATAAATAACTATGAGATTTTAAGGTTCCAGCTGCAATTTCATTGATTATTAAATTCAGATTTGGATCAATTGTGTTCAACGGAATCTGGTTTAAAATATTAAGATATATATTATGAGCTTGATCTTTACTTTGCTCAGAAAAATTTAAATTATAGAAAAATTCATTGTAGAAACTTGTTCTTACAAATCTTAATAAGCCTGGTAATTGTCTTGTATCTAAATTATTTAGATCAAGTGAATCTAAATGATTTAAAACCAGATTTAAATGATTCTGTGTAAATAAATCTTCTAAATCTTGATTGTAGTAAAATAGATAACTCAAACATTCAAAAGTGTTATTTTGGAGTGTAGTAATTAAATTATTTTGATTAATACCTAAAGCATCCTGAGATGAACAATTGAATTGGCTTTGATTTTCATGAACATGCTCATTTTCTGCAAATGGACCTTTTAAAAAAGTTTGTTTGATATTTTTATGATCTGCATGCATATGAAAATTATCCTTATTTGTTAAACTTTGAGGCTCTTGAATTGCGTTCTGGATCTGATCTTGAGTGTGTCCTGTGTGACTATGTTGATGGGTATGGTTTTGATTAATATTTCTAGTAGATGAATTTTCTACAAACGGTCTGCTTATTAAATTATGCGATTGACTTTCATGATTTTGAGATTCTAACTGTGATCTACACATAAACAAGGCTTTTTTGTACCATTGTTTTTTCGGCATGCATTC
The DNA here is from genome assembly GCA_018662325.1 of bacterium. Classification (GTDB taxonomy): domain Bacteria; phylum Patescibacteriota; class Gracilibacteria; order UBA1369. The sequence continues at coordinate 16,859 of JABJGM010000003.1, read as the reverse complement.
CCCTTTTAAAAATTGTACTTGATCAGTTTCGGGGCAAACAAACTTTATCTTAGAAATTTCTGGACAAGAATTAGATGAATAAAACTCAATATAATTCAGGTTATAGATAGCACTACAAGTAATTACCAAACCTAAAGCCATTAGGATTGCTGATTTTATTTTAAGTGAAAGTTTCATTTAATTTGATTACTTGTAAGATTTAATCTTAGAAAATGCGATTTGTTTTTACAAGAAAAGTATATTTACTTATTTAATTTCATTTTATGTATTTCAATTAGAACAATAAGAAAGTTGTTTGACAATTATAAAAATAAATCCTAGAGTTACTTCTAACTAAATACCACTGATGGACTTGACTTATTCGAAATACATTAAAGGCTGGACGGTGTTATCTGATAAATTTCAAAATTCAAAATGGAGTCTTAATGCATATCAGAAAGATCGTGTTGAATATTCCATACAGGAAATTAAGGGAGCAATAATTCAAAACTTAGGAACAATTGCTGTAATGCTATGCTTTGATCCTAAATATTTAGCCAGAGAATTTGGTCAAACTATAAGAAAAGCTTCTGCTATTTGCCCCCAAGACAGAATTGATCTAGTTGAAATTCATAAAAAAACATCTGTTAAAGTCTGGGAAATGAAAAAAACAGTCAATGAATCTAAAATTAAAAGTGATCAAATACAAAATTTCTTGAGTTTGTTTGGAGATAAATTTACTATTTTAACTGCAGATCAAAATGTAGATTCTTCTTTTGTAATATCATTTTTAGACTTAATAAAAGAAGCAAAATTAGAGGAATGCATTAATAACTTTTTTCATAATTCAGTATGCGAAGTTCGAAACTATTTCCCCGACTTCCAGACTTTATTAAATATTCTGCACAAAACCGAAAGAATTATAGATACTTCAATCTTTCACAATAGACCGGGGCAAAAAGCTTATGAACTACTAATAGACTCTGATTTAAATATCAGTTCTGATTTTTCATATGTTTTTAATCCTGAATTTAATGCAAGTATATTTGCGGACCAAAGATTAATTCAAACTACAACTCTTGCTCATTTAGTTGCTGAAAACTTTAACAATGTTCTTCTAATTAAGATAAGATCTAAAATAAAAGGTTTGAATAACTTAAAAATACAAGTTTGCTTTTCTTACCCACACAATATCCTTGATAGAGATAGTATAATTATAAGAAATCGAACTTTTGTTTGTGATGAAATATTTGAGTATATTGAACCAATTGTAGCTTTTAGATCAAGTAATCTGAATTTTTGGAATTTTTTAAGTTCACTAAACTTAAACTTTTTTGAGCTTTCAAGAACTAAAAACTTGATTGTTGAAATTGATTAAGTTTAGATTAGTAAATCTTTTAACTTATCGATAGAATTAAGGATTTCAGACTTTAAATCCTCTTTAAATTCATTACTTAAAGGTTGACCTTGTGTAAACTCTGGAATTTTAAAACTACAATCTAGAAATTCACTAGGTAGAATTTTGTGAAGGTAAGTTCCTCTGTACATAGTATAACTTGCTTGAGAGTTAATATTTTCCAGTAATAGAAATCTCAAGTTATCTGCATCATTTAAATTTTCTTTTGTAAGAGCTATCATGTTTTGATCAAAAGGAATTGGAAAAATCAAAAAAATATATCCTGGCGCCAAATAATCTTGAAGATTTGTTTTCTCAAGTATTTGATCTAAAAAAACATCTATAATTTTACTTTCAAACATATCTGCTATCTGTAGATTATTTTTCTGTAAATGCAAACTAAGAAATTCTTTAAAGGTAGATAATGAAACGTGCTTTAAATTATCGACAGGAATCGGATGTTCTTCACTAGAGTAGACTCTCAATAATTCTAATTGAATCATACCTGTTATTGAATCTAAACCAGGATTTATTTTACCCTCTTCATCTACGGGACCACATTGTTTTTTGAAATGTTCTAGTTCGAACTTTGGATTTATTGATTGCATTTAAAATTTTTATTTATATATGTAATTTATCAGATTTAGCAAAAATTGCTAACGAATTATCGACTTAAGATAGCTCCTGATATCCATCTTCCAGATAATTTACCTTTAAGAAGAGTTTGATAAATGACTTGATTTTCACCATTTATGCTTACAACTTTTGGATTGTTTAGATCTATTCTCACCCATGGATTTGAATTACTCCAGTATCTTTTAAATCCAAAGGTATTTTTGAGATTCTCACCATTTGGACCTCTCATATGTACTCTTGATCCATTAGAGCTTATTTGAATTGCATCCGATGTGCTTCCAGTCGGTTGAATATAACCTTGAGTATCAGAAATTTCTGGCACTGAAGTTGGTAAATGGTTTTCAATTGGGGGTTGATTCTGTGGATTATTATCGACTGAATCTGGAGTACTATTAACAGGTTCGTGATTAGGTATTGATGGTTGAGGTTTGATTGGAGCAGTGCTTGAATTTGATTCGATTAATCCTGAAAGCCAACCTTTAACTGTGTTTATTTGATCGTTGATAAAATTTGAAACCGGTTCTAAATTCAACCCATAATAGATAGCTGAAGAAAAAGCCATACCTAAACCTAAACCACCCAAAAAGTCTTTGATTTTGTCTTGGGAACTAGTTTTGCTTAATGCTTCTAATGAAGTTTTTATTTCATCCATGCTCAAGGGACCTCCCTGTTTTAGGGTTTCGAGGTTTATATTTAATTCTTTTTGAATATCATTTTCAGTTCCAACTGCTTGTTTAGCGTAATAAAATAATTTTAAAACTCGAGAGTCTAAACTATCATTTTTTAGAAGTTTTTTAAGTCTTCCTTTTGTAAATATCGTTGATAAAGCTGAAGCGGAACATGTTTTAAAGAAAATTGTCATTAAAACAACTGGCATAACTGGACTTGTTCCAATAATAGTTCCCAAACCTGTAGCTGCTAAAATAGCTTTACTTGATAAAATTGCTCCGGTTGGAATACTGATTGCAGCTGCTTTAAGTTTTGTCTTCAATGAGACTTTACCAAAAACAAAATTTTTAAGTTTTCTTTTTAAACTTTGTTTTTGACCGTTTCGTTGTTCGAATAAAGCATTCACTTGTATCATAAATGTACTAAATTCTTCTTCGGTTGGATTTTCTTTTTGAAAAAAATCACTTAAAACCGTAGACAGGTCGATTTCTTTAGGATTTTGATTGTCTAGAATTAAAGTACTTTCAACTGAGCTTTCCTTTAATTTCTCATCGTGTGATTCAATTTTTGAGGCTTCGGTATTTTGTAATTCTAAAATTTCCGATGATTCTATTTTAGGAACTTTTACTTCAACATTAGAAATTTTTATAGTTGGCTGACTAATATCACTTGGCTCTTTGTTTTCCGGTGCTTTGATTTCTTGCCCTGAATTAAGAAGTTTAATTTTGGCTAATATATCATTGAGTCTGTTAGGTGAATCCATATCCCTAAATAAATCAAACTCACACCTAAAAATATTTAAGGCATGATTAAAATCAATATTATGATTAGGATTTTTTAGTTGTTTTTTTAATTGATTTACTTCGGACATAGCAGAAATATAAATTTGTAGAATCTCTGTGGAATCTTGATCCAATGTAATTCCTTTCTTTACAACACACTGATGCAAAGTTCTAATTAAAGCTTTTAAGTCATTAGCTCTTGCAACTTCAGTTTGAAAGACCTCAAATAATTTAGAGTCATAACTTTCAGTTTTTTTGTATTTATTTAATTCATCTGCTAGAAAATATATTAAGCTCCACGTCTGAGAATCTGGTTGATCTAGAAAAAGTTTTTGTAAATTTTGATTCCTGAAATCTAAATTAAGACAACATTCATTTACTAAATATGTGTAATGTATAAAATGTTGAGAAAATGAGAAATCAACAGATCTAAACCATACCTCAGATAAAATATTACTAATTTTAGGAAGATTTAAATCAATAATTTTAGCTTTAGTCTCTTGAGTAAATTGATCATTGTATATAATTGCATTTCCGGGTTTGAAATCTAGATGACAGTATCCTGATTTCCATAAAGATTCTAAAGTTTTAAAATAAGTTTCGAAATGATTAATTGTCTCTTCTGCAGATGTATTTGGATCATTCAAAACCTCTAAAAAGCTTTTAGCATTTTCTCCTGTTTCTAAAACGATAAATTGATCTTTGGTAGTTCCCGTATCATGAATTGTAATCAAGTTGGGGTTTTGAATAACCTGTTGAACCTTAGATCCTTCAATCTCTGATTGGAATCCATATACAACAGATTTATCGGCTACAGGTTGCTTGATTGCAGTTATTTCGTACTTTCCATTGATATTTGCTAATCCATATTCAATAGTACCAAATGATCCTTGACCAATAAAATTACCTATAAAATACTTTCTAGAATTTTTAACAATTGAATTTGATCCATTTGAAGTAATTATTTTTAAGCCTACGCCACTCGAAATTAATAATTGTTTATTTGAGTAAGATTCAATTGCTTCAAGTGCATCTGAATTTAATTTTTTTAACATTAGAAATTTTATAGATAAAGGATCTAAATTAGAAATACTGTTATCTTGCTTTAGTGAATTAAAATCAAATCTTTCTATTTGAATTGCTAAATTACTATCTAAATTATTTGGATCTTGAAACTCTTTATTTAAAATTTCATCGCTGATTAAAATTTCAATTTTATTATTTTTTGACTTTGAAATGAACTTACCTTTTCTATATTCAAATTTTAAATTATGATTTCTTAAAAGATTATTTAACTTCTGCAGACCATCAAGATTTTGAAGTTGTATTTTTAACTTATGAATATCAAAGTCTAATATTTCAACATTTTTTAAAGTTTCAGAGACACGTAACTCATCGTGAATTTCCTGGGTTTTAGATTGAGATATTTTGTCTTGAAAATAATCTTTGGTGAGCTTTATTAATTTACTAATATTGTTTACATCTGAAACAGGTGCTTTTTTATAAAAAATATTTTCAAATAACTCAACAGTGCTTTTATCGTACTTTTTAATTAGTTTACTTTTTTCAAATAATTTAAACTTCATTTTCTGTTTGATTCCATATTCAGGTAAAACAAACTTTAGATAGTCTAAAAGATTATAAAGATTAAAATCTTCAATGAAATTAAAAAGGTTAATGATTTTATTGTAGGTATTGATTTTAAAATAATTAACAAAGCAATCTTTAAAATTATAAACATTAATTATGCCAGAGTTATTAGTTAACTTTAAAACCCTAGCGAAATTAGCTGGATTACAATCAAGCAATGAATCTATAAATTCTGGTATTCTATCAACTGGCATGATTTTTAGTATAAAACTTAAAAGGCTATCTGGTGCATCATTTAATAATTCAGGATTTCTCAGAGAAGCTTCACTTAATCTGTGGAAATTTACAGATTCACCTGTTAAAACTAAATTAAAGGAATTTAAAACTTTTGATATAAATTGAGACTGCTGATCTTCAGATAAAATATTTATGCTAAAAAGATTCACAAGGTCAAAAGAATCACTTAAATCATTACTATTTAAAATAGCTATGACAATATGTTCTTTAATGGAAGCTACGATAGGGTTATCTGATTGATTTTCTAGAATTTGTTTGTCAATTTTTATAACTTCATCTATGAAAGATTGATTATCGTATTTTTTAAATTTTAGTTTAAGATTTTTTACAATTAAATCATTTAACAATGATGATTCAAATTTTAAATAATCGTGAATTTTATTGAAATCAAAAAACTTATCTATCAGTTGAAATTGAATAATAGGCTCTGTATTCTCATTGATAGGAAAAGCTTCTTCTTTGATTTTTTTATCTAATTCACTCAAATCTGAAATTTCAGTTATCAAAAATACCAAACTTTGCATTTGATTTGCTAATACTTCAGATTCTATCGAGGAATTTGACTCTATTGAATCTACTTTGATTGAATCTTGCAACTTGTTGATATTTGGATTTTGCAGAGTGTTCATTTTTTGTTTTTATTATAGCACTTTTACTGATATTTGTAAAATAATTACGGTTAATTCAATGTTTTTATTATATTACCTGATAGAAATTTGTCAATACATTGATTTATATTTTCAAACTACTATTATAATTTATATTAATTTTTAAAAAATGAAAATCTTAATTGACGACGTTTATACGCTTGCAAAAGGTAAAGCTTCCAGAAAAAAGATTGGATCAAGAGCTATTCCAGCAAGGCTAAATAAATATGAATGTAAAGAGTTTGAAATTGCACAAAAAAAAGGTTTTTTAAAAGTTAACTCGAAAACCCGCGCTAGCTTGAAGAGTATTTAGTAAATATACTGCAAAGTTAAGAATATTGAGTATAAATTATTTGATTTAGAAAATTAATTTTATTCGACTGAAGTTTTGATTTTATTTTCATCCATAATAAACCTAATCATTTTAGTTTTAACTTATAGCTCTATAACATTTATAAAAAATGTTTTAATTTGAAATCTGGAACTTTTTATTTTTTACCTATTTAAATAGATATAAATCTCTTGATTTATAAATTTGAATTGATTTGTATTTCACACAAGTAAATATATAACTTGAATCACAAGTTTACTTGTAAAATAATTGTTACTATGTTGACAAATTGTGTTTTATCTTTATAATGTAAATACTTTTAATTTAAACATTATGATTAACAAAAATAAATTTAGCAATATCAAGCGTTTATCAAAATCAGATGTAGAAGCTGGTAAAACTAGGGAAATTCTAAACGGCTTAAATTTTATGCAGACTGGTACAAAACAAGGAATATATCATCCTAATCATGAATATTTCCAAGAAAAAATTGCGGAAGTTTTACAAACTGAAAATCTTGAGGCCATAATTGCTCAAAGACTTGCTTTCAATACAAAAGTTAGTAAAATAAATGGACTCGATGATCTAGCTCTACACTTTAACGGTTTCTATAGAACTCATGAAGCAAGTGATGGAGTGATTGTAAATAAACACAATTTTCAAAATGTAGGGATAGCGGTTATGAACGCTGACTGTCCTATCATTACATTAAAAGCTGATTTAGATGAAAAAACTCAATATGTTGCAGTATGTCACTCAGGGTTAAATAATTTAGACAATCTAAAAACTAATGACTCGATAGTAGAAACAGCTATAAATCTACTAGTTAGTAAAAATATAGATCCTAGTGAAATTCTTATGCATATTGGTGGATCAGCTTTAGAATGCTGTTATGGTTTTAAAACTGATAATCTTGAATGGCAAGCTAAAAATCAAGCAAGAGCTGATAGGTTATCAAATACATATGGATCTGATGTAATTGGGGCGATAATCAACGAGCCAAGAGCTGGAGGGATTTCATTTAATATGCCTCTGATTGCAATAAGACAAGCTGAAAAACTAGGGGTATTTAAAATCTCATTAGATGATCTATGCACAAGTTGTCATGGTCATAATTCAATGTCTGAAATGAATACTTTTGGAACTTATTACTCAAGCCTTAGAGAAAATAAATCATTTGAAGGAGTTGAGGGTAAAAAATACCAATCAAGAAATTTTGTATTAGTTAAGTAAATCAGAAAATCATATATAACTTCTTAAATCGTTGAGAGATTTATAGTGAATGGATTTAATTCCAAGTTTGGAGCTTTCATTGATAAGACTTAAAGTGTCATCAAAATATAATACCTCTTGAGGATTACAATTAATCTGACCTAAGACAGATTTATAAAAATTTGGGTCAGGTTTTTTATATCCCACCTTAGCTGAGTCATAAATTTCATCAAAGTAATCTTTGAGATTTAAATTGCTCCAAAGGTAATTTGCACGGTGTTTTTCCTGATTAGTAGCTAAAACACATTTAATCCCTTTACACCTTAACTTTTGAACTGCCTTTATTAAACTTTGATCTATTTTGGATTCATACTTAAACCAGCTTTGCAAAAAGTCTTGGGCTGTGCCCTCAAACTTCCAATCTTCTAGGTATTTAGGGAGTACCTCAAGTAAGTCTTTTTTGTTTATTAAGCAGTCTTGAAATTCCCCTTTGAAAAAATCTATCATGATCTCAACTGGAATATCTTTTAGCTTTGAATAGTAATTAGCATAATAATCAGAAGTGATAACAACACCATCAACGTCAAATAGAACTGCTTTATAAATATTCATAATTTTTTCTTTTATCTTACCACAAAACAAAAAAAACCAGCTATTGGCTGGTTTATATTTGTATTTATTTTCAATTAAGATTTATCAATAGTAGATACGATTGCAATAATTTGTTTAGCTGTAAGTCTTAAATCTAAAGCGATTCCACCCATTAACGAACGAGGATTTGGTTCTTCAAACCATAAATCACGAGCTTCGTGAATACCAACTTCTTCTGCTTTATTTACAAGCTGACCTAACAATTCATCATCTATTGATTTTTTAATTTCTAAGTTCATATCAAATAGCATTTCGTAAATTGTATTTGGATCAACTTGCTCCGGGTTAAGTTGCCGATCTCTTGCAAGTTCATTTAAAATTTGTCTAAGTACAGTATTTGGTATTTTATACATATAACCCTCTAACTTGGTGAGTTTATTATTTCTTTCCATAATTTTGTTGTTATTTTTTTACATTATAACATTTTTTTAGAATATTGCAAGTTTTTTAAAAGGGAAATATATAAAATGGCGGAGAGAGAGGGATTCGAACCCTCGAAGGCTTTCACCTTACACGCTTTCCAAGCGTGCGCACTAGGCCACTATGCGACCTCTCCATTTGCAGTACTAAATTACCTAATAAGTCAAAAATTAGCAAATTAGATTTCTTTTAAAAGTTTATTGGCGTGGTTTTTAGCTCTCACATTTCTCCACTCTTTAAGGATTTCTTGAGACTTAGTGTCGATTAAAAAGCTTGAACGAATTAAACCCATGTAAGTTTTACCATAATTCTTTTTTTCACCCCAGACCTGAAACTGATTTATAAGTTTTTTTTCGGGATCGGAAATTAAATTAAAATTTAAACCTTGTTTATCGATAAATTTTTGATGAGATTCAACTGAATCCATTGAGCAACCAATAACAGTAATATCTTGCTTTTGGAATTCTGCTAAATTATCATTGAAATTCAAAGCTTGATTTGTGCAACCAGGAGTTGAGTCTTTAGGATAAAAATATAAAAGAATTTTAGAAGTTTTAGCTAATTCCTCTATTGAATTTACAGTCTTGATTTCATTATTTAAAACAGCTTCTAACATTTGGAATAAATTAAATTCCTAGATAGTCTATGCTATCTAGGAACATGTGTAAAATTAATCCGCTAGCAACTACTCGAATGCAAAAACTAGGAATTAACAAAATTAAAGAGTAGATAATTATAACCTTTACTGAATAAAATAAATGAAAGATCTAAGTATTAAATTTATTATATATTTTTAAAATAATAAGATGATTTTTTATAATCTTTAAAATGTTGAGTTTTGACAGGATTCAATTGGTGAAGTATAATGCATTTAAGTAAAGAAAATTTATGTTAATAAATTTAATATCAAAACTGTATTATTATGAATCTTTTTAAATAGAAGGTTTGTTTAAAATATATTTTTTTTAGGCCTTCTAAATTGAGGGATTTTTTTATGTTAATTTAACTTTTTAAAATGAATAAAATTATAACAGATAAAATTTTAATTGATGAAATTTTAGACCGTGGGACAATTATAAAAGCTATTCCTAGTATGGATGAACTAAGAAGAAAGCTTTTAAGTGGTAAACAGCTTAAAATTTATATTGGATTTGATGCAACTGCACCTACACTGCATTTGAGTCATGCTAAAAATATAATTCTACTTGAAAAGTTTAGAAAATTAGGACACCAAGTGATTTTGCTTTTTGGAGACTTTACAGCGCGAATTGGTGACCCTTCCGAAGAAAGTTCTGCCCGTAAACAATTAACTGGTAGCGAAGTAGTTGAAAACATTAAAGAATGGAAAAGAATGATCGCACCTTTAATGGATTTTCAAGATAAAGTGAATCCTCCATTAGTTAAAATGAATAGCGATTGGCTTTCAAAATTGAATTTTGAAGATGTTGTAAATTTAGCTGCCAATTTTACGGTGCAACAAATTTTGGAAAGGGATATGTTTGAAAAAAGAATGCAAGAAGGTAACCCTATTTTTCTACATGAGTTTTTGTACCCTTTAATGCAAGGCTTTGATTCAGTTGAGTTAGATGTTGATGTAGAGCTATGCGGAACAGATCAAACTTTTAATGCTCTTTGTGGAAGAACTCTTTTAAAGAGGAAAAATGGAAAAGAAAAAATGGTTGTTAATGTTACCTTAATGGAAAATCCAAAAACAGGTGAATTGATGTCTAAAAGTAAAGGGATTGGTGTGTTTTTAGATAAAACTCCGAATGATTTGTTTGGACAAATTATGTCTCAACCAGACGAAATGATTGAAATTTTATTTTTACACTGTACTCACATTTCAAAAGATGAAATTAAAACTATTTTAAAGCTACATCCTAAAGAAGCAAAATTGAAATTAGCTATGGAAATTACTACTATTTTGCATAATATCGAAATTGCAAATCAAGCTAAGGATCATTTTGAAAGAACAGTTACTAATAAAGAAATGCCAGATGAAATGGATGAAATTTATTTAGAAGAAAATGAAATTTCACTGGTAGATTTACTATTAAAGACTCAACTAGTTGATTCTAAAAGTAATGCTCGCAGACTTATTGAACAAAATGCAATTAAAATTAATGGTGAAGTTTGTAATTCAGATTTTGAGGTGAAATTAATCTCAGACCAAGATTTAATCTTACAGAAAGGTAAAAGATCTTTTATAAAAATCAAAAAAGAGCTTTAGAGCTCTTTTGTTGGTTCAAAGTTTATTTGAATTGATTGGATTGGTTTTTCGTATTGAATTCTTTGAATATTAGGGCAATTTTTAATCAGTAACTCTAAATTAGATCTATTTATGTAAATATCAGTTAAATGAACTAAGTTTTCAAGAACAACATGACTTTGAAGAGTGATTCGAATAGACTTAATTTGCAGTCTAGTTGCCTGTACAATTGCAAAAGCTTTGGACTTGGGCTGTCCTTCAATATTTTGATTAAAAAGAACTAAATCCTGAACTTCATTGACTGAAACTTTATCTTGTGTTTTTTGCCGTTTAAATTTCGGAAACAAATGCATATGATTGCCTAGTTTTCTTCAAAATTCCATTCTGGGAATGGATCTGAGAAATTTTTCCATTCATTTGGATCCATTTGCATTTCTTCGTCTGTTAGTAAACAGGCATCTAAGCTTTTTGTGATTTCTTCTTTATTTGGCTTAATTCCAATAATTACAAGTTCTTGACGACGGTCATTGTAGAAAGGATCCCAGTTTTCTTTTTTTGATAACTCTATTACTTCAGGTGGCCACTGAGCAGTATCATACGCCCCCCACCAAGTACCAGCACAGCTTAAGTTACGCATTTTACCAGCTTGAGATAAAAGACCCACTCCAAGCCATCTTGAAGCTAACCAAAAATAACCTTTTGCTCTAACTACTCCAGTCCATTCGGCTTGAGTATAATCCCAAAATCTTTGAGGATGGAAAGGTCGATTAGCCTTATAAGTAAAGCTACTAATTCCGTATTCTTCGGTTTCTGGAACATGTTCTCCACGATTTTCTTTAAGCCACATTGGATCTTGACTGGCTCGATCAAAGTCAAATTTTCCAGTATTAAGAATTTTATCTAAGGAAACTTTACTATAGTCAGTTTCAATAATTTCAGCTATTGGATTTAAAGATTTGATAACTTTTTTAATTTGCACTAGATCTTCTTTAGAAACTTCAGAAACTTTATTTAAAATTAGTACATCACAAAACTCAATTTGGTCCGTAAGTAGGTTTACCAAATCACGTTCATCATCTTCACCAAGTGACTCCCCTATTTCTTCTAAGGTATCGATTGAATCAAAATTATCTAAAAAATTGGCAGCGTCAACCACTGTTACCATTGTGTCTAGTTTTGCAAAATTAGATAAAATGTCACCAGATTCATCATCAAATGTAAAAGTTTCAGCAACCGGAAGAGGTTCTGAAATACCAGTAGATTCGATCACTAAATAATCAAATTTTCCTTCTTGAGCTAATTTTTTAACTTCAATTAAAAGATCTTCTCTTAACGTACAACAAATGCATCCGTTAGACATTTCTACTAGTTTTTCTTCAGTTCGCGATAGGTTTGCTTCTCCATTTGCCACTAAATCTGCATCGATGTTTACTTCCGACATATCATTTACAATTACAGCGACTTTTAGTCCTTCTCGATTTGATAAAATGTGATTTAAAAGGGTAGTTTTACCAGCTCCTAAAAAACCAGATAAAACTGTTACAGGTAACTTTTGATTCATAGTGAATATATATTATTTACTTAATTATCTATAATTTAAATTATATGCAACTGAGTTGCATATTTTAATTATCTAGATCAATATGCTGACAATAATAGTTCAAAATTTATAAATTATCTTTTGAAGACTATTTCAATGGATAAACCTTGTTTTGTCAAAGTTGGTTTTGGTTTTAAAAGAAATATTAATTTTTGTGCTTGGACAAACTCTTTGTTTTACACATGAGTTTAAAAATGATATAATAACAAGATAACTTTTAAAAATGCAATTCAATCCATTTTTCCCACCTGAAGCTGATTTAAATGAGTTAAACTTAGAAATTCAAGCTTTTGAAGGTAATTTTTTATCTAACGAAGAAATAGAAATCTTAAATGGAAATTATTTGGATTGTAATGGGTATTTAATTGCTTTTGATAAGAAAGGATTTATAACCTTAGAAAACACTCCAGAGAATGTAAAGAAATTATTAAAATTTCGGTTCTCAGCCTCAAACTTAGCTGCAAAAGTTGACTTGCAAAAGCTATATTACATTATTAATAAAGCTCACTATCTTGAGCAAGTTTTAAACCTTATCAATGAAATACCTGATATAAAACATCAACTTAATAGGTGTAATTTAGATCAAGATAGTCTAAATGAAATCATAAATAATTTATTATTTTACAGTGATTTTCCTAAGATAATTGACTTGTTTGAATTTGCTAATAAAAATCAGGAGCTAGGGAATTTATTTGAATTTATATTTTTACTTAGAGAAGCTTTTAGCCAGAAGTGGAAAACTTTTGCTAGTAATGTTTTTTCTAAAGGTGCTGGAGCTTTGAAAGATAATGGTATGCATTTACTACAACAAGAAATTATAGACTTTGCATTAAATTTTCAAGAACCAAAACAAGAGGTTCTTAAAACTTCAAAAGAGATAAAATCTAGAATAAAAGATTCTATAGAACCTAAAAAATCAGCCAAACCTAGAGTACAAAAATCAGAGGATAACTTTTTTTCTGGAAAAGAACCCGATGAATATGAATACTTGGGAGGTACAATTTTCAAGAATTGGGGTAATGAAATTTTAATTAGCGAAATCTCAATTCCACTTGGATCTACCTTTCGTAGTCTAGATTTTGAAATTGAAGATACAGATTTGAGAACAGAAACTACTTTTTATGTTGAAAAACCTTTCTCGGAATTAAGCGTACCATTTGGAGCCAAGTTAAATGAATATCAAACATCTGAATCAGGAATAATTTATAGTTTTTCAATGTTTGAATTTTCTTCTTTAATTGAATACGAAAAAAGAATATTAGCAAAATTGCAAGAAAGCCGTATGAGTAATGAAGAATTAGATTTTGTAAGCAACTTACTTCCTGAAGATTTACCTAATGAATTGAGCAACTTACCTGGCAAAGATATAAATTTAGTTATTTCACAAATAATAGAATTTTTAGGTCAGTGTACTTACAATAACTCTAAGTTGGTTGAATTAAATAAAAATCCAAATAGCATTTTTGAATTTGTTCTTAGAAACAAATTAGGTAACTGTCTAGCTTACTCTCAATTGATCGCGGCTATATTAAATACAAATGGATTTGAAACTTATCTATCAGTAACAAATAATGCTTATGATTCAAAGAAAGGATTTTCTAGTGTCGGCCATGCTGTATTATTAATTGTTAATCCTGCAGACAATAGAATTATTGAATTTGATCCAACTTCTTACCTTAGACGAAGAACGGCTGTAAGGTCTGAAAGATATAACCGCACTATAGAAACTAGAGAAGATCTTTACAAATTTCAAGATAGAAGTCTTGAAAATCAAGATTTCTTTGACCAATGGCTAGATTCAAAAGGCGAACCTGTAGATTATCTTGATTTTGGAACTTTAGAATCCGATATGAAGCTATCTATAGAATCAAATAGTTTTAGTTTACGAAATTATTTAAATTCGGTAGTTAGAAATATGAATAATTATAGATTCTTAATTTCAGATGCTAACTTTGATATATTTAAATCATTTTTAGATGAAGAAGTTGAACTAGATATTTCATATATTCAAAATGAAGAACTTCAATATAAATTAAAGTTACTTGGAATCGATTCTAAAATAACAATTTTTGATTTGTTTGAGTTCTACTTTGCTTTAAGCGATGAAAGTGATAGAAATCAGATTCTAAATTCTCAACTTATTAAAGCATGTTTTACATTGATTTATCATTCAATTGATAACTTTTTAGAAGTTTCAGAATCTCTTGAATTAGATTCTGGTAATTTTAGATCACCAGATTTTGATTCTCTTTTAGATGACGATCTTAGATCTTTAATTTCACAAGTAATAAAAGAAAGATTTTCCCAAGAACTAATTGATAAATTTCGGGAGTTAAAAAAAGAAAAGGAAACCTTAAAATTAATACCCAATTTAAATAGTCCTACAGATTTAAGTAGATTAAATAATAGATTTCAAAAAGATCCAAAATTCAATCTTGCATTTGAAGATAACATTTTTTTAAGTGTATTTGCTGGTATTTCAAGAGAACTAAGAAAACAAAAATCAAGAGCTAGTGATTCGCCTGAATGGGATAGCGTTAGAGAATATCAAATTGGAGATGATGTAAGAATGATAAATCAAAAGGTAACGGCTAGAAGACCCAAAACTCATGTGAATGTCTATAAAAACACGAAAGTAAAAACCCCTGATCGAAGTGTTTTAATTGTCCCTTTTTGTACAGAGCCTGAGTCTTCAGTTGATAATTTATCAATGCTAAATCAACTTGTAGATTTAGCTATTAAAGAAAAGGTTGCAATCAAAGTGTACAATCCAGTTGATCAATGTATACATACTTTTACCCCACAATCTCTTGCGCTAGATGATTATGGAGTTGAACGCAATGACTTAAAAAACGCATTAGATTTGCTTAATCCAGATGGACAAGTTCCTTTAATACCGAATGTAGATTGTATGGAGACTATATATTTAAATGCTCAACCTGGTTCAATGTATAAAGAAGCTTTTAGAAAAGTTCAAGGTTTTCATTCTAAACAAGGTATGAAGTGTCGAGTTATTGATGCTAAGCTGCAATAATTTTTAATAGTGTACCACCTTCGTCTAACTCATATCCTTCAGGTATCCAAAGATTTGTGGAATCTTTAACTTGTGTCGGAGTATATAATTGTATGCCATTTAAATTTGTATTATCCCTTATAACTTAAACTTCACTTTTATCGTTGCTGCTATCTGTTTTGCACTTAGTTTTTTTTTATTAATCTTAATACATCGGCAATATGTGTTTGTAGTTTGTGGATTTGATAAAGCTTTGTTAAAATTAGTTAAACTAAGATCCTTTATTGAATATGGAAATCAAAAAAGAAATCCTAAAAATTACAAAAGAGCTAATTAAAATTAAAACTGATCCAGATAATTTAAAAGAACTTTCAAAAGCTTTGGATTATGTAAAATCTTTTTTGAAAGCTTATACAATTGAAAATTTTGAATCAAATGGCTCAAAGTCGGTTTTAGTTTATAACTCAAACAAAAGACCAGAAAAATTTGATCTTTTATTAAATTGTCACTTAGATATTATTCCTGGAAAAGACTTTCAATACTCCCCTGTTATCAAAGGTGATAAACTTTATGGAGTTGGAGCCATGGATATGAAAGGCAACTTAGTGGCAGCTATGCTAGCTTTTAAGCATGCTTGCAAAAATTCAGATAAAAAGATTGCAATCCAATTTGTAACAGATGAAGAGATTGGTGGGTTTAATGGGACTAAGTATCAAATTCAAGAAGGATTAAAGACAAATTTTGTGCTTGCTACTGAACCTACTAATTTTGATATTGTAAATGAAGCCAAAGGAGCTTTACAGTTAGAAATATCCCATAAAGGCCAAACAGCTCATGGAGCATACACATGGAAGGGTGAAAACTCGGTTTTACAACTACAGAAATTGCTTAGTAAAATTCTTAAAAAATATCCTATTCCTAAAAAAGCTCATGGTAAAACAACTGTTAATGTTGCTGGCTTTATCTGTGAAAATCAATCTTTTAACAAAGTTCCGGACAATGCAAAAATTTTACTAGATATACGTTTTGAGCCAAAAGAGTATTCGAAAATTTTAAGTAAATTTGAAAAGCTAATTTGCAATAATTTTGAAATTAAAATTAATGCTTTTGAAGCTCCCTTGAATGTTCCGAAAAAAAATGATTATTTGCAGTTATTAAAAAAAATTACTGAAAATCAAATCAATGGAAAAATAAAATTCTACCGAGCAAATGGATCATCCGATGCCAGGCACTTTACAAAGGTTGGAACACCTGGGATTGAATTTGGACCAATTGGACATGGAATTGGATGTGATGACGAATGGGTATCAATTGATTCACTTGTAGATTATTACTACATTATTAAAGAGTTTATTCTAAGAGTATAAATTTTCTTAAATTTTAGACGGTGACCACAAAAAGATTTGACAAATGAAATATTTCTCTGG
>JABJGM010000008.1 GCA_018662325.1 bacterium | reverse complement strand
GCCGAAATTGGAAAATGCTAAAATACCACGAAGTGGTATGCATTGTCCAATTTGGGAGATGAGCGTAGCGAAGAACCGGTTATACTTTGTTAGCGGATGAAAAAAACATTTATGATCATGCTGTGAACATGTCTATAACTTCAGAATCTTCCAAAGCTTCAAATCCATGAGATGAATTGCGAGGGAAAGCATAGCTGTCACCTTTTTCAATAATAAATTCTCCTTCATCAGATAATACTTTAAGTTTTCCGGAAATTACGTATCCTACTTGTTCACAGTCATGATCATGAGGGTGTAGCTTGTCTAATTTTTTGAAGTAGGTGATTCTTCCAAGAATTTCCTTTCCATTTATCAAAGTTCTGCAAGCTACACCCTTATAGTCTTCTAATGGACAATCTGTAAATTTTTTAATCATATTTAATTGGTTTAGAGTGTAATGTTTTTTATTTCCGCTAACTCCTTTTTATACGAAATGTTAATCTTATTTTAACAATATTTAGTATAATATACGAAGTTATACTTTAATTTTAGTAACATAAATCTAATTATGCAATTGGAAATACAAAAAACAGAACGGGAATTGAAAATTAAGAATTATAGCCCTAAAACTCTTAAAAGTTACCTTTATAGCTTGAGAGAGTATTTTTCATTTAAAGGTTGTGATTTTGCAGTGCTAGATCAAGATAATATTCGAGATTTTTTGTTATATTGCTACAAAAAAACATTGCCCCTCAGAGTAGAAACTTGCGTTTAAGTGCCATTAAGTTTTATTACCGTAAAGTTGTTAAGAGTCGACAAAAAATAGATATTGAATCAGCTAAAAATTCGAATACTTTGCCCGTTGTACTTTCACGAACAGAAATATTGAAAATTTTAAAATCTCTTCAAAATCCAAAGCACAAACTTCTGTTAGGGCTTGCTTATGGTGCTGGACTAAGAGTAAGCGAAGTAGTTTCTTTAAAAGTCCAAGATTTAGATTGTCAAGAATTAACGGTTCATATCAAAAAAGCCAAAGGACAAAAAGATCGAATTAGTATATTGCCCGAACGCTTGGTTATTGATTTTAAAAATATTATTGCTGAGAAAACAAAAGAGGAATTTCTGTTTGCGAGTGAGCGCGGTGGAAAATTAACTATACGTTCAGCACAAAAGATTTTTGCAAATGCGTTACAAATTTCTGATGTAAAAAAGAATGCTACTTTCCATTCCCTCAGGCATTCATTTGCAACTCATTTACTCGAAAATGGAACAGATGTGCGATATGTGCAAGAACTCCTTGGACACGCAAATATCCGTACCACACAAATTTATACTCAGGTGACCAACCCAAAACTAAAAAACATTAAAAGTCCCTTCTAAAATTCGAAGCGAAAAAACATGCGAAAAAAGCCCATTCGCATAGAATAGATATTTGATAAGCTTTAAATGGTGGACCCTGCTGGACTTGAACCAGCGACCAATCGATTATGAGTCGACTGCTCTGACCAACTGAGCTAAGGGTCCAACGCTTAATTATTATAGCTAAGAAAAATTTAAATTCAATACTAAGTTTACTTTCTTTGCTTAATTTAAAGTCTTATCCAAAAATTTTTTCTTCTTGTTCAGCTACTTGTTCTTCTGAAAGATATAAATTTAAAATCTCATATTTAGAAAATAAATTTTTTATCATAGGTATATACCTTTCCAATTCATCTAAATTTTTAGTCTTCAAAACTATATCAAGAAGTCGCGCAAAACGTTTTATTTCCTTAATATTTGATGAAAATGTGATTTGGTTAACGATATAAATCACTAAAAAGTCTTTAGCTAGATCAAATCCACAGTTTTGGGAAATTAATTCATAACTTTCAATTAAATCATTTAAGTTATCGCGTAATATTACCGGCATTTGATAAGAATTAAATTTTTTATATATGTTAAAATATTCCAAAGTTAACTCTTGTAAATGGGGACCAATCAAATTTGATTGGTCTTTATCATTATAAAATTTTTCCATTTCTTTAATTTGTGTACGTTCTAATAAATTAGGATTTACTTCTGCAATTTCATTTAACTTATTATGAATTTCGCTTAAATGACTTCTAAGTTGGCCTTGTAAATCAAACAAATCTATTCTTTTAGATGAATTTAACAATGCATATAAATTTGATAAAGTTCGATCGAAGAAATCTTTAGTTAATCCCGAGTAAAAACTTTCATCCTTTGCAAGCTTAATTAAACGCTTGATTGTTACTGCTATTGCTAAAGATGTTTTTTCTATACATTTAGAATCATTGAAAAATAATTCGTATGCATAAAATTTGGCATTAAAATTCTCTAAATGTGAAAACTCACTATAAATCTGAGAAATTTTTTCATCAAAATCTTTATCTAAAAATTCTTCTTCAGGAAGTAACAAACTTAAAGATTGTAAATCTTTTGGCGTAAGTTTTTTTAATATATAGTTATTAACTTTTTCCTTCCCAATTGTTTTGAATGAAATCAATTTTGCTATGTCCAGAAAAAAACCCGTAAAAGATAAGGCTGTTTTTGTTAAGATTGCTGTGAAAGGAGCGTTTCTTGATAATTCAAAATCTTTTACAAAATCTTGTTTAAAAGTCGCTAAAATTCCTTTATCATTATTATCTAGGCGTATTTTAAGATTAGGTTTCGCTAAAGCTAAAAAAGGTGCTAAATTAGCTCTTACAATATTAAAACCAAAAACACTTGCACCTAATACTCTCTCAGCCGCTATCTCAGCTACCTCAGAGGCAGCATTTTCAGCAAAATCATCTTCACTAATTTCTTTTAAAAGAATACCAGCACCAACATCCGCTGAATTTATTTTTAAATTAATAAATAAAGCACGAGAAACTTCACCTTTTAAGGACTCTCTTTGTCTTACTAAACCTTGAACGGCATATGTATGATTGTTCACTCGTGTAGGAGCATTTCTATCGCGAAATCTTACTATTTCCCCACTAACTTTTGGATTGTCCATAAATAAATTGTTTCTTTAATCCTATCATACATTTGTGATTTGTCAATAGTTTTAATTATGTGCTTTTTAAAATAGCATCCCTTATTTGATTCTCAAGTTCTAACTCTAAATTTAAATCCTCTAAATGATGAAATTCATTAGTAACTGACAGCTTTCTAGGTCTAAAATTATGAAAAGTCTCTTCAATTTTCATCACTCTTACAAATGGTACTAACTTATATCTAAAAACTTTTAATTGTTTGTAGATCTCTTTATGGTAGTTTGATTGATGTTCTTCTTTATCAATAATAAGATCTCCGTAAAGAAAACTATGATGATCGTAGACGTTAATATCTTCACAAGTAATTTGAAATCCAGGGTCTGCTTTTAATACATCTAATATCATTCCATTAATGTCTAGGTCAATTTTCACAATAGGAGTTTGTTCTTGCGTATCTATACTGCTTTGACTATGAGACATTGAAAACCGTTGAGTGTTTTTATCAAAAAAATATTCGAACGAATCAATCTGTTGCGTGTTTTGAGAACTTTGTTCTCCAAGTGATAATAGGTTTTTCATTTTTAAGTGTTATAGCTTAAAAATATAAAATCCTGATATATAAATCAAATATTAAAGTTTTATTTAAGTTAAATTGTTGCTTAATAAGTGTAATATTTTCTTAATATGAATTTCTTTGAAATTGTTTGTGTTAATATTTATGGTTTTGGATTTTAAATCTAAGGCCTGGAACTGCGTTTCATCAAAAAATTCTTGCCATTTTTGGGAATTTTGCGAGTCACAATGCATTGGATGTCTACTTTCTAAACTCCTTGATTTAAATCTTTCAAATAAAATCTTGGGATCTGCGATGCAATTAATTTGAAATAACAAATGTGGATATTTACTTAAAATACTTTTAAAATTTTGATTATCAAACTCTGGTTTGAAATTAGCTTCTAAAATTAGACTTTGATTTTGACTTAAACCTTGATCTAATCTTTCAAACATAACTTTAAAAGCTTTAACTCCAAGTTCTTGAGATAATTTTCTCGATGGTTTTAAATTGAATGAATCAAATAAATCTTCTTTAATTTGATCTTTATGGATAGCTAGAATTTTTAATTCTTTAGATATTTCACCTGCTAAAGTTGTTTTTCCTGAGGCTGGAAGTCCATTGACTATGATGATTTTCGGAAGCATTTTAATTTTTAGCAAACAAATTACAGGCAATTCCAACACTTACCGAAAGATTTAATGACTCTGCCTTTCCAAGTTTAGGAATTTGATAAAGGTTTTCAATTTGAGACTCTTGATTGCTTGGGATACCATGGGATTCCGATCCAAAAACTAAGAGTAATTTTTTTTCTTTTAAATTTTCTATTTGTAAATTACTTGTACCATTAAGAGATAATCCTAAAAGTTCAAAGTTTTTATTTTGATAGTTTTCAAAAGTTTCTAAAGCATTTTGAGATTTTATTATTGGAAGTCTAAAAATTGAACCCATAGAACTTCTTACAACTTTTTCGTTATAAGGGTCCACGCAGTCCCCTTGCAGAATTAAAGCATCAAAATTAAACCAATCTAAAGTTCGGATTATTGTTCCTAGATTGCCTGGATCATTAATGTCATTCAGCATTAAAATTCTTTTTGGATCTTCTAAAAGCTTGGATTCTGGTATTTTAACTACTGCTAAAATGCCTTCCGGGTTTTGCAAGCTTGAATATTTTTTAAATTCTTTTTCACTTAATTTAAAAATGGGAATATTTATATCTTTTAAACTTAAACCTTTGAATTTGTCCAAGACAACTATAAATTCAACTTGAGCTTCATTAAATGATTCTTCAACAATTTTAGATCCTTCTATTATAAAAAGTCCAAATTCTTGACGGTGTTTTTTCTTGCTTAGCTTTAGTAGAAGTTTTTGCTTATTAAGGGAAAGATTTTCAATTAGCATTTTTTTTGAAATTTTTAAGTACTGAATAATATATATCATCTTCTAGTGGAATTTGATAGTCCTTGAAAGTTTCTTCTTGATTAAATTCAACTTTTGAGCAATTAGAAATTTTTAAAAATGGAGTGCACTCATCCCCTTCTCCCATGTACATAACGGCTATGCTTGAGAGTGAGTCGACTATTGAAAGCTGAGACATTTTAATTTCTCGTCCAAAAATGTCTTTTTGACCAATGTAGGATTTTAGAGGCTTTAGACCATAAAACCCAGTTGCAAAACCAGTAACTCCTTTTTTTAGAGGTCTGGAGGTTGAGTCTGTAATAACTACAGCTAAGTTTTGAATTTTAAATTTTTGCTTTAAGTATTCACAAATTTCTTTTGCAATTTTTGAAGAGTCTTTTGGAAATAAAACATAGTAACCGTTGGAATTAGACTCATCGATTCCGCTAGTTGGAATCAAAAATCCATCTTTGATTGTTAAAACTACATATCCCCCTGGGCATTTCGATCTATCAATAGAATATTGTGCTTCTTGCTTAATTAAATCATCTTTATTTGGAACTTCTTCAATTTTTTCACAAAGACCTTGATGAATAGCAACAACTTTTGAAGTAATAAATAAGATATCTCCCTCTTGTAATTGATCAATGGATTGGTCTAAAAGATCAAAAATATCATCCTTGGGAGGCAAAAAAGGTCGAGTTTTAATTGGTGTAATTTTCATTTGAAAGGGATTTTTTAATGTGAGTCGATTTTGTGTTTAACAAATACTTGAATTTGCTTTTTATAGTATAGGATTCAGACTAAAATATCTAGAGAATCCAAAAGTTGCTCATAAAATAATAAATCTAGGTTGTCATTTAGGTTAATTTTTTATTTTCTTTGTGTCGCTGACTGTCACGATTGGTTTTTTTCTTTAAGTTTTCCTTGAAGGCTTCTTCTAAATTAATATTATTTTGATTAGCAAGGCAGATTAATACAAAAAGTATATCAGCCATTTCATCAGCTAAATTATAACTTTGATCGGATTTTTTAAAACTTTGTTCACCATGTAAGCGAGTCATAACCCGGGATAACTCACCTACCTCTTCCATCAAAACTCCTAAGTTTGTAAGATTATCAAAATAACGAACTCCGTATTCTTTAATCCAATTATCAACTTTTTCTTGTGCTCTTTTGATAGAAATTTGATTGTTATTTTGATTCATATAATGCCTTTTCAGTTATAGTACTTACTTAAAATATAAGTATAGCTTTAATTTATTGAATAGTATTGTTAAAATCAATATGAATTTAAATAAAATTATGGACTGTATATTCTGTAAAATAGTTAAAGGAGAGATTCCTGCTCATAAGATTTACGAAGATCAAAAACTACTAGTATTCTTAGATATTACCCCTGTTTCAAAAGGACACTGTTTAGTAATTCCAAAAGAACATGTGGAAAACTTTTATGATTTAGACGATCAAACTTATATGCATCTTTTTGGAGTTGTAAAAGGAGTAAGTGAGGAGCTAAAATTAAAGTTTAAATCTGAAAAAATTGGGGTAATGATCCAGGGATTTGAAGTTGCACATGCTCATGTTCATGTATTTCCATTAGATAGCAAAGAACAATTTAGTTTAAATCGATTGGATGAAAGCATAAGTACGAAAGATAATTTAAAAGAAGCTTTTGAGATTTTAACTAGCGAACAATAAATTAAATAAAAAAGACCCCGCAAGTGGGTCTTTAAAATAATTTTAGATTTAGATTAATTATCTTGATTATTTCAATGTTTTCTAGTGCTTTATTGGCTCGATCTGATCGATCAGGGACTTACAATTAAAACATGAAGTCTATAGATGCTTGCATTACCTTAGATAAAAACTCTTTAAGATTATCAAGATTTTGATATTTGTTTGCAGCTTGTATAATAAAATCTAAAAACTTAGAAATATGTGATTTTGAAAAACTAATATCTTGAAAAGTGCTTTTGATTTCCGTTCCATCATGCAATACCACATTTACACTTGAAATTGGATTATCAATATCATAATTACCCTCAAAGGTAACTTTTATAGTGCCTGAATTAGACTGGATCGTAAATTGTTCGAGTTGGATCTTATTTGTTTCAATATCTAAAATGTCCTTTGTTAGATTTGAGGTCTCAGCTAAAATTAATTGCAATGGATTATCATCAGTAATAATTTCCGGATTTGCTGAAGAATCCAAAGACTGTGACTGCCTTTGATAATTTAAATCACTCATAGCTAAGTGGTTAATTTATAACATTATATTTGCAAATATCCATGTTTGTCAATTAGTTCGATTTTTCAACACTTAACATAGCTGTCTTTGGTCTTTGATCTGTCCATTCTTGATTTGAACTTGGATAGTTGTATAGACTATCTTCGATGATTTCATAACTATATTCATAATTTTCACCGTTTCTAGTGCCTGGATCATGCGTTATAAAAATTTTATTCTTATCATCATATCCGATTATTAAAATCATATGATTTTTAGGACCTCCATTTAAAAAATGCGGATTTTTAAGTTTTTTACCATGCATTGAAACTAAAACAACTGAATCATTGGCTAAGGCTTTTTTAATATCATTAATAGTAATATTGTATTTTAATTTCGTATTTTTAGTGTTGAAATAAGAACTCAATACTTCTTGTGCAATTTCAAGATCTGTGTGAATGTGAAATCCAAACTTTTCTTCCTCAAATTTTACTGTCTTAAGTATTTCATCAAGAGCGGTTTGTTTAGATAAATTTTTATTAAAGTTCCAATAAGCAGCCATCACTATACTAGCTTCCTCGCAGGCTTCTTGCTGTCGAATATCCTGCCAGTCTGCAAAAGGTGCTTGTGGTGTAAATGGTACATTGTTGATTAAAACATAACTTGGGAGCAGATCTTGAGCTTTTTGTTTCTCAATATTTTTTACTTGCGTTGTTTTCTCATTATAAATCTTAGTAACTGGAGGTTCTGGAATTAAAGAGTAAATTAAAGCAAATGATAAAATTGCTGCAATAAAAAAAGTGAGAAAATTTCTTAGCATTTTAGCTGATTAACTATTTAAATTATAACACAATATACTTTTTCTGGCAAACTTAAGACTGTAGGTCTAAAAACGTATTGGCAGCTAATGAAAGATCTTTTTCATGCATATAAAATATTAGCTCAGTGTAAGTGGATCCTATTTCGACTAAGTTTATGTTTTGCATGGTGATTTTTTGTATGAAAAACTGAAAAACTCCTTTAATATTTATATATTCTACAGGTATTGATACTAAGACTGCCCCTAAATCTTTTTGGATAAATTTAAAATTTTGTAAGTTATATCGACTTAACTCTAAAATTAAATCTTGTGAAAAGGTAATTGCAATTTCTTTATTGGATTCAGATCTTGTGAAAAATTTTTCTTTTTGACTACAGTAATTTTGAAAATTGCTTATGTTTTCTTGGTTTTCTCGGGTTTTATAAAGAGTTAAACTACAAAGATTCTTTTTGATAGATACTTCTTCTACTAATAGTTTGTGTGGAATTATTTTATCTTTTATTTGCAATTGTAGACGACTTAAGGCCATCTTAATCGAAGAAATTTCAACATCTTTATCTAATCTCTTGCAAACCAAAGGTTTAATTAGCCTAGCTAATTGAGTTAAGTTTAAGATTCTATTTTGCATACCAAATTCAAAATAAAAGTTCCCATTAATAATTGATTCTACTGCTTTATAAGTACTCATAATTTAAACTTTACGTGAAATATGTAAATAAACTTCGTATGGAACTTGTGGTTCAATCTTTTCAAGATATTTAATCTGTTTAAGCACTTTAAAAATTAAACCAATTTCACAATACAAGTTTAAATTATTTAATCAATATTTTTTCGCCAAGAAACTTAGGTTCTACCTTAAAAAATAAATCTATCACTGTTTTAACACGAGCAAGTTTTTCTCTTAGAAAAACTCTTAAGCTAACATCCTTGGGAACATCTTTAGCATTAAATGCTATAGCCTGTATATTTTTATTGTTTGCAATAAATAATGCTCTTTGATTATGGAAATTTTGAGAAATAATTGTAAAATCATCTTCATCAAAAACTTTACTTGCTCTAACTACAGAATCTAAAGTTCTAAACCCAGCGTGATCTAAAAATAATTTCTCTTCGGGTACTCCGAGCTCTAGTAAGTCTTGTTGCATCGTGTAAGGTTCATTATAATTTTGAGTTGAATTGTCTCCACTTAAAATTAAAAATTCTACCTTGTCATTATCATAAAGATCTTTTGCAGCTTGAAGTCGATACTTATAAAAAAGATTTACTTCTCCATTTACTGTGTACTTGCTCGTACCTAAAAGCAATCCAACTTTTTTGACTGGAATACTTGAGGCAGTTGTAAAAGTTTGGACTTGCGTTGAATGACTTATAAATAAATCATTTAGGATTATTGTAAGAACAATAATAATGATTGATTTTATAAATTTTTTAAGCATTTTTATTTAATGCTAACTTAAACTTGTTTATTTATCAAATTTAACTATAAATTCTTGGAATCATAAGATCCTCTTTGTTAAAATAAGATTATCATAACAAACAAAGGGTATTGAATTAAGTTTTAAATAACTAATATACATAAGGCGTTCAGCTTCATCTTTTATTTCTGAGATGATAGGAAGAATGTTTTTTAATAAATCGCCGTCAATTCTTAAGTTAAAAAAATTTTAATCTGTATAATATGGCTTATTTACTCTCTGTAAATTCAGAATAAAACATTTAAACCAACCCAGTCCTACCCATTCTTCTGGATATGTCAATTTTATTATCAAAGTTGACTTAAACCTGTATGTTTAGGTATGATTGCAATGATTGTAATTATAAAAAATGAACCAACCAAAAGAAGTTCAAGATAGACTCAAAAAAGTTCAAGAATTAAGAGATATGGGGATCAATCCTTATCAAGATAGAGGAAAGCAAACACATTTTAATGAAGATTTACTTAATATAGAAAATTTACCAGATATTGAAAATGTTTCTGCAAAATTAGATATTTCAATTTGTGGAAGATTACTTTTGTTTCGTGAACATGGAAAAATTTCTTTTGGAAAATTAAGAGATGAAAGTGCAGAAATTCAAATTTGTTTTATGAAAGATGTTTTAGATGAAGATTACAAATTTGCCAAAAAATATTTAGATCTTGGTGATTTTATAGAAGCTCAAGGTGATATGTTTTTAACTCACAAGGGTGAACCTACATTATTAGTAAGAAAATTTAAATTAATTTCTAAAGCCATTCGTCCCCTACCTGAAAAATTTCATGGAGTTTCGGATATTGAGATTCAATACAGAAAAAGATACTTACAAACCTCAACCGATAGACAAGCTTTTGATAGATTTAGAAAAAGAACAATTTTAGTTCAAAAAATTAGAGACTTCTTAAATGAAAATCGATTTATGGAAGTAACAACTCCAACCTTAAGCAGTTCTGCTTCTGGTGCATTAGCAAAACCTTTTACAACCTTTCACAATGCCACTAAAAGCGACTTTTATTTAAGAATTGCGCCTGAAACAGCTTTAAAAAAAGCTGTAGCTTGTGGATTTGAAAGAGTTTATGAATTTGCTATTAACTTCAGAAATGAAGGATTAGATCCATCTCATTTACCTGAATTTATGATGCTTGAATTTTACGCATCTTACTGGAACTACGAAGACTTAATGGATTTCACAGAAAAAATGATTAAAAAAGTTATCCAAGAAACGTCTGGAACTTTAAAGATTCAACACCAAGGAAAAACCATTGATTTTTCTGGAGAATATCCAAGAGTTTCAATGCGAGACTTAATATTCAAAGACTGTGGAATTGATATTTATATTGAAAAGGATTTAGATAGTCTTAAAAAAGCTATTTTAGACAAAGGGATCAAAGTAAAAGATTTCGATAATCTTGGATATGGAAATTTAATTGATAATTTATACAAAAAAGTATCACGACCAAAAATTATCAATCCTATTTTCTTAATCAACCACCCTGTAGAGCTTTCGCCATTAGCAAGAATGAATGATGAAAACCCGGAAATTGTAGATAGATTTCAACTTGTATGTAACACTTGGGAAATTTTAAATGCTTACTCTGAGTTAACTGATCCAGTTGATCAAAAACAGAGATTTATGCAACAAGCAGAATACAAAACTCAAGGTGATGATGAGGCAATGATGATTGATTTTAGTTTTTTGGATGCTATGGAGCATGGATTCCCTCCAATGGCTGGATTTGGAATGGGTATTGAAAGACTTTTATGCCTTATTTTAGATCAAGAAAATTTAAGAGATGTTGTTTTATTTCCAATGACAAAATCTTCTCAAGAAGAAATCGACGCTATGCAAAAACTTGGTCAATCTGCAGGCCAACAATCTGGAATTCAAGAGCCTGTTGTATCACCTGGATTCACCAGAGATCAAGCAGTGGAAATCGTTAAAAAATATGTAGATCCAAAACTTCAACCACATTTGTTTTTTGTTGAAGCAGCTATGCGAAAATTAGCTGACCATTATGGATTTAGTGATCAAAAAGAAGTTTGGGGCTTAGCTGGATTACTACACGATGTAGATTGGTCAATCACCGAAGAAGAAACTATGAACTCAAATCCACTTGCACACTGCGGTGAAAAATTAGAAGAGATTCTAGGTGAAATAAATGCAAGCCAGGAGTTTGTTGAAGTTTTAAGAAGTCACTATAAAGAACATGGATTACCTGTCGACACTACTCTTAAAAAAGCTCTATACTCTGTGGATGAGCTTTGTGGTTTAATTGTAGCTGTGACTTTAGTTAGACCTTCAAAACAAATGGCAGATGTTAAAGTTTCTTCAGTTAAAAAGAAATTCAAAGACAAAGGGTTTGCTTCTAATGTAGATAGGAATCTTATTCTGACTTGCGAGGATTGGTTAAACACACCGATACAAGATATGATTGCTTTAGCACTTGAATCTATGAAAGAAATTGCCAACGAATACGGAATGTAAAAAACTTTATGAAATATATTTTACTTTTAATTTTATTCTTTATAATCTCGGTTTACTTTAAATTTTACAAAGATAATCCTAAAGAAGTTACTGTTAACTTTTTTGGGACTCAAAAAAAAGTAAGCCTGGGTCTCTTAATACTCACAAGCTTTTTAGATGCACTTTTTGTGATTTTTCTATTAATTGGAATTTACTATAAATTCAATTAAGAATCTTTTTGGATTTCCTGCAAAGCATTGTAAGCAGCTTCTATTTCAGCTTTTTGCTTTGAAGATCCATTACCTTTTGCGATTAATTTATCGAAAAAGAATACACCCATTTCAAATTGCTTACTGTGATCAGGACCACTTTCTTTCTGAAGGTGATAAGTTGGAGTAAGGTTAAATCTTTCCTGAGCTATTTCTTGTAGATGGGACTTAGAGTCAATATGAGCTTGCTCTTCTAAAATTCCCTCTAGAGTTGGAATTACTGTTTCAAAAATAAATTTAGAGGCTTTTTCATATCCACCATCCATATAAATACTTCCTACGATTGCTTCATAAACATTAGCTTGAATATAAGATTTTTTGGATCCATTAGATCTTTGTTCTCCAAAAGATAACTTAATATATTCTAAAACATCTAAATTTTCTAAAACCATAGCAATATTTTTCCCACGAACCAAGGCTGATCTTAAAGATGTTAAGTAACCTTCTTGTCTATCAGGAAATTTTTCAAACAAATATTTTGTTACAACCAATTCTAATACTGCATCACCTAAAAATTCCAATCTTTCATTAGATTGAATGTTTTGATTTTCGTTTGAAAAAGATTTATGTGTAAGTGCAGTTTCTAAAATAGAAGTATCTTCGAACTGATAATTTAATTTACTTTGTAGAGACTTTAGGTTGATCATTTTTGTTTTTTAATTCCAAATTAAGTTTTTTCTCTGCAACATTTGATAAAACTCCGTTTATAAATTTTGACGAATTGTCATCTCCAAATTCTTTAGCAAGCTCTACAGCTTCGTTAATTACAACTAATTTAGGTACTTCAGAATCAGTACAAAGTTCAGTAAGTCCTAAAACCAAAATAACCCTATCTATAGGAGAGAGCTTCCCAACTGGCCATGCGGGAGCAAATTCTGTAATTAATTCATAAGCTTGATCTTGAAAAAGAACTGATCTTTTATACAAATGCTCAGCAAATTCAACATTTGGAACCTCTGAAGCATATTCTTCAAGGGTCCTTTCTAGAAAATTAGAATAGACACCTTCAAGATGTTGATCTTTTGCAAATAAAGCTTGCAAAACACATTGTCTTTGAAGATGTCTATGAGAGCTTTTCATTGAATTAAGCTTTAACTGTAGTAATAGAATCTAGTTCTTTTGATTTATCTACAACTTGTTTACCGTTGTAAAATCCACAAGCTTTACAAACATGGTGATTTAATTTTTGAGCACCACAATTTGTACATACTACTAATTGAATTTTTTTAACAATTTTTGTAGTTTGTTTTTTTCTGTAAGCAGAATGTCTTGTTCTAGTTCTTGATTTTGAAGTCTTTTTCTTAGGAACTGCCATTTTATAAACTTATTAAGTGATAAAAATTTAACTTAAAACAATCTAAATTGCAAGTTAAAATTGATTTTAATTGAAAAAATCTTTTAGAGTAGGGTTCTGAATTTTTTGACTACTAGAAGAATATGTTCTTGATCCATTATTCTTTTGGTTTTTAGAGA
Organism: bacterium; assembly: GCA_018662325.1. Lineage (GTDB taxonomy): Bacteria > Patescibacteriota > Gracilibacteria > UBA1369. The sequence goes on along the minus strand of JABJGM010000008.1, from coordinate 9,754 downwards.
GTTTAAGTGGGATATTTAAAAGTATAGCTTCATTCAATAAATCATCAATAATAACTTCTAAGCTCTTATTATCTATCCTTCCAACTTCTTCTTTGTTTTCATCTTTGGGAACTTTTAAATAAAAGTTTTTTTCAGTTTTAAAAGATTCAATCTGTGTATGAAACTCTTCTTGTGTAAAAGAATCGATTGCTACGCCTTTGATAGTTTGCTCTGGAATAGACACACAAACTCCGTCCTGAATTCTGTAAGCATCAATTAATAAAGTAAGATTGGGATCTACTTTAAAGTTTGGATTATCAAGTAAATCACGAAAATCACTGACTTTGACTTCAAACTCAATATGATGACCAAGCTTCGCATTTAAAATTCTTAATAAAGATAATTGATAGTGCATTTTTTGTGTATTAAAATCCTCTTTTTAACCTTCTGATTGTTTCAATCAACCAATTGAAAATATACCTGAAGTTTATTCTCATGTCTAGAGCAGGAATTAAATCAATCTGTTTAGCTCCAAACCCAAGTTTAAAATGAGTGATACCATAAAAAGGATGGTCTTTGTGGTTTTGCGATGGAGCAACCCCCCAAAAGTTATAAACTTCTAACTTATCTTTTAGGGCATCTAAGATACTATGCCACTGAATCAAATAACTAGCTGGAATATTCTTATATTTCATATTTGAGGCTCCATGCTTGTATACTTTTGTTTTACCAAACTGATAAGTAATACTTGCTGCAATTAATTCCTCTTGATAGTAACAAAGATAAATTCTTCCGGCTTTTAAGTCTTGAAAAGACTGAAACTCTGTCTCTAGGTATTTTTGAGAAAATGGAGTGAAATTATGTCTTTTTGCAGTTATCTGAAGAAGATTTGAGACTTTTTTAATATCCTTAACATCAGTTGAAACTTTAACAGATAGATCAGAATTTTTGAGACCTTTTCTAATAAGATTTCTATGATTTTTATTCATTGCTTTTAAAATAGCTTTTTCATCTTTATTTTTTAAATCAAGTAAAGCTGTATTTTGCGCAATCATATGCATTGGTGCTTTAAAAAAATTATTTTTTTTAAATGTTTGTAAATTTTGTTTGCTAATTTCTTTATAAGGACTTATTCGAATAAAGCTAATATTTTTTTCCTTAGCAATTTGTTTAAGACCTTTGAAAAATTGACCTAAGTGATCTTTAAAATCATCGTTGTAAACAGGGCCATAAGGAAGATAGAAAAAGTGTCCCCTTTTAGCTTTTATTAAAATACAGAGACTTGAGATAATTGGCTTAGAATTTTTTAACAAAGCAAAACAAAAATACTCATCACCTAAATTATGATTAAATTTTCCAAAGTTTGGATGTTGAACATAAATATCAAAATTTTGTGAATTAAGAAATTGTATATGTTTTTTATCGGTTATTATTTGTGACTTTATTTTCATGGATATGATCAAAAATTATATGAATAATATTGGAAATAGATTTATAATCAAGAGAATTATTAATAGGAATTAATAGTAATCTTTTAGATAATTTCAAAGAATTAGGATATGCCTCAGTTTTGAATTGAATATTCTCTAAACGTGCTGATAGAGGTACTATTTGAGAAAATGTCCATTCGATTGAAGTGAAAATATTTTGGTTTATTAATTTAGAATGTAGTTCTTTTGGATTATCAACTAAAATTGGATAAAAACAAGTTGAATTTTTTACGTTAAGATCTCTTAAACTGTATTCAGATAAAGAAGCGTGGAGTTTTTTTAATTTGTTTGAATTTTCAGAATGCTTGAAGTCTAACAGGGTTTTGTTTAGCATAGGATCTAGTAATTTACTAGATTTAGCATATTGAATTTGATTGGTAAGAAATATTTTTTCACTATTTGAAATAATTCTTGGAAATAAATTTAAATTTTTAAAGATATAAAAGATAGACTTGGTTAAAAATGACTTAAGAAATCTTCTAAAAAATATAAAATTAAAAACTTTAAAGATTGATTTGATTTCAAAGGCTAAATTTATGTGTTTTACTTTTGATTTAAAATTTAATTTAGAATCAACTAACAAAGATCCACCGTAGACTGAATCTAATAATTTATTAGAACCAAAACTCAAAAGAACAGCTTGGAAATCGTTGAAATTGAAATCCGTAAGAGTATTTGCTAAGTCTAAAATTAAACTATAATTGTTTTTATATTTATTAACAAATTCTTGATTAAATGACTCACCAAAATTACTTGGAATTAAAATAGCTAAGATTTGATCAGATATTAAGTTAGTTTTTTGTTGAAATCTTTTAGGATCATAGCTTAAAGAATCTTCTTTTGTATCTATAAATTCTACTTTTAATCCAGCTTTCAAAACTGCATTGACTAAAACACAACAAGTATAAGATGGTAATACAACAATCTCTTTCTTTGGATTTTTAGATTTCAGATAAAGCAAAAAATCATAGAATGCAGATCTTTGAGACTTATAATAATAAGCTTTAAAATTATTTATTGGTAAATTTAAAATTTCAGAGATCAGTTCTTTGTTTTTATTCTTTAACGATATAAACATTGAAAATGGAATTTTCAGCAAATGTTCATAAGATATATTTTGGTTGAAACTAGAGTAAACTTTCATTTATTTTTGTTTTAAGAAGGGAACAACATTAGAGAAATTTCTTCCCTCTATGGCTATGTACGTAGATTTTGGAATTTGATTTAAATACTCTTGCATTTTTTTACTTGAACTAATGACTGTGAATTTCTCTTTATGCTTATTTGGAATATATTTTTTTAGATAATTAGCATTTAAAATTATCTCATCAAAAACTTCTGCTGCTTGTGTATAAAGATCTTGGTGAATTTTTTTAGATTCTTTTCCAAGCTCTTTTATTCCAGAGTTTAAAAGAATTTTCTTTGGAGCTTTTACCTGCTGGGAAAAATCAATTGCATATTTAAATCCTTTTAGATTGGAATTATAAGAATCATTTAATACTTTATATTTTGAATTTTCAAAATAGTCAATATTTAGTTCTAATTGATTGATTTCATTCAGGGCATTTTGAATTTCTTTCTTTGATACATTTAATTCATCTGCAACTAAAATAGCTAAAATTAGATTTGGGATTAGGTACTCAAATGGTAAATTGAATTTAAAATTAGATTCTAAAATAGCTAAATTTCTTGTGAAACCATTTGAAATATAATTATAATGATAATCGGATTTATGTGAATTTGACGCTGATATAAATCTTTTATCTAAAGGGTAGTTTTCATGTAAAAATTTTAGAAAATCTTTAATATTTGAATTTTCTAAACAAAAAAATGCTTTTCCGTTTGGTTTTAAGCCTGCAATTATTTCTGACTTTGCTATGAATATATTATTTAAGCTTTTAAATAGAGTTAAATGCATTTTATCTACAGCTGTTACTATTGAAATATCTGGAGGTGTTATCTTTGTAATTCTTAATATTTCTTTTTTTGTATAAGCTCCCATTTCTACAATTAAAATTTTTGTATCTTTAGGAAGACGCTTTAAAACAAAATTACTAACTGCAATCTCTGTATTTAAATTCCCTGGAATAACTACTGAGTTTAAGCTTTTTGTTAATTTTCCTATGAATTGTTTAGTCGATGATTTACCAAAACTGCCAGTAATAGCTACTATCTTTAAACCTGGAAAATTTTTAACTAAATGATTTTTAGCTTGTTGAATTTTTAAAAGCTTAATTAAGAAAGTTATGGGTTTGAATAAAGTTACACTAAAGGTTGTGGCAAATGGAACTAAGAGGTAAACAATTGCCATAGATGAGCTATCAAGATTTAAGTTTAAAACCTGACTAAGGATGAAAAAATGAAGAAGACTAACTAATAATGATTTTGAGGTAAACTTAGGTCTCAAAAAGCCGAGAATAAAGGTTTGATAAATATTAAATAAAAAACTAAGGAACAATGGATAAAGAAGGAATTCACTTCCAATTTGAAAGGTTAAAATTACACTTATATATAATAAAACACGGTAAAATGTAAAATACTTTGAGAACTGTCCCTCATATAGAAAGGCAGTTTTAATTTTATCAAATCTGTATTCCTTTAATTGGAAAAAATAGAGAGTTCTCAATGAACTTAAAAAGACATCTAGTAAAAAGATTATGAAAATCAATTTTAAAACTATCATGATGTATGTTGATTAATATATGTTGCTAAAAAGTTTGGGTCTTTTATATGAATACCATGAGTCATATCTTTTATAATCGTTAATTTAGAGTTTTTAATTTTTTGGTTCATAATTTCAGCCATATATAATGGAGTATAAGTGTCTTTGTCACCCCATATTAAATGTACATGTTGATAAATATTTTGAAGTGAATTCTCTGCATCATAATTTATTAAATTAATAAAAGTCTCTTTCAATGCGATGTCTGACTCAATTTTCAAATAGTCATGTGCTGAAATCAGCCTAAGGATAATTCCCCTAATTGTTTTGAAAAAAGGCATAAATCTTATTACTTTTTTAAACCTAGAAAGTAATGATACAATCTTTTGAAATAAATTTTTTCTGTATTTGATTCCAGCTCCAGCTACAATAAATACATCTAGATTAGATGTTAATTTAGGTAAAATATCAATTAAAACTCTACATCCATTTGAATGAGCGTATACAGCATCTAAAGAAATATTATAACTTAGCTTTAAATAAGATATAAAATTTAAGATAAGATTATTAAAGTCAGAAACTTTATAAGGCTTATCTAATTTATCCGAGAATCCGTGAGATGGAAACTCCAAAAATATAACTTGAAAGTTTTTATCAACTAACTGCTGAATTAATTTAGGATAACTTTTAATACTGCTACCCCATCCATGTAACATCAAAATCGTTTTTTTTGATTTGGGAGTAATATAATAAGAAATATTTCCATTATCGTACTTAAATGTTTTATTTTTCATAATTGATCTCTACATTCTTAATATTTGAAGGAACTGTCTTTCTCCAAAAAGGTGATATTTTAATTTCGGATTGAGATATTGCTTCTTGATTTTTAAAGAACTCTTCAAGATTTTCAGGCAATACTCCTTTTTGATTCTCTAAAACTTTGGTCACAGAGTCAATAGCAAAATCAGGATGTTTAGCTAAATCAAAGGTTTGAACACCTTTAATAACCAAAGTTAAAATTTGTACTTTGGGATTTAATGGAAGTCTACTTAATCTATATGTCATATCTGGAAAATCTATATAATCAAGATTATTATAAGGGGCAACTGATTTTTCTAATTGCATTTTAGCAATATTCTCTAAATCTTTTTTACTAATAGCCTTAGCATAGATGTCTGCTTTTATTTTGCCCTCAAACCCATCTATATTTTGACCAATTAGATCTTTATCAATAAAGTATTGAACATTTTTTAAGTCTATCGCTTCATCAAAATTGAGTATTTCCAGCTGTATGTTATTTTTTTCATAATTTTCTTGTAAATAATTTTGAAAAAGATCTGGAATTTTTGACTTTAGATCATTCAACAAGAATACCTCAGCTGATTTTAAATCTGAGTCTAAAACAAACCTTTCGACTTGTGTAGTTCCTCCTGTGAAACCCTGTATTGTAGTTGCATAAATAGATTTTTGAGAAGATTGGTTTAAACCTGGTACATTTAATTTGGTATCTATTGGTATGTTTCCCAGATCACCGATTGGATTTCCAAGTAGATCTAAAGTGTCGGCTTGAACTAAAACTTTGGTTTTATAAGGTTTCTTAAGACTTCCTGGTAAGATCTCTACTGATTCCTGACTTCTGAAAATCAAACCTGATTGAGTCTGGAACCTTGTATATGGTACAAAATTATAAGTTTTACCAGAGGTATTAATAACTTCTATTTCACCTTTTGCATTTTCTCCAGTGAAATTCTTACCAGTGGATGAAAAATTACTTTTATGAATTACTTCTTCAAGCTTTACATCAAACATCTCAAGTCTATTCAATAAATAGTCATCAATCTCTTGATCTTTTATGTCTTTGTCAATTAAAGCAATATTCAAGACTTGCTCAACACTCTGAGAAGAAGGCTTTAGTTTCACATTTATAGTTGGATTAATATGAAAAACTGCCAAAGAAAGTACACCTACTGAAAAAATTATTAAAAAAGAACTAAGTACGTATTTTAGAATCTTAGAATAGTCATTCGAATCAACACTATTACTGATAAATAGTTTTTTTACCTTGTTCCTTAACTCGTCTAATTCCATTTCAACTTCACTTAAAGGCTTATCTCCAATTTTATTAACTTGAAAGTCTTGATTAGATTGTTCTGAGGTAGATTCTTCTTTTATATTATCTTTAATTTCAAATAACTTACCGGGTAAATATGCAAATTTTAAATTCTTCGCAGGACTTTCAAAGTAAAACTTAAAAAAACAATTTGCATCCATTAACCGTCGATATAATATATTGAAGTGTATTGGAAGATTTAAAATAGGGTGATCATTTGTAAAATAAATATAAATAGGAAGCTTCTTTCTGTTTTGATAAGCATTTTCAAAATCAATAATAAAATTAGAAATCGCTTTAATTGACTCCATCTCTACTGGAATTTTTAAAATTTGCGATTCTAGTATCTTTTTTGAAAAAAAGTTTGATAACATTAAATTTGCATTAGTTTTATAACTTGATTTAAAACCTGATTTAAACTTGGGGAATTTGATTTATCACTTACGAAAAAAGCTAAATTTAAACAGTTTAATGCTGATAAATCAGGGAAATTATAATCAGGATTCTCTAAAGGGAAATCTTGAAAAGATAGTTGAGAAATTTTCAATTCAGGTTCTCTTTCTAATAAAATCTCGGAAAACTCTGGAATATGACTGCCTCCACCAAATAATTTAATCTCGGAAAACTCTAAATTATTTAAATTTAGCTTGGAAACAAGTTGTCTTGCTCCTTTAATTACGGCTTTTCTAAATACATAAAAATCAATCTTTTCAAAATTATTTCTGCAGTATTCAATTAATAAATTCTCTGAGTCAGACATTGGTATTTTTAAAGATTCAGAAATTTGAGAAGAGATAATATCTACACCAAAATCTAAAGTCTTAATATATTCAAACTTATTATCTTTAATTAAACATAAGTTTGTTACCTTTGCTCCTAAATCTAAAAATAAGAGTTTATCATTATCTTTTAGATTAGTATAAGCAAAAGTATTTATTAATACTGATGAGAGACTAATATCTAAAGAATTAAACACTTCAAGAAATAAATCGTATATCTGAGGATTAACAAAAGCACTTATGTAATCAAATTGAATATTTTGTCCCATAACTCCAACCGGATTTAATGTGTATTCATCATCTACCTTGATTGAATTTATATAGGAGGTTAAAAGCTTAATCTGAGAATCAGGATTCTCCTCTAAAAAAAACGATTTAGTGGAATTTATTATCTTCCATTGTGATTTATGAATAAGATTTTTAATTTCGCCTAAGTCAATTAGTTTTGCTTGGTTAGCAAGAGAGAAGCTAATTTTATTTCTCTTCACAACAACCAGTTCGTCCGCTAAGGACACATGCATTTGACGAAGTTCAAAATTAAATTTTTGAACAAAGACCTCTAAAATCTCCACTATTAAATTTAAAAGCTTCTTAGAATCAAAGCCTTTTAAAAAAGAAAAATTAATCCCATGCTCAACTTGGTAATAGTACTCAACTTTAACCTTTTCTTTAGCTGTTTGATAAACAAAAAACTTAAGATTTTTTGAGCCAATATCAATTATTAAATTAACTGGTATATTATTAGAAGAATTTTTATATATCATTTCTTTGATTAGTGAATACATTATAGGAAAAATAGAGAAGAATTGTTACAAAACAGATTAGGCATAAATAAAAAATATGCTCTTTTTTACTTTGTTTATTTTAAAAATGTGCTATAATAGTATGATAACTTGATCATTATGAACAGAAAACTCACTTCAATTCTAGCCATTTGCCTGATTACATTTGGAATCACTGCCGTTTCATTTGCAGCTATAGATTTTGACAACTCTAATTTTAGCCCAAATTTTACAAACCTAAACATTACAAATAACGCATCGATTGATGGTGGTCTTTTTATTAAAAGCTTAAACCTAAATAATTCAAAAGAAGAAGGTCTTAATGCTATCAACATAAACAGTCAAGTGCAGTTTAATGATGCTATATATGGAGATAAGGGAAATTTAAGAATATCATCTAATGTATCTATACTCGGGACTCTTGATGCTTCACTTATATCAAACCCAAATATACAAGGAGATATAAATATTGACGAGCTAACTGTAGAGGGAAAAATAAAACCTCCAGCAGGTCAAGATACTGTAAATATTGGTCAACCTGATTCCATAAACTCTACATTCAAACTACAAGTTGACGGACAAATTCAAGGAGACTCTCTAAAAGCTAGAGGGACAAATTTTCCAAGCTCTTCTATCGCTGATATAACACGCATAACCAATAAATTTAGAAACTTACTATCTCTTGACAGATCAACTTACACCATTTATTCAGACTATAATAATATTACAAATACTAAAACAGCCTATTGCAGAGACAATGACATCGTCTTAAGCTGTTCCAATATTGTAGGACTTGGTGCTCACCTTTATATGACACTAGAACTTACCAACTCTAATCAACACGGTTGCATGAGTATATTTCAAGAATCTGGAAACAACAATACAAACACATACAACAGAGTTTCTGCCTTATGTCTTGATTTAAATTAAATACAAAGATTTAAATTAAATATCAACCACAACCATTTTACATGTTCTTTTTATCTCATCCTCAATTATAGCTTCGCACTTAGATAGATCTGAATCTCGCATTGCTTCGTTGAAGTAAATCAAATCCTTACAACTACTAATACGCTCTGGACTTAAAGAATTACAAGAACTTAAACTGCCCGAATCGATTGCTTTTGATAGTTTATCATGTTCACTCTGATAACTCTCTACATCAAAAACCCCTTGATCAACAAGTGAGTTAATTTTTGAATCAAAATCAGTCTGTATCTCCTGAGCACTCTCTTTTGTATTATTAAAGATATAGAAAAACAATATCAACAAAGTAATCAACAAAACAATATTAACAACTATTAATAAATAATTTGTCTTTCTTAAATCTATCATAATCCAAGTTGTTTACGGATTTCATCAGCTTGATTTTTTTCTGAGTCTTTAGCTCCCTCCATTACAAACTGATCTTCTATAGACTCCCATTCGGCTTGCTTTTCCTTTACAAGCTTTTCAAGATAAGGAGTATGCTCTTTTGGAAGCTCTGCAAATTTATCAGACTCGCTCTTAAAAATTCTCATTAACTCATTTATCTGAAATTGCTTTAATTTTGGAATTCTATTTATAATATCTAATTTCTCATGTTTCTTTAACGACACAGATGCCGCCAGTAAAGTTAAAAACTCTTTTTGATTAAAATGCAATTCATTTGGTGGAATTTGTACAGAGTCAGAAATCTTAACGTGATCCCCTATTCGAAAATTAGCTGATGGTTTTTGATCTTGTTTATTTTGAGGATCTTGTTTTAAAACTGGCTGAGGCTCGGCCTGATTATAGGGCTGGGTCACAATTTCTGGTTGTTTTACTGGTGCGGCTTGAACTGGCTGTTGTATTGGCGCAGCTTGAACCGGTTGCTGTATTGGTGCAGCTTGAGCTGGTTGTTGTACTGGTGCAGCTTGAGCTGGTTGTTGTACTGGTGCAGCTTGAGCTGGTTGTTGTACTGGTGCAGCTTG
>JABJGM010000005.1 GCA_018662325.1 bacterium | reverse complement strand
TATTGATTTTTTTCTAAGAAACTTTTGATTTCTTCTTTAAATTCATCTATTTGTTCTTTGTGTTCTTTGAGTTCAATTTTTAATAGTTTTTGATTTGCTAACTCAATTATATTGTCTAACTTTTTGGTTTTAATACCAATTGTGTGAAGTTTTTTTTGTATTTTCAAAACTTCTTTAAGATTATTATCTTTAAGATTTTTTTTGATTAAAATTAGAAATTTTTCCTCAATATTATGTTTTTGCTCTTTAACTGCTTTGTTAAATTTGTTTTCGAGACTAGTTACGTTTTCTCCTTGTTTTTTTAAGTATTCAATCTCTTTTTTTGCTTCCTTCAACTTAAGCTCCTTAATTTTTTGTAATACTAAGCTTTTTTCCATTTAAATATTTTATTTATATCTATTTTACTTTAAAGTTATAATTTTTAATATTTACAATTTTATAAAATATTTTAAAAGCCACTTTTTTTATATTTTACATAATTAATTTTTTACGGTATAATGAAATGATATTAATTAATCCTTCTTTTGTATGTTAAATAGAAAAAATAAAATAATTTTTAATGATTTTTTAGAAAAACGATTGATTTTTTTTAATAATCTAGAAGGTTCTGAGTATAGTTCATCAGAATCTGATGAACAAACATCTACTCCTGATGACAATCAATCAATTGAATCTTCAATTGAAGCTGAAACTCAATTAACACTTGCAGGTACCAGTCCTATTGAATTTTTAAAACTATATAATGTTGTGCCTGAAGAGCATGATGCTTCACCTGCCCAAATTTTAGCTGTAAGAAATTTAATTAATGAAGAAATTATGCCTCTTTCACGTTTTGGTCGTATGGCATCAAGTGGGAGAATTCATATTGAGCCAAGCTCGCAAAGGGTTACCTTTGATGATTTACCAACGATGAATGATCGCTTGACTTATTTTGATCTGTCTATACTGTTATCTAGAGTTTTAACTGGACAAACTCTTAATTCTAATTCTTTAATTATAGATTCATCTCTAATAAAAGGGCTGGTAGCATTTTGTCAGAGTCCAAATTATGGACTTCTTAAAGAGATATTTAATGATAAGACTCATAATGAATTACATGATATGTATATGATTTTGATCTCTAATTGGCTTGATGAAAATCGTTCACCTAATAGAAGTATGAATAGATATCCAGATATAGTTTTTGATTCTCTAATTGATAAATTTATTCAACGCAGATTAGCTAATGAGTTAGCTGAGAAAGAAGCTGTAGAACAAATTACTTCTCGCGCGAATCGAATTTCTTATATGTTTCAACGTCTTTTAAATTATGATGCGGATGGATATCATACTCCTGATGATAGCAGAAGTTTTACTCCAAAAGAAGAATTATTTCGTAGTATTCCATTAGATTCATTTGCATTAGATGATTCTATAGTAGTAAATGACTCTGAAATTTGGTTTGGTGAAATATGTTTGAAATCAGATACTGTAAGAACTTATACTAATATTATAATTGATGAAACGAAAATAGACCACCATGAAATACTAATTGTTTGGAATCGATTTGGGCCTTTTAATCCTTGTTTTCACGTTGTTAAACGAAATGGTGTATGGGTAAAGGGTGAAAGTAATACAATTTAAAAATTTTTAAAAGCCACTAGATAGTGGCTTAATTTTTATAAACTGTTTTGTAGATTTTTAATTTTATCAAGAAGTATAGTGTGTTGTTTATTTAATTCCTCTAATTGAGATTTGGACTCATCTACTAATTCTTTTGGAGCATTTGCTACATATTTTTGATTAGATAATCTAGCTTGAATACCTTTGATTTGTCCTTCTATTTTTGATGCATTTTTTTGTGATTTTTGAATTTCATTTTCTATATCAAAGTCTTGATCTAAGATTAAATTGATTTGAGTTTGGCTATTTATTACTTTGTTTATAAATTTTTTATCAGTTGTTTGGTTTATATTTAATATGCATCCTGCAATTTTTTGGATAGCTTTTTGATTAAAATCGTAAATTTCAGCTTCGTTTGTATTTATATTGATTTCAACTTTATTGTTTGTTTGTAGCGAGAACTCAGATTTAAGACTTCTTATGCCATTAATTGTTGCGCATAAATCATCAATTTTTTCTGTATTTAGATCAGCATATTCTTGATTGAATACTGGCCAGCTTTCTAGCATTAATTCCCCTTTGATTCCTAATTCTTCCCAGATTTGGCTTGTTGCAAATGGCATATATGGATGAAGTAAAATTAATACATTTTTAAGTGTATAAACAAGAGTATCTAAATTTAGATTGGTTTTTGAGATTTCTAAATACCATGAACAAAAATCATTCCATAAAAACTCATAAATTTGTGATCCACAATCACTAATTTTCATTTTTTCGAGATTTTCGGTAGAGTTTTGAATTAATTTATGAAGTTTTTTTATGATCCATTTATCAGCTTCGTTTTTGGTTAGATTCTCAAGGTTGATATTGTTTACATCAAAATCGTTTAGGTTCATTGAGGCAAATCTTGCAGAGTTCCAAACTTTAGTTACAAAGTTCCTGTATGAAGCGATTTTTTCTTCGTATAGCTTAGTTTTTTCACCTGCGGTTGATCCAATTACTAAACTTAATCTAAGGGCGTCAGCTCCGTATTTTTCGATCATTTCTAATGGATCGATTCCGTTACCTTTAGATTTACTCATTTTCTTACCTTTTTTATCGGTTACCATTCCATGAAGGTAGACATCTTTAAATGGAATTTGTTTGGTTGCATACGTTGTAAGGAGAATCATTCTTGCTACCCAGAAAGGTAAAATATCATGTCCTGTTTCTAAAAGACTAGTTGGGTGAAATTTTTCCAATAATTGATTAGGTTCTGGATAACCTAGGGTTGTAAAGGTCCACAATCCTGATGAAAACCATGTATCTAAGGTATCTGGATCTTGTTTCCAACCACTTCCAGGGGAGTCTTTTTGAACTTTAATTTCGTCTCCTTTGTACCAAGCTGGAATTCTATGTCCGTACCAAATTTGTCTTGAAAGACACCAGTCTCTAAGGTTATTGATCCAGTGAAAGTAAATTTTATTGAATCTTGAAGGGTTAATTGCAATTCTACCATCTTCTACTACCTTTAACATGATTTGTTTGAAAGATAGTTTTTCTCCATCGAAATCTACATTTGGCTTATTAACATCTAAGTACCATTGATCAAGAACTTGAGGTTCAATTATTCCCCCTCCTCTGTAATTAACTGGTACTGAGTGCTTGTATTTATGATCTGTTTTAACAAGTAGACCTTTTTCATCTAAGATTTTTACAACTTTTTTTCGAGCTTCTTTAATTGTTAGTCCGCCACAAGTTGTTGAAACCTCTTCTAGAATTTTTCCTTCTAAGTCGATAATTTTTTCGATTTTTAAATTATGCTTTTCAGCTAATTCAAAATCAATTTGGCTGTGGGCTGGGGTAATTGTCATTGCACCAGTTCCAAGTTCCATATCAATGCAATCGTCTGCTATAACTTTTGCTGTAATTTTGCCTTCTATCCAATCAACTTCGAAGGTTTCTCCAATTAAATGTTTGTATCTTTCATCTTCTGGGTGAACTACTATTACTTCATCTTTAAATTTAGTTTCTGGTCTTGCAGTCCCAATTACCACGGGCCCGAATTGAAAATAATAAAAGTCTGTTGTTTCTTCTAAGTATTCTAATTCGTCATCTGAAACTGTGGTTTGCATATTTGGATCCCAGTTGGTGATTCTTCCTTTTCTATATATGAGATCGTCGTTGAAAAGATTTGTAAAAGTCTCTAAAACCGCATCGGAAATATTTTCATCTAATGTAAACTTTAGGTGATCCCATGAACAAGATGTTCCCATTTTCATGGTTTGTTTGATGATGGTTTCTTGAGATTGTTTTACAAATTTATCGATTTCACTAAGTAAATTTTCTCTACCTATGTCGTGTCTAGTTTGCCCGGTTTCTTTGAAAATTATTCCTTCTACTTTTGATTGAGTTGCTATTGCAGCGTGATCTGTTCCTGGTATGTATAGTGTTTCATGCCCTTGCATTCTTTTAAACCTAACCATAATGTCTTGAATTGTTAGACCGATTGAGTGTCCAAGGTGCAGGATTCCGGTTGCGTTTGGAGGCGGCATAACTATTGAATATTGCTTTTCGCTTTCTATTGGATTGAAACATTTATTTTCTAACCATCTTTGGTAGATTTGATCTTCGAATTTATTGAAATCGAAATTTTTTTCTAGGGTCATTTTTAATCTTATATTTATATATAATTTATATAGATTTTAGATATATTGCAATTTTAAAATTTTGGCTTGTTTTATTGCCTTTTTTGAATTAAAATACCCCCGTATAAATATAAAAGTTTGAACTTTTTAAGAAGAGTCCTGCCGAAAGGTCCTCATTCCATACTAAGTTTAAGCGTTAACCATAAGGACTATGTATCAAATCACTGATAAAAATGCAGAGTTAAAAAACCTGCTTGAGAATGCCGTTCATTTCGGTCATTACACAAATAAATGGAATCCAAAAATGAAACCATTTATTCATGGATCAAAACAAAGAGTTCATATTATTGATTTACACCAAACGATAAAATATATGGAGTCTACTTTTACTTATCTTCAAGAGTTAAGAAAAGGAAATAAAACAATTTTACTTGTTTCTACAAAACAACAATCAATTCCTTTGGTAGAAAAATTAGCTGAAGTTTCTGGTCAACCTTTTGTTACTAACAAATGGATCCCTGGACTTTTAACTAACTTTAATACTATCAAGTCAAGAACTGACGAGTTAAAAAGATTAAAACAAATGAGAGATAATGGTGAGCTAGCTAAATATACTAAAAAAGAACAATCTAAATTAGGTAAACTAATTGTAAAGCTTCAAAGTAACTTAGGTGGTGTAGAGAACATGCCTATTAAACCTGATGCAATATTTGTATTAGATTCTGTTAGAGACTCTATTGCTGTAAATGAAGCAAGAGCTCTTGGAATTCCTGTAGTTGGATTTATTGATACCAATACTGATCCTGATTTAATTGATTATCCAATTCCTGCGAATGATGATGCTATTAAATCATTAACTTATATGCTTTCTAAAGTTGAAGAAATTTTAAAAAAATAATTAACCCACTATAAAAATGTCTATTTCATTAGATTTAATTAAACAATTAAGAGATAAAACTGGTATTTCTATTACTGCTTGTAAAAAAGCTTTAGTAGAGGCTAATGGAGATATTCAATCTGCAATCGATTTATTAAGAAAAAAAGGTCAAGCTAAATCTGTTGATAGAGCTGATAGATCAACAAACGAAGGTGTTGTTGTTATTGCTTCAAATGAATCTCAATCTATGATTCTTGCATTAGCTTGTGAAACTGATTTCGTTGCTAAGAATCCTGATTATATTGCTGCTGCGCAAAAATTAGTTGAAAGTTTACTAGCTGATTCATCATTTGAAAAAGATAATTATGTTTCAGACTTGTCTTTGAAAATGGGAGAAAAAGTTGCTCTTAAAGATTATAAATTAATTGAGTCTGCTGTAATTGGTGGATATGTTCACTCAAATAATAAAATTGGTGCTTTAGTTTCACTTGAAGGTGGTGCTTCAGATGTTGCTAAGAACATTGCTATGCATTCTTGTGCTACTAGACCTGAATTTTTAAATCCAGAAGATGTTTCAAGCGAAATTATTGCTAAAGAGTCAGAATTTTGGAATGATGAATTACAAAAAGCTGGTAAACCAGAAAATATTTGGGATAATATCTTAAAAGGAAAAGAAGCTAAATTTAGAAATACTATTTCTCTTACTTCACAAGATTACGTTGTATCTCCTGATAAAACTATAGCTCAATATGCTAAAGAAAATTCTGCAGAAGTTAAAGAATTTAATATATTAGCTGTTTAATTAGTTTTTTATCTGCTTTTTAATTAAAAGTCACTTTTATTAGTGGCTTTTTTTTGATATAATATAAAGATTTAAACAATTTAAGTGTTAGATAGAATTTTAAGACTGATTAATGTATATGAAACTGAATTCACAGATTTGATGTTTAGTGTATGCATTTCGTTTGTAGTTAAGTTCTTAACTGTGATTGGTTGGAGTTTTTTAATTATCTATTTTGTTGAAGTTTATAGCTTTCAGTTTTTGGTTAATTTATTTTTGACTCATGGTGTTGCTATGATTTTGGGATATTTCTTGTTTAAAAATATTTTTTCAAAATATAAACTAAATGTGGTTTTTTCAATTTTGGTTTCAATGTTTTCGCTCCTCACTCTTATTTTACCTTTTATTAGTTCCCATCAGATATTATTTATAACATGTGTTTTTCTTGCGTTTTCTTTGATTCTAAATCAGATTAAAATAGCTAAGAATCTATTTGTTGAAGATCTTTTTAGTCCCATTCAGTCTACGAGAATTTTTCCAGTTGTTGAAGCTAGCGAAACGCTTGCTGTTATTTTAGCTGGTTTGTTTATATCTTTATTTGCTTATAATTTTACTTTTGAGAGTATTTTCTTTATTTGTGCTTTTCTTTCTGCTTTCTTGTTGCCTATTATTGTTCTGCACGAGAATTCAACTTTAAAGCAGGATTTTAATCATTTATTTGAGTTTAATGAAAGTCCTACGGATTCTGATTCTGAGTCAAAATTGTCCGTAGTTAAGTTTGTGGTATTTTTTCAGGTTTTGTTTTTTGTCTTTCTTGAATTTCAATATTTATATTTATTAGATTTGAATTATCATGCATCTTTTGCAATTGAACTTGGTTTTTATCATATTGTTTTTGGTGGATTAGCTATTTTCTTTCAGCTATTTCTTGCATCTCATATATTAAGATTTTTAGGTGTAGTTAAAAGTATGCTTGTCTCCCCCATAACTCTAGCTCTTTTGAGTTTTTTAAGTCTTTTTCACTTTAATTTTTTGTCTACTTTAATTCTTAAAACTAATCAGGAATTGTCGAATATACTTCATTATAATGCTTATCATAGTTCTTATTATGCTTTTGATCACAATTCAAGAGTTCGATTTATGGAATTAAATGAATCTTACTACCGTCCTTTAGCTTTAATTCTTGGGTCTGGGTTTATATTTCTCACTTATAATTTATTTGCAAGTTATGCTTATTTATCTTTCTTTATGATTATCGCCCTATTGTTTTCAGTTTATTTTGCCTTAAAGTTTAAATCAGCATACGATCAATACCCATTGGATGAAATTAAATTGGCAAATTCTGACTTTAAGATTATCAATGCTCTTTTCATCTTGGAGCAAAATTTCAAATCATGTTACATTCCTTTTTTAACAGATTTCTTGCTTAAAAATGATCTTTCTCATTCTGTTTATTCAAAGATTTTATATATTTTAAATAAACAATTAAATATTAATTATATTGATGCTTATTTAAATTTATTTGATAATAAAAATTATCACCGTAAAACCTGTAAAATAATTAGAAATATCTTAAAGGATCATCGTTCCCAGCTTGAAGACTTATCAATTACCAAGTCTGCTATTTTAAATAAATATAATCATCTTTTTCAATCTACTAAAGATATGAATTTAAAGACTGAAATACTGTGTTTTAAAATACTTGCTGGATTTGAAGTTGAACAATCTTTATGTGAGCTTTCAAAATTGAATTTAGATTCGTCTGCTAAACTTATTTATGAAACTTTATCATCTTTTGATGATCCTATGTTTGTTAAATTTTACAAAGATAATTGGGATATATTATCGCCTTTATCAAAGTATTATGCTTTGTGTGCAATTGAAAAGTTTCAAGTTGATTTGTTAGATAGTTATATATTTAAACTTTTTTCTTCTCAGAATCCTCTGGACCATTCTTATCTTTTGTTGTTTTTAATTAATAATAAAATTGATTATAAATTTAATTTGAAAATTAAAACACCTTTAAATTTATTTTTATTTAATCTCTATAAAAAAGGAATCTATTATGCCTGTAAACATGTTACTTTCGATGAATTAAAACATTCTAGATCTATTTGGACTATGTTGGATTCAAAATACAGTTTAAATACAATCTTAAGCTTTTTCCATGATAGGATTTATCAATCTGATTTTTTAAATGCACAATCTAAGGAAGATGTAGTTGAATTAAGAGATATTTATTCTATTATTGGTAGACAGAATGAGGTGTTATTCCTGAATACAGTTTTAGAAAACATTTAATTGATTTATAATTAAATTGATTTAATTTTAATAATGTCACAACTTGATTTGAATGTATTGGATAAACAAATTTCAACTGATCCTTACTTAATTGTAGAGTTTAAAGGGAAACTTGATAAAGCTAACATTGATGATGTAAAACCCGCTCTAAATAATTTTATTAACTCTTGTACTGATCCTTATTTAATATTTGATTTAAGATATTTTGAGTATGTTAATTCTGAAGGTATAGGTTTTTTGGTGTCTTTGTTTTATGCTCTAGAGTCTAAAAATCAAAAACTTTTTTTACTTAAACCACAACCCCAAGTTTTAGATTGTTTTGAAGCCGTAGGATTAACAAAGATTATTTCAATTCATGAATTATTAGAAGATATAATTAATCAATTATAATGTTTGTTTTTACTCGATCAAAATCCTTTTATAAATTTTTAAGTTATCAAATAATTGTTTTGATACCATTTGTTTTGCTTTACATTTATAAGCAAGAATTTTTTATTGATTATTATTTTTTTTACACCTCTTTGTTAAGTCTACTTTTAGTTAATTTTTCTTTGTATTTCAAATATGTTCTCAAATTAGATTATATTATCGATCAAGTTTCAAACGTTATAGCTGGTAAACCTTTTGTTCCTATTAAGATATATACGCCTGATGAATTTGGTCTCTTAGCTTTCTTTTTTAATGATGTTACTGCTAATCTAAAAAAAATTTCATCTGTTATCAAAGAAGAAGAGAGAATGAGTGAAGAACTTTCTGTTGCAGCTTCTATTCAGAGATCTGTATTACCTAAGTCTGTTCCTTCTGTTCCTAATTTTGATATAGTTTGTAAAACAAGACCTTCCGAAGAGATCGGTGGAGATTCATTTGCTGTAAGAGAATTAAACGATGAGTATTTTTTATATATAGGAGACGTTACTGGCCATGGTGCGCCCGCTGGACTAATTATGATGATGGTGAGTACTCTTTTTGACGTCCTCTTGGCAGACTTTCCTGATTGTAAAGATGTAGCTGTAAATATTAATCATATATTAACTCCTAGAGTTAATGCTACTATGTTTATGACATCTTTGTTTTTTCAGTATTCTCCTTCGAATAAATATATTGAATATACTGGATGTGGCCATGAGCATATAATTATTTATAGAGCTGATGAGGGTGTAACTGAAGTTATGCCTGCTGGAGGTATTGCATTAGCTATGTCAGATGATATTTCAAGTATTGCAGAGAAGAAAAAAATTAATTTAAGTAAAGGTGATGTTATTTGTTTGTACTCGGATGGTATTACGGAGGCTATGAATGAGAATGGTGAACTTTTTGGTTTAGATCATTTATCAGACTTAGTTAAAAAGTATTCTCATCAGAATACATCTTTAGATATTTTTTCTTCTATATCAAAAGATCTATCTGATTTTACCAATAAAACAGTCCAAATTGATGATATGACTTTGATTGTTTTAAAATATAATGATACCGTAGTTGAAAATCTAAAAGATTCTCAATTTTTAACCGATTGGAATGTCTAATGATATCAATGATTATGATTTTAATTTACCAAGTCATTTAGTCTCTCAAGAACCTTATTCTGACAGACCTGAATCTAAACTGCTTGTTGTTAAAGATGATAACTTAGTAGATGTTAAATTTAAGGATTTATTTAAATTTCTTCCTAAAAATACAGTTTTCATTTTTAATGACACTAAAGTTGTTCAAGCTAGATTGATCTTTGATAATAAAGAAATTTTCTTTCTCGAAAAAACTTTAGATAATTCCTTTATTGCAATTTGTAGACCTGGAAAAAAATTTAAATTAGGAAAAATCTATACTTTTAATAATTATCAAATAGAAGTTATTAATGTTTTAATTGATGGTAGAAGAGAATTCAGAATTAATAACTTGGATATTTCTTTAGAAGACTTTTTTGAGAAATATGGTAATACTCCCCTTCCTCCTTATATAAAAACTGATAATCCAAATAAATATAGAGAAAACTATCAAACTGTTTATTCTAAAAACTCTGGTTCTGTTGCAGCTCCAACTGCTGGATTACATTTTTCTAGCGAGATGATTGATTGTATTAAAGAAAAATATAAGTTTGTTAATGTTACTTTGCATGTGTCATTAGGTACATTTAAACCTATTGATGTTGATGATTTAAATAATCATTCTATGCATTATGAAGATTTGTTATATGATCAATCTACCTTGGATGAGTTAAATTATTATAAGCAAAATAATTTTTTTATGGTTGCTGTAGGAACTACATCATTAAGATTTCTTCAGTCTTTGTATAATTCTAAAGATAATTTATTTGAACCTTGTTCGAATCGTACTAATATTTTTATTAAGCCTGGTTATAAAGACTTTTGCATTGATGCTTTAATTACAAATTTTCATTTACCTAAATCTTCTTTGTTTGTACTTGTTTCAGCTTTTATGGGCTTAGATAGAATGCAATCAGCTTATCAATATGCTATTGAAAAACAGTTTAAATTTTATTCCTTCGGTGATTCTTCTTTGTTGATTAAAAATTCTGGCAAAATTATTCTCTGATTTATAAAATCTGCTTTTTTTAATGTTGGAATGCTGCTGAAATTAATTTTTCCTAAGTATAGAATTTTTATTATATTTGGATTTCTTTCGATTAAATCTCTGACTTTTAATGCTCCTCTGAAATAGACTAATTGTTTTGTGTTTCCTCCTTTAAACTTTGTGTTTGAAATCCCTTTTTTACATCTTGCTATAAAATTTATTGGATTTTTAATTATATTTTGTTCTTTTAAAATTTCGTATGCATCTTTAAATGAATTTTCTAATACAACTTTGTTCCCTATGAAATTGTTTGCAGCAAAATAATTATGTTTAATTCCTAATTTTTTTTCTTGGTTGTAAATTGCTAATCCCTCTTGGAGTTCTATATAGTTTGCAAAACCATAATTAAATATTTTATATGGTTGTTGATTTCCATTTTGATAAGTTATTGCATGTGTTTCAATTTCATGAGCAATTAGTTTTTTTACTTGGTTTTCAGTTAGTTTTTGTGTGTTAGCATTTATTTTAATTTTCTTCTTAGATGTTACTTTCATTCTTGTTAATGTGTTTTTATCTAATTCAATTTTATAATTTAATTTATATTTATCTAAAACTTCTTGAAATAATTTTATGAATTCTTTTTGATTATATTTTTTACCTGAATTTAATAATGGTTTTATATCATTTTCTAAATAAAGTTTTGCTTTTAGTGATTCACTTTCTTGAACGATTGGAGTTAGTTTAGAGAAATGGCTTGTGAACTCTGAAGTACCTAAGAATTCTAAACATTTTAACATTAGCTTTATCTCCTTAGTTTTATCTTGAAATATTTTTCCTATTTTAGTGTCTGGAATTTTAATTTTTTCTATCTTGTTTTCAAGTTTATAAATTAGGTCAGTGTGATCTTCATAGGTGAATTTTGGGTTCGAATTTGGATCTAATTTGAATTTTTGAACTTCTTCTATGTAATTTATTGGTTGTAGTTTTTTATTAAAACCAAGTTGTTTTACTACTTCATGAATTTCATGATCGATTTCTCCGTAATTGTGAATATTTGTTATATACGCTGTGTTTTTTGTTGCTTTATATTTTGGTAATTTTGTTTGTTTGATTTTCTTAGGATCTATTAAAAAGTTTTGTACTGCATTTTTACCTAGTAAAATATCGTAATCCTGTAATTTAGATTTATAAAAAACAAGGTTTTGAGTATCATCTTTTAGACTTATTTTAAATGTATGATTTTTTTTGTCGCCTATATTCATTTTTCTAAGTAAATCTTCATCTATAAAGTTTTGATCGTTAGATAGTTTTATATTGCAATCCGCTATAAATATTTTTTGATCATTAAATATTTTTATTTTCTCTTCTAGTCCTATGATTTTTTCTTTTTCAAATTCTAATTTCTTATAACTATCACCAAAGATCGACATAGCAATTTCAATTGATTCATTAATTGATTTAGGTTTTAAGTCTTTGATTTTGTTTATTCTTTCTTTTAGGCTGTCTTTGTTAGCTAGTTGAATTTTCAAACCTGGTCTAGCATTGATTTCTATCAAGCATGGTTCGTTTTTTTCATTAAATGCTATATCACACCCCGCAAGCTTAAGTTTGCTCAGCTGAGAGCATTTAACAGCTATCTGTAGAACCCTTATAAAATTAGGTACTCTTTTTATTGAGTTTTTGTTTAATGGGTCTTTTTTAGTTATTTTTCCATTGTAGTAATAATAGCTTGGCTCCCCGTTCGACAAATTTATTCCAATTGCCATTGCATTTTCTGCAAGATTCGCTCTACCATCTGACTCTTTTGTGGGAACCCTTAACATGGCCATTACAGGTATTTGATTAAAACAAATAACCCTTACATCGGGAAGTCCTTTGTAGGTGATTTCTTCTAACTCTGGGCTATTTTTGATTCTTTGTTCGAAAAAAGCTGTATCTTTATTTCCGTTGTTATAAATACCTTGTGTTATGTTAATTATATGATTTTTTAATTCATTAGTTGTAAGCTCTTTATTTGAAATAGTTATAAACTTATCACCTTTTCTTTCTTTGAATGGTATTATTCCTTTTCCTTCTGCACCCTGATTTGGTTTTATGACAAAATCTTTATTAAGATTAGCAAAATCAAATTTATTAACATCTTCTCTATTTTTGAAAATCCCCATAAGTTTTGGTACTGGAATTCCTCTTACAGAAAAGAAATGTTTTGTTTTTAACTTATTGTTTGCAAAATTTATTGCCTCTTTTTCATTGTAGACTTGAAGCTTTAAGTTTCTATAGTTTTTACTTAGCATACTATTCTTCCAAATTTTCATATATTTTTTTGTAAGTTATATATTCAGTTACTCTAAGACCAGAGTAAATCATCGCTAAAATATTTATTAAAATAAAAAATATAATTATTTCAGGATTGTTTAATATTTTTTGTTTGATTTCAATATTGTTCGAAATTAATGAGTTATGTCCTCCAAGATAACCAGATATTAACATCCATGCGAAAAGGTTTGCTAATATTACTTTTAAATTTTTTAATAATTTTCTATTTGATAATTGTCTAAAGACGTGAATAATTCCAAAACATCCGATTATTAAACTCATTGCATATGAATTTATTTGATTTCCGTCAATAAGATTAAAGTATTTCAGAGCAAATATTGTTAACAAAGAAATGATTATATAAATACCTAAGTTTAAGTTTTCTTTTGGAATCTTTAGTAGATTTAATTTATCAATAGTAATCTTATTCACAAGGGATTGTGCTATTGCAATTGTATAAAATAACAACATGATTTCAATACTCCCAACTATACTACCTATTACGAATGTAATAAGACTAAATTTATTTAAAAATCTTATTCCAATAAAATTATTAGCTATACTCATAAATCCAAATAAAATTGGAAGTAGTAATATTATATAAAGAATTTCTGGATTTAATCCGGAGTCAATTAATGAATCGGTTAACAATGTAAGTACAAGATATGGTTTTTTTAACAAAAGATCTTTATCAAGATTTATAAAATTATATTCTCTTTGTATTATATATTTAAGGAAACTATCATATTTTTTTATTTCGATTAAATCATATAGAATTTCTTTTCCAGCAATTAATGAATTTTTAAATTTTAGATTGTTTATTTTTCTTTGAAGATAGATATTAGAAATGTCATCTGTTATGAAGATTAAATTTTTATCTAAAATCTTTTCTCTTTTTGATTCATCTAATGAGTAAATAAAATCTAAGTCATTTGCGTTGTTTGACCATATAATTAAATATTTAAATTTATCCAGTTCTAGGTCTTCAATTTTGCTCTTAATTTCAAGATTTTTAATTGTGCTATTTTTTACACTTGAATTTGATAACCTTTCTAAGTGAAAATCGTTTAAATTCGCAAACTTATCTAACGCGTTAAATTGTTTTTCTTTTATGTTATTTATAAATATCCCTGATTCTTCTACTACTTTTATTTTTTTTGCACTTTCTTCTTTAAATGTATTATTTTGAATAGTTGTTTTAACATTGAATTCTCCAAGATTATTGTATCTATGAATTACTTCTCTACCTGTTTCTTTATTATTATCACCAAAATCCCAATTAACTTTTGTGTTTTCTGGATATTCCTCGGATATTTTGAAGATTAGTGGTTTGTCTTTAAATCCAAATTTATCAACCTGGACATTTTCTGCTGATGCATTTAAAATTAGTATGTTAAGAATGCAAAGTAATACAATTTTTAATATTTTTTTCATGAGTCAAAGCTTACAACGAGATAATTCTAAGGATAAGTTAGTTAAAAATCAATCACTCTTAGGTTCCTTTAGGAATATGTTAACTAAAGATCTTAATAAAATTGCTAAGAAACTTCCTCTTCCACCGGTTTTAGGTTTCAAAAAAAAGAAAAAAGAGTTTGACAGAAATAAGTTTATTAAAATTTTAGAGAAGAAACAAAGATATTATTCAAAGCTTCTTTTCGAACTTTCTGATCTTGAAAAAATTGAGAATTGTCGAATTTTATTATCATCTCTCAATCTGTTGTTTTTAAATCAAAATTCAATTAATGATGATGAAATATTGGAAATGTATGCCAAAATAAAAAAAGGGCTTTAATTCCCTTTTTTATTTTTTTATTTTTCTTCTAGTTTATATATTGCTCTACCTACCCTTAGAAACTCTGGAGTTTTTTGAAGGTTTAGTGAAATTGTTCCTACTTGTACATCTCTCTTTTTTAATACTTCTTTTACAATCTCTTTTTTATTCAATGGTCCTTTTTCTTTTAGTATTTCTTTTATTACGTCTTTAACAGTTCCTGGTTTATATCCCCAGTCTTTCAAGGCGTATAATCCTCTGCCTACTAGTACAAAATCCTCGTATCGAATTAATTCGTTATGAACCGCTTCGATTGTAACTTGTTTGTGATCGTATTTTTTTTCGTGAATTAAATCAAATATGTCTTTAAAGTGGAGTGGTTTGTTTGCTGAATTAAGAATAAGTATAGACTTATCTTTAATACTTTTAGGGTTTACACATCTCCAGCTTTTTAGCCCTATTCTGTTTTCAAGTTGTTTTATCTCTGTTGATAATTCAAGAATACTTAATATTGATTCTTTTGGTGTGTCTTTTGTTTTATCAAATAAATTGTTTTCGAATTTAATTCTACACACTGATATTTTTTCATTGTTTAGTTCCTCTATTGCTTTTTTTATAGTTTCTTTGGCTGTATCAGCTTTAACTATGTCTTTTAGTATATAACCCTTGTTGTGTTGTTGAGTTTTTTTAATGGTTTCAACCTTTTCTGATAAATCCAAACAAAGTCTAAAGCTTGGTATGCTATGACTTTCATAGCCTCTTTCTTTTAATAATTCGATTAATTTCTTTTCTGTGATTACATTATTATTATCTTTTATGATTTCCTCAGCAATTTCTACAATTTCTTTTGTATCTGTTTGCATTGCTACTCTACGTAAAATTTGTAAAGCTTTTTTTTGGATTTGTCTTACTCTTTCTCGAGTTATATACATATTTTCTCCAACAAACTGTAATGTTTTTGGATATCCATCATCGAATCCATATCTTTTAATGATAACTTCTTGTTCTTTTTCATTAAGAATATCGATAATTTGGTTTAAAGCTTCAAATTTTTGTTCCATCTCGTTTTTTAATTGTTAGTATATACTTTACTCTTTGATTGACTTTATGTCAATTAAAAAGATTTAAAAAAAATGGTGCCGTGGAAGAGACTCGAACTCTTACGGGTTTCCCCACTGGTTCCTAAGACCAGCGCGTCTACCATTCCGCCACCACGGCTTACCAAAAGTAAACTTATATTAGCAAATATTAATATGAAATCAATACTTTTTTTTTATTTTTTTTGTGTATAATTTATTTAATTTAATTTCAGCTATGAATTATGTAAGTTTACACAATCTAACTCACTTCAGTTTATTAGACTCCACGACACGTCCAAAGCATCTTGCTCAGTATGCTAAAGACAACAATATGACAGCTATTGCTATTACAGACAATGCTGCTTTATATGGAGCTTGTAAGTTTTATGATGAATGTAAAAAGCAAGATGTAAAAGCAATTATTGGATCTAATATGTTTTTGTGTGACGATATGAATATTAAAGATGTATCTAATCGAACGGCCTGTAATTTAGTTTTGTTAGCAAAAAATAAAACTGGTTATCTAAACTTAATGCAGCTGATTACAAAAGCTCATTTAGATGGATTCTATTATAAACCAAGAATTGATTATAATTTGCTAAGAGAATTTTCTGAAGGTTTGATTTGCTTGTCTGGTGATATAACTTCTGATGTTTCAAGATCCTTACTAGCTGATGATTATGAGAGAGCTACTAAATACACATCTCTACTTAAGGATATTTTTGGAGATGATTTTTATTTGGAAGTCTTACCACCCACTAATTTCCCAAAGCAAGAAAAAATAAACAAAGGTGTATTCGATCTTTCAAAAGATCTTAATGTGAAAGTTGTTTGTGCTTCAAATTCTCATTACTTTTTAAAATCCGATAAAGATGCCTTTGATATTTTAGTATGCATTCAGAATGGTGATTTTATTACAAATCCTGAACGATTCAAATATGAAGGTGAATTATATAATTATACATATGAAGAACTTTCTGAAATTTTTAGTGACAATCTTGAGTGCCTTTCTAACACACTTGAGATCTCCGATAAGTGTACTTTTGAAATTGAGTATAATTTAGATCTATTACCTAGGTTTGATTGTCCGGATGGTCTTACTTCTAAGGATTACTTAATGAAACTTTGTAAGGAAGGTCTTTATGACAAATATCAAGAAAGTGAGCACTCAGATGCTTTAAAGAGACTTGATTATGAATTTTCAATTATTGAAAGTATGGGTTTTATCGATTACTTTTTAATTGTTTGGGATTTTATTAATTTTGCTAAAGAAAAGAATATTATTGTGGGGCCAGGTCGTGGTTCTGCTGCTGGTGCTTTGATTGCTTATGTATTAGATATTACCACTGTAGATCCTTTGAAGTATGGTTTGTATTTTGAAAGATTTCTAAATCCTGAAAGAGTAAGTATGCCTGATATCGATATTGATTTTGCTGATCATAGGCGTGATGAGGTGATGGATTATGTTGTGGAAAAGTATGGGCGTATGAATGTTGCTCAGGTTATTACATACGGAACAATGTCTGCTAAGGCAGCTGTTAGAGATGTTGGTAGAGCTATGGGTTATCCTTATTCTGAAGTAGATGGGATCGCTAAATTACTACCTCCTACAGTTTTTGGTAAGCATAATCCTTTGAAAGATTCGATTATTGATGCACAGGAACTTTCTATAGAGTATAAAAGAAACCCTCGTTGTAAAGCTTTGTTGGATAATGCTATTAAACTTGAAGGTACTATTCGTAACTGTGGTACCCATGCTTGTGCTGTTATTATATCAGATCAACCTCTTACTAACTTCACACCGCTTCAAAATGCCTCAGGAAAAGATGGGGTTATAGTTACTCAGTATTCAATGAAGCCTCTTGAGACAATTGGTCTTTTAAAGATGGATTTCTTAGGTCTTCGTAATTTAACAATTATAGAAAATGCATTAATTAATATTAAAGCTAGGCACGATGTTGATATCAATATTGATGATATTCCACTAGATGATGAAAAAGCATATAAATTACTTTCTGCAGGTTTAACTACTGGTGTGTTTCAGCTTGAGTCAGGAGGAATGAGAAAATATTTAAAGGAGTTAGTTCCTTCAAGATTAGAAGATATTATTGCAATGAATGCGCTTTATAGACCTGGTCCAATGGAATATATACCTCAGTATATCGCAGGTAAACATGATCCTTCTTCTATTAAGTATATGCACCCTTTATTTGAATCGATTTTAAAAGAAACTTATGGGGTTGGAGTTTACCAAGAGCAAATTCTTGAGATTGCTAAAGTTTTTGCTGGATTCTCACTTGGTCAAGCTGATGTATTAAGACGTGCTGTAGGTAAGAAAATTCCAGAACTTTTAGAGGAGCAAAAAGTTAAATTTGCACAAGGTGCTAAAGATCAAGGACATGATCCAAAGTTTGCGGAAAAAGTCTTTGATGATGTCATTACACCTTTTGCAGGTTATGGTTTTAACAAATCTCATGCTACATGTTATGCTTATATTTCTTATCAGACTGCATACTTAAAAGCTCATTATCAAACTGAATTTATGGCAGCGCTAATGACTTCTGATTTAGATAATACTGATAGAATTATTATTGAAATAAATGAGTGTAGTCAGCTTGGAATTGAAATCCTTCCTCCTAATATAAACCAATCACTTGTTGATTTTACTGCTACTAAAGAAAATGAAATTAGATTTGGTCTTGGAGCAATTAAAGGTTTAGGTGTTAATTTAATTCAAAAGATTTTGGATGAAAGAAAAAATGGGAAGTTTTTAAATTTATCCAACTTATGTTCGAGATTGACACCTGATATTCTTAATAAAAAATCTATTACTGCACTTGCATATGCTGGAGCTCTGGATGAATTTGGGGATAGACATCAGATTGCATCTAATTATGAAATTTTAAATGCATATAGTAAATCATCTTTAAAATCTAGAGAGACTGGCCAGTATTCACTTTTTGGAGAGGAAGAAAAGTTAGACGATATTCAGCTAATTTCTGTTCCTGAATTAGCTAATATAGATATGCTTAAAAAAGAAAAAGAAGTTTTGGGTATTTATGTTTCAGATCATCCATTATCTGGAATAAAAATAGATACAAAAAAATTTACTCCTATAAATAAGTTATCCGAAGATAAAAAATCCTATACTTGTATTGCTATGGTTTCTTCCTATAGAAAATTCCTCACTAAAAAAGGTGATTATATGGCTACATTTAAATTAGAAGATTCTTCATCTGAAATTGAAGCCTTAATCTTCCCTAGAAATTTTGCTTCTTTATCACTTAATATTTCCAATGATATGATTGTTTCAGTTTCTGGAAATTTATCTATTGAAGATACTAAGAAGCTATTTGTGAACTCAATTAGAGAATTTAATTTTGCAAACTTAATTAAAGACACTAACGATGATTCGATGATATCTTTTGATAAAGAAAATCTTACTTTAGTTATAAATGTTGATTCCAATACTCCCAAAGAGTCACTAGTTGAGCTCAAACAAATCTTGAGTGTTAAGGGAGATGTTAGTGTTTCAATGCATATGGTTAAAGATAATAAGATTGTTAAAAAGTTAAAACTTCGTAGTAAAATAAAATTTGATGATAGTGTGAAAAATAATATTGTTGAACTTCTTTCGTAAATCTACTAAAATTGATCTTGAAATTAATAATTTATTTAAATGAGAACTCATACTTGCGGTAGTCTAAGAAAAGACGATGATGGAAAAAGTGTTATATTATGTGGTTTTGTTCATAAAAGAAGAGATCACGGTGGACTTGTGTTTATTGATTTAAGGGATAGATATGGAATTACACAAATTGTTTTTGATCCTGAGAAAGGATCGCAGGCACACGAAGTTGCACACAAATTAAGATCTGAATTTGTGATTAAGGTATCTGGTAATGTTGTTGCGAGACCTGATAATATGCTTAATAAAAATTTAGATACTGGCGATATTGAAATTTATGCAACTGAATTGGAAATATTTTCCGAAAGTCAAACTACTCCTTTTGAAATTGACGCTGATAATTTAGTAAATGAAGAATTAAGACTAAAACATAGATATTTAGATTTACGAAGAGAAAAAATGAAATCTAACATTATTACTCGTCACAAAGTTATTAAATACATGCGTGATTTTTTGGATTCTCAAGATTTTCTTGAGATTGAAACTCCTATTTTGATTAAGGGTACTCCAGAGGGATCTCGTGAATATATTGTTCCTAGTAGAGTTTATCCTGGTAATTTTTATGTGCTTCCTCAATCACCTCAGCAGCTTAAACAATTATTAATGGTTGCAGGAATGGATAAATATTTTCAAATCGCTAGATGTTTTAGAGATGAAGATCAACGTGGCGATAGACAACCTGAATTTACACAGCTTGATATGGAGTTAAGTTTTGTTTCGCAAGAAGATATTATTAAGATTAATTCAGATCTATTATTTGATATTCTTACTAAATTTAGACCTGATTTATCTATTAAAGACAATCAAGTTTTCACTCTTACGTATGATGAAGCTATGAATAGATTTGGTTCAGATAAACCAGATTTACGATTTGATTTAGAATTTAAAGATGCTTCTAGCATTTTTCAAAATACAAGCTTTAATGCATTTGCTGGGGCTTTAAAATCTGGTGGAGTTCTTAAAGTTATGAAAGTTGCTGGAGCTGCTGAAAAATTTTCTCGTAAAGATATTTCAGAGCTTGAATCAGTTGCTAAAATTTATAAAGCTAAAGGACTAGCTTATATTTCTAAAAAAGATGGTGAGTTAAATTCACCTATCCTTAAGTTCTTAAGTGATTTGGAAGTTGAATCGTTACTAAAGCTTACAGAGTTTAATGAAGGTGATATTATGTTCTTTGCATGTGATACTTTTGATATTGCTTGTAACTCCCTTGGTCATGTAAGAAATGCAGTTGCTAAAAAACTTAATTTGATTGATGAATCAGTATGTTCTATTGGATGGGTTACTGATTTTCCTATGTTCGAAGTTAATGATGATGGATCTATGCAAGCTTGTCATCACCCATTTACATCTCCTAAAAAGGAGGATCTAGAATTTATAGACACGGATATTTTTAGAGTAAGAACAAACTCCTATGATTTAGTTATGAATGGCTATGAAATTGCAGGTGGTTCTGTTAGAATACACGAAAGAGATTTACAGGCAAAAGTATTTGATTTGCTTGGTATCTCCAAAGAAGATGCGAAAGAAAGATTTGGTCACATACTTACTGCCTTTTCATATGGTGTTCCTCCTCATGCAGGTATTGCTTGGGGTCTGGATAGACTGATAATGATACTGTGTAATGAACCAAATATTAGAGAAGTAATTGCCTTTCCTAAAGATCAAAAGGCTAAAGATGTAATGCTTGGAGCACCATCTAAAATGCCAATCGATACTTTAGAGGAGCTTTCTATAACAATTGATACTGAATAATGGATTATTTTTTTATCTTACTAGCGATTGTATTTTTATTTTTTATAAGTAAATACACCTTTAGAGCATTAGAATATATTTCTTATTATAAAAATGCACCGAAGTTATCTTCGGATATGATTTTTATGAAAGTTTGTACTCCTAAAAAGGAATCACGCGAAGATAAAGAAATTGATCGTGAAAGTAGGGGTCAAGACTCTGATTTCAAGGGAAACATTGCACTTATGTCTCAATTGATTAATTCTCTTTCTACACTTCATGATGATTCTTTAAAATCTAGATTTAAAGGTAGAGATTATTTGTCTTTTGAAATTGTTGTACTAGATGGAATGATTAATTTGTATATATTAGCACCTTCAAATCTAGCTAAGTTAATTGAAAAAAAAGTAACAGCATTTTTTCCTGATTCTTTTGTTGATTATGATTCCCCTTATAAAATGATATCTAAAGATTCATATACTAAGGCAACTTATATGACCTTAAAAAAGGATTCTATTTACCCTCTTAAATCTTTTAGAAATCAATCTAATGATCCTTTTAATTTTATATCTAATAGTCTTTCGAAATTTGAGCCAGATGAATCAGCTGCAATTCAATTGATACTTACACCTGAGGATAATTCATGGTCTAAAGAAGGTAGAAAAAAAGCAAAAGAACTTTTGAATAAAGATGAGAGTGATAAGAAATCTTTCTTACATTCACTTAAACTTCTTTCCTGGATTGGAAAATTTTTCGAATTCTTTTTTACTGGAACCACTGAAAGCACTGATGACAATTCTGCTGTTGATAGAAAGACTCAAGTTGAAGAAGATGAAATAAAAGCAATGGATGAAAAAAATACTCAATCTGGCTTTGATACAAATTTAAGAATAGTTGTTAATGCTAAGTCTGAATCTGCTTGTTCAATGCATATTCGTAATATTAAGTCTGCTTTTTCTCAATTTTCTTCGAATGCAGGGAATTCTTTTGGAGGACCTAAGAAGTTATTTGGAAAAAATTTACACTCTGAAAAGGCTTTGATTAAAGATTATTTACATAGATCTAATCGAAAACCCTTTTTTAGTTTTTTTGATAAATCTATTCTGTCTTCAGATGAAATAGCTATGATTTTTCATGTTCCGAATATTACTTTTAATAGATCTCCAAATTTAGCATGGCAAAATTATAAAATTGCACCACCTCCAGATAATCTTCCTAATGAC
This sequence comes from bacterium, assembly GCA_018662325.1. Classification (GTDB taxonomy): domain Bacteria; phylum Patescibacteriota; class Gracilibacteria; order UBA1369. The sequence goes on along the minus strand of JABJGM010000005.1, from coordinate 47,105 downwards.
GGAATTTTACTTGGATATAATTATTATCGTGGTGAAAAAAAAGCTATTCGATTAAAACCTATTGATAGATTCCGTCATTTCTATGTTGTTGGACAAACCGGTACTGGTAAGTCCTCTATTATGCAAGCTATGATTCGCCAAGATTTTATAAATGGAAAAGGTCTATGTATAATTGATCCCCATGGAACTTTAATTGAAGATGTCCTTCCTTTTATACCTAAAAGTCGTGCTGATGATGTAGTATTATTTAATCCTTCTGACACTGAACGCCCAATGGGTCTTAATTTATTAGAAGCTAAGACTGAAGATGAACGTGAGTTAGTTGCCATGGATGCTATGAATCTTATGATAAAGATTTTTGATGAAGAAATTTTTGGTCCTCGACTTCAGGATTACTTTAGGAATGGTTGTTTAACATTAATGGAGTATGACAAAGGTGGTGCTATTACGGATATAGTTAGACTGTTTACAGATGAAGTTTTTCAAAAAGAAAGAGTTAGTCAGGTTACAAATCCAATCGTTAGATCTTTTTGGGAAAATCAAATGGCAAACACTTCACAAGAGGAAAAACAAAGAATTATCCCTTATTTCGCAGCTAAGTTTGCCGCCTTTATTACAAATAAAATGATGCGTAATATAATTGGGCAAGTAAAATCTGGTTTTGATTTTTTAGATGCTATGCAGAATAATAAAATTTTACTTATGAATCTTTCTAAAGGTATGACTGGTGAGTTTAATTCTAAATTATTAGGTTTGATTATTGTGTCTAAACTCCAAGTTGCTGCTCTTTCTCGTGAGAAGATTCCAAAGGATCAACGTCAAGACTTTTTCCTTTATATTGATGAGTTTCAAAACTATATTACTGATTCTATTGAATCCATTCTTTCTGAAGCTCGTAAATATAAACTTGGTCTTGTTGTTGCCCACCAGTATATTGGTCAACTTGTAAATAAAGGAGATGAAAAGATTAAAAATGCTATTTTCGGTAATGTGGGTTCTATGTTTTGTTTTAAGGTTGGAGCTCCAGATGCTGAATTCCTTAAAAAAGAATTTGAGCCGACGTTTACCGACCAAGATTTGATTAACATTGATAAATTTAAAGGTGTTATGAAATTATCTATAGACACTCAACCTTCTAAACCTTTTAGTATTGTTCCTATTAATCCCTATTTACAAAAAGGAGATAAAGAGATTGGTGAAGCTATGCGTCAGCTTTCAAGACTAAAGTATGGTAGAGACGTTGAATTTGTTAATCGAGAGATATTAAGAAGAATTGGGGCCTAACTTGACATTTACCCTCAAGTAAAGTATAAACTTATTATGAAAAAAACTCTTTTACTATTATTGTTCTCACTATTATTACCAGGTCTTTCTTTGGCCGATGGTTGTGATGATGGTGACTATGTTTTAAGTGCTTATTATTCGCCTTTACCTGGTCAGAATTATTATTCTACTGGATCTTATGCATCTGAAATTGTTCTTAATGGTGGTGGTATAATTACAGCTTCCGGGAGTTATGTGGATGAGATTCCATATGCTTTTGTTGCTGCTCCCCCTTGTTTTGAATTCGGAGATGTTATTCAAGTTGAAAATCTTGGTTATTTTAAAGTTCTTGATCGTGGTGGAGCCATAAAGGGAAAGAGATTAGATGTTTGGGTTGGATATGGTAATTCAGGCTTACGAACTGCCTTGAACTTTGGTAAGAAAACTCTTTTTATAAAGAAGGTTTCAGATATATCAGATGATCTATTGAAGGAGTCGTATCAAGAACTAGATGATTCATTAGTTAATTTACCAAAAAATGGTGTTTATAACCCTTTGAAATTTATTTCTAATTTAAAATTAGGTGATAATGGTTTTTTTGTTGGAGTTGTTCAGCAGTTCCTTAAGGATTTAGGTTTATACGATAAACCTGTTAGCTTTCAGTTTGATAATTCTACTCAAGCTTCCTTGGATAAATTTAAAGAAAACTTCGCTAAAATAAAAGACTCTCAATTACCAGAAACTGGTCTGAATGAATTTCTTTTTATCAATTTAAAGAATTTTGCTATTCATAAAAGACAAGAGGAAGTTGAATTTGATTTTTTATTTTCAAATTTAGAAGAAGGTATGGAAGATTTTGATGTTTTAAATCTTCAAAAAACGCTATATTTATTAGGTTATAATATAGAAATTACTGGAAAGTTTGATAAACAAACTTCCAACTTTATAAAATCTTTTCAATCAGATAATAATTTTCAATTTTTAAATAGTAATTCCAACGGTTTTTTTGGACCTAAAACTAAATCGGTTTTACTACAAAGAATGTTGTCTTCTGATTTTTTCTCAGATGATTTTAATATAAATGATTTTTTCTATTCACCTGTATACAAAAACCAAGAAAGCCAGATAGTTAGGGATTTACAATCTTTTTTAAAGAAAGCTGGATTTTATAAATCTGAATTAACGGGAATGATGGATGAATTAACTATTAATTCACTTAAACATTTTCAGTTATCTTCTAATATAATTTCGAATTCTTCTTCACAAGGTGCAGGTTTTTTTGGGCCTAAGACAAGGCGTTTTTTAAACCAGCTAATCCTAAATATCAATAAACTATCTTTTAAGAAGTCTTCTAAGTCTTCAATTGTTTTATCTAATAATTTAACTTTAGGTTCTGAGAATTTAGTTGGATTGAAATACTTAGATAACAATTCACGCGTTGAATTATTACAAAAGAAGCTAATTGAGAAAGGTTTTTTAGATTCAAAATATACTACTACCTATTTTGGTGATAAAACTTTAGCTGCATTAAATAAACTTAAGGTGAAAATGAAAAATGATTTCTCTGTGATAATTGATTCTAAAATAATCGATATGCAAATTCATAGATATTTAATGGAATAGTTGTTTTAGTTTCATAAAAATGATATAATTATAAGATTTAAATACATATATGTTAAAGTCTTATTTGTTAAAGGGATTTCTTGTGGTAGTTCTTTGTCTTGGAATTACAAATGCTCGTTTTTTAATGAGTAATACCTATTACTCTTTGAGTCATGATGCATTTGATGGTTTTTCAGCTCCAATTACACAAACTGTTGACTGGGTAAATTTACCTTTAAATCAACATAAGTCGAGTTTTCATGAAGTTTCTGATTCTTATAAAATTAATCTTCCTGATTATGATACAGATATATTATTGATGCCTCTTGGCTCAGTTGGTTTTAAATCGGCATCTGATTTAAACATTAGAAACTCGAAAATAAGCTATTCTGTCCCCTACCTTGGAAATTATAAATTTGATGGTCATGAAAATGCCGGTAGTCACCCTGGTGTTGATATTAAACTTCTTAAAAATACACCTCTTTATTCTATCGCTAATGGAGTAGTAGTTAAAGCGGTTAAGTCAAATATTGGTTTTGGAAATTATATAGCTATATTGCATAAAGGAGTTGTTGATCCTTTAAATGTTAATTTGAAAACAGATATATATTCTACATACGCCCATTTAGATAGAATTCTTGTTGAAGAGGGCCAAGTGGTATCAAAATCTCAAATGATTGCTTTTTCTGGAGATTCTGGTCTTGCTACAACTGCCCATTTAGATTTCCAAATAAATACTAAAGATGTACCTTTCTTGCCCTATTGGCCTTTTAATGTAAATGAAATATCAGCTCAGGGATATGATTTTGTCTCGGCTGTTAATCAGGGTGTTGGAATTACTGACGCTATTAAATATACCGTTAATCCTTTTGAATACATTGCTAAATTCAAGGATTTTTCTTGGAATACACAGAGCTTATCTAGTCAATTAGACAGTTATAGAGTTGAAACTGTAGTTTCTTTTGAGGAATCTTCGACTGTTGTTGATTCGCCTACTGATACCCTTCCCTCTGCTCCTACTACCTCTCCTGATTTAGAAGTGGAAGATTTTAAGGTTGAAAGTATAAATTTTCCTGCGAATTATATTTATATTAAAGACTCTACTTTAAAGATTGTTAGCTCTGGTGTATTTGATCCGTCAAAAGTAAGAGTTGAGTCTGATCTTTTAGATGTTAAATTTATAGATTCAAATCAAAATTCTTTTTCTTTTAATTTGTCTCCTAATGCCATTGGGTCTGAATATATCAAAGTTTATTATGATGATACTTTATTAGACTCTAAAGAAATTTTTGTTTCTGTTTTTCGGGATATGAATTACGATGATACCAAAAGTGATTTGTTAAAGAGCTTAGTTGATAAAAAAATATTAAATGGTTATTTGGATGGCTCAATAGATTTATATTCATCTGTATCAAAGGTTGAATCTATTGTTTTAATTTCAAGGTTAATAGACCCTAATATTGGGATTAATTCTGAATCTTGGTACCAAGATCAATTGAATTTTGCTATACAAAATGGAGCTGTTAATAAAGATATTTTATTATCTGAATCTTTAAACTTAGCAGAATTCTTAAAGATTATCTATGAAATCTTATCTGTTGATATTAGTTTTACCGTTCATGAGTTTTATTCCGATCTTTTTGATGTTAGTGCTTGGTATGCTCCTTATGTTCAAGAAGCCTACAGAAAAAATATTATTTCAAATAATGATTTATTATCTTTAGATAAACCTTTAACAAGATATGATTTGTTTGAATTATTGTATGAGTTTTCTAATTTCATATATTAATTTGCTCTTGTAATTTGATTTTAATTAACTTAAAATACCATTACAAATTAGCCCGCGTAGCTCAGCTGGATAGAGCAGCGCCCTTCTAAGGCGAAGGTCAAAGGTTCGAATCCTTTCGCGGGTACCATTTATATACTATGAGATACTTACTATTAGATCATCTTAAATTCTTTTCTATAATTATAATGATTTCCTATCATTATTTTTTTATTGATTCCTTTCTTTTTGGTGCTAAAATGTGGGATTTTAATTCTTATCTACTTGAGTTAATTCGTTTTTTGTTTATTGGTATCTCTGGCTTTGCTCTTGCTTTAAGCTATTCAAAGTTAAAAACTGAAAGTTATTTTAGATATCGTTTGTTTAAGTTGTTATTCGCTTCTGTTTTAATATCAGTTGTTTCATGGTTTTTGTTTCCTGATTATTTTATATATTTTGGGATTATTCATTTGATATTTGCTGCTAATTTACTTGTTTATCTTTTTAAATTTTTTAAAGTTTATCTGTTTTTAGTTACTTTTATTCTTATAATTTTTCCGGAAATTTTACATGTGAATTTTATTCGCTTATCAACCTTGGACTACTTTCCTTTCTTTCCTTATTTATTTTATTTTTTAGTGCCTTTTTTATCTTTTAAATTCACTAAAAAGTTTTTAACATTAAAAAAGCCTAACTATATTTCTTATATAGTTAAGCCTTCCTTAATCATCTATTTACTACATCCAATTGTTATTTTTATTTACTTACACTTGTATTATAAGTTGATTTGAATATTTCAGTTTTAGTATTGAAGAATTTTTTAATATTTCTTTCCCAGAGAATTTGGTTTGATCTTAGTCCTTCTATATCGCCTTTGTAAAAGGGTCCTATTAGCTCTACTTCAGGTAGTTTTTCTTGACTATATATTTCAGTTATCACATCTTTGTTTTCATTCGTGTAACTTTGAAATAGAACGGGATAGTTGTATGGGTTGGTAAACTTTAAATCTACATATGGTGCATAAATAGTTGAATCTAAACCATTATTGTATTCTTTGTAATAAGACACATATAAGCTGTGGTTTCTCCATTGGTCGATAGTCATTCCACTTTGAAGTGCTGCTCTAAATAATGTTGTTGATACTTGGCAAAGTCCTCCACCTGGTTCTAATTCTAGTTTGCCTCCCTCTTTTATTACTTTTGCAAGTTTCCATGGAATTCTTGAGCCTTTATCTTTTAAGATTTTAAGAAACGATACTTGTTGATTTGGCATAACAAAAACATTTGCTATTAAGTTTCTAGTTCCGATTTCTATGTTTTGACTTCTTCCCCAGTCACTTCCTTTGAAATTTGATTTTCCTTCACCTTGTTTTTCGTAATTATATGCTTTTTTATTTTCATCATAGACTAAAGCTTTATCAATATCGTAAATTATTTCTATTCTAAGTAATCCTTTTTCTATGTTTGCTAATAAATTCTGTGCAGTTTTTTTGTAATTTATTTTTTTACCATTTCTTAGAAAGCCGTTTGAATCACCAGTTACTGAATTTATATAAACGTGAGATGTTAGGTTTTCTATATCGTTCTCGAATTCTTTAAGTAAATTTATTAAACTTTTTTGATTGATTGTATTTGAATTCTTATTAAATAAATCAAGGATTTCAATTTCTGAACTTATCAACTTACCATTGTTAAAAATCCTTAACTTTTGTCTTTTTATTCTATTTAAATCCTCTGCCATTTTTTTAGCATCTTGTATGGTAAATTTTTCATTTTCTGATTTGACTTTTATATCAACAGAGTCTGATACTAATGATGCTAAAACTAAATGATTCATATCTATAGTTTTTTTAGTTTTACCTTCTATTGCTTTGTACCTGTTTTTCTCTTTAATTACTTTGGCATGTTTTTCAACTTCCAATTTTTTTTCATAAAATAAGCTTTGGTTTAAAACTTTACTTAACTTCTTCTTATTTCTTAAGGTTTTTATATTTACTTTTACTGATTTATCTTCATATTTTAGTTCAATTTCTTTATCTTGAACTCTTAAAGCATTTAAGGAGTTAATGCTGATTTGTTGTGTGTTGCCTATACTTATAAATACAACTAACAAACATATGCAGATATTTGGTAGGATTCTTTTTATCATATTAATTATTTAAATCCTATTATTATATCATTTTTTATATTGTTTTACAAGTTACTCATTATTATAAACGTAATAGTGTTGTTTATTACGTGGAATGTTATAGCACCATTTAATCCTCCTGATTTTTCATATACCCAGTGAATAATCAGTGATAGAACAATCATTGCTGAAATCACCTGAAATTGGAAGTGTATCGCAGCAAATATCACTGATGTTAATACGCTACTTAAAACTTTTCCATAGTTATCTTTGAATTTATTGTAAATAAAGCCTCTGAATGTAATTTCTTCTACAATCGGAGCAATAATGCATATTGCAAAACCAATTATTATTTTATCTAAATTATTTTTTATTAAACTTTCTACAATATTTTCTTGTTGTCCAAATCCAGGAAGAATTTCTATTAATCCTGTTTGAACTAGTAAGACATTAATAAATATAAATATAAAATAACCATAGATCGTGTATTTTATTGATTTTTTAAGACTACCCTTGTTAAGATTTAGACTTTCTTTAGGTGTGCCTAATATTTTAAACGGAAGAATCATTAGTATAAATTGCATGTATATCAAAATGTAATTACTTAACCCTTGGTATTGGCTGCTCTCTAATGGTAGTAAAATGGTTATACCTAATGTTATCATATTTAATGATGCAAATATTAATAGGTATTTAAAGATGTCTTTATTTGATTTTTTTTTGAAATGATCTATTATATTCATGTAATTTTTTATTATGATTCTTAGAAAAAATGAACAGGTTTTACACACAGTATACCACCACTTTTTACCATATGTAATTAGATGTTTATATTTTGTTTTTTTTGCATTTATTACATTAATATTTGTTCGTTTTTTAACAGAATTATTTTCCAATCACACGTCTTTAATTTATTTAATTTCTTTTGTTATATTTGCTCTTGTTTTTCTTTATATGACTTTAATTTATTGGCTTGATAAACTTATTATTACAAATCAAAGATTAATTTTCATTAATTGGATTTCAATCACAAATGTGCATGAACGAGAGATTAATTTAAAAGACATCCAAGATATTGCAAGTTTTGAAAGAGGGTTAATTCGCTTTATTTCAGTTTTATCTTATGGAAAAATAGTAATTAAATCCTCTGCTTATAAATTCGATATTACCTTTGAAGAAATTGGTAAAGCTAATAAAGTAAGAACATTCATAACACGTATTACAGAATATGATAAATAACGATGATATAATTCAAGACTTAGAGCAGCCAATTAGAAAATCTTTTAGACCAATTGATTTTAATAACTTTATGGGCCAAGCTAGAATTATTAAACAATTAAATTTAATGATTCATGCTTCAGATAAGTTGCAAAAGAATTTAGACCACTTAATTTTTTTTGGTGCTCCTGGTTTAGGAAAAACAACTTTAGCTGGTTTAGTTTCTGGTTCAATTGGTTCCAATTTAGTTTATTCTCAAGGTCAATCCCTTACAAAAATTGGAGACGTTGCTGCTATATTATCGAATTTAAAAGAAAATGATATTTTATTTGTGGATGAGGTCCACCGACTAAAACCAAACGTTCAAGAGTTTTTTTATACTGCTCTTGAAGATTTTTATTTAGATATAGTTATAGGAAAAGGCCCTACGGCAAAATCCATGCGTCTAGACTTACAACCTTTTACTTTTATTGGAGCTACAACTAGATTAGATAAATTAACACAGCCTTTTAGAGATAGGTTTGGTGTTATTTTCAAATTTGAAGAATATACAAAGATTGAAATTGCAAAAATTTTAAAAATTCATTTAAAATCATTTGATCTTGAAATAAAAGATGATGCTCTTGACGTGCTTATTTCTTCAACTAAATCTGTACCTAGAATTGCTATTAATACATTAAAAAGAGTACATGAATACTGTTTATTTCATAATATTTCTTTGGTTTTAAAAAGACATATTTTAGATTGTTTATCTCTGCTTTCTATTGATCAGTCTGGCTTGAATCAATTTGATTTTAAATTGCTTGAAGTCTTATCTGAAAGCCGTGAAATGCGTCCTATTGGTGTTAAGACATTATCCTCTTTGCTAGGTGAAGAGGTTGATTACATCGAATGTATTTGTGAACCATTCTTACTTAAAAATGGATTGATTCAAAAAACTTCTAGCGGTAGAATTATAACCACCAAAGGATTAAAATTCTTATCTGATAATAAACTATAAAATGAATAAAAAACTTATCCTATCATTACTTTTGCCTATTTTTGTTGCAGCATGTTCGTCCCCTAGCCTTGATGAACCTGAGATTGTTTTAGATGTTCCTGCTACTAAATCTTTTGTCGGTGTTGTTAATAAATTATCTGTACCTTTAAATAATTTAGACTCCGATTACTACCTGCTTACAGACTCTAAAAATAGAATTTATTTAAACTCTATAGTTCATAATCTTTTGGATTATATTGACTTTGAAGTTAGACTACGTGGTCAAATTCAATTTAGTGAGCTTGCTGGTAAACAAATTGAAATTCTAAATGTTGAACAAATTGATATTATTTCAACTCCAGATGTAAAACTGGATTCTCTTAGTTATGAATCTTCTGAGTTTGGAGTGTATTTTAATTATCTTTCAACCTTTGAATTAGAGGAATTCGCCTCTCAATTATCATTATCTGATCCGAATTCTAGACAACTTATTAAAATTAACTTTATAGATAAGACACTTGATTCAAGCCCTACTTTTGATTCGTATTTGGAATCTTTAAATCTAAATACTCCTAAAGAAAATTTTGTTACCAATAATCATCGTTTTGATCTTTATAATACTTCTTCCGATACTATAAAATACTTTATTCAATCTAATAAATTTATTTTAGAGATCACCTATGTTTTTTTAGAACCAACTAATGAAGGTTTTACAGCATTTGACGAGTTTTTAAACTCTCTTAAGTTATCAGATATAGAAATACATGAGTTACCAATAGATACAGATTTATTGAATTCTGACTTAGAACCACTTGATGATGAAGTTATTGTAGAGAAAGTTTCCGATTTATCTGATACTGAAGGAGATATGATCACAGATGAAACTCCTGATTCTTCTTCAGCGAATGTTACTGACTTTACTGATGGTTATACAGTAAACAATGAGGATTTTACGACTAATGTAGATTCAGATTTTTTATCGATAGTTAATAAATTTGAGTCTAATGTTGTTTCTATTTTAGATACATTTCAAAATTCAATCAGCTATTCTTTCACTGATAATCAAGAATTTTATTTAATTTACTTAGATAAAAATGATAATCAGAAACGTGTGCTAATAGATTATTCTAAAGAGTTTAAGATTATTGCTACTTTCACCGAAGGATCTGTATCAGATTGGGATCTTGCTACTGGTGTAAATATTGCATTTGATAGACCTTTGACTGTGTTGAGTAAACAAGATGATCAATTTTTACCCTCTGTATCTCTTAAAGAAGGTTTTAGACTTTTTGAAAGCCTTGCTATGAAGATTCAGAGTTTTTACCCTACTGATTGGTATTACTCTCGGCAAGATGATGTTTATATATTTTCTAGTGATCCTAAAACTTTTGAACCTTCAATGTTAATCAGCTTAATGGATGATTCATCTAGCAAGCAATATTCAGATCTTAGCCTCAACGAGTCCATTCAAGTATCAACTAATATATTTGTTAAAAAATTAAATGCAGGTTTTTTCAAGTTAGAATTCATTGATGATTCTATTGACACAAGCTATATTCTGGATAGTCTTCGAGATGTATAGGATTTATTTCTTGATTTTAAATTTTAAGCACTCTATAATTTAGAGTGCTAATTTAATATTTATTCAACCTGTAAACACATTAAACTTAATATGTTTGCAAATACGTATTATAATATATAGATAATTTAACCAACCACATGGAAGATAATTACTTTGAAAAATTTACCAAGGAAGCCAAGGATGCTCTTGTAATTGCTCAAGAAAAAGCCGAGGAATCAAACTTAAATTATGTTGGAACTGAACACATTTTACTAGGTATACTTCATCAAGAAAATTCACTTGGTGCAACCATTTTAAATAATTTTGGTGTTTCTATTTCAAATGTAGAATTAGTCTTGCGATCTGTAGGAAGAAGCTCAAAGACTCAAAATGATTCTAGTAAACCTGCTGGTTTATCTGGATTTGCTAAACAAGTTATTGAACAAGCCGTAGGTTGTGCTTCTCGTTATAATCATAATTTTGTTGGAACAGAACATCTTTTATTTTCTGTAGTTTCTCAAGACAATACAGCTGCAACTGTTATTTTAGAAAACATGAAGATAAATCCAAAACATGTTCAGGCTCAAATTGTTGAGTTTTTCCAAAAAGGTTTGGATAACAAAGGAATGAATGGTCAAATGAACAATATGAATCCTGTTGAGTTTTTCCTAAATGGACTGAATGGAGTTTTGGCCTCTTCAGATCAAACTTCTTTTAAGAAAGGAGATAAAAAATCTAAATCCAAAACACCTACTCTTGATTACTTTACCGTTGATCTTTGTGACCAAGTAAGGAAAGGTAAAGTTGACCCAATTATTGGTAGAGACAAAGAAATAGAAAGATTAGTTTCTATTTTAAATCGTAAAACAAAAAACAACCCAGTTTTAATAGGAGAGCCAGGAGTTGGTAAAACAGCAATAGTCGAAGGTTTAGCTATGAGAATTGTTGATAATAAAGTTCCCCAACAAATGTTGGATAAAAGAATTTTAATTCTTCCTATGGGATCAGTTGTTGCAGGAACTAAATTTAGAGGTGAGTTTGAAGAAAGAATTAAACTTATTATTGAAGAAGCTTCATCAATGCCTAATATTATTCTATTCATTGATGAACTCCATACTTTGATTGGAGCAGGAAGTGCAGAAGGTTCACTTGATGCTGCTAATATTTTAAAACCAGCTTTATCTAGATCTAAAATACAAGTTATTGGTGCTACTACAACTAATGAATATAGAAAAGCAATTGAATCCGATCAAGCATTAGAAAGAAGGTTTCAGACTATTATGGTAAATGAACCGTCAATTGAACATGCTATTGAAATGCTTAATGGAATTCGAGAATCTTTTGAAGATCATCATAATCTTATGATTACAGATGAAGCTATAGAGTCTGCAGTTAAACTATCTTCTAGATACATTACTGAAAGATTCTTGCCCGACAAAGCCATTGATTTAATAGATGAAGCTTGCGCTTTAAAAAGGGTTACAACCCCTGAGCATAAAAGCGAGATCAAGGAACTGCAAGCTAAACTTTCTAAATTAACAAAAAAGAAAGAACAAGCTGTTTCTGCTCAAGATTACGATAAAGCTAAGAAGATTAGAGATCAAGAGTTAAAGTTAACATCTGAAATTGATAAATTAAAGACTGTTAAAACACCAAGAGATCTTAGGAAAAAAATAACATCGGACGATGTTGCTACAATGGTTCATAAGATTACAGGTGTACCTGTTTCTAAATTAGTATCTTCTGATTTATCAAAATTAAAAAATTTAGAGTCCATTCTTCATAAACATATAATTGGTCAAGAACATGCAGTTAAAGATATATCTAAAGCAATCAGAAGATCACGTGCGGGTATATCAAGTAGTAAAAGACCAATAGGTAGTTTCCTGTTTTTAGGTCCTACAGGAGTAGGTAAAACAGAACTTGTTAAAACTCTTGCATCTGAAGTGTATAACGACCCTAAAGCATTGATAAAAATTGATATGTCAGAATTTTCAGAAAAACATTCTGCTTCTAGATTAACTGGTACTACAGCTGGTTACGTTGGGTATGAGGAAGGTGGTCAGTTAACAGAATCTGTTAGACGTAAGCCTTATAGCGTTATACTTTTTGACGAAGTTGAGAAAGCTCATCCTGAATTCTTTAATTTACTACTTCAAATTCTTGAAGATGGTATATTGACTGATGGTAAGGGGAAAAAAGTTGATTTTACAAACACTATTATCGTGATGACATCTAATCTTGGTGCATCGAAATTAACTTCCAAGGCTGGTCCTATTGGATTTAACCTTAGTGATACAGAAGAAAAAGAACGAATTAAAGACTTTGAAAGTACCAAAGAAGAGATTATGTCGGATGTTCGAAAATTTTTCAAACCTGAATTTATTAATAGAATAGATAAAGTAATTGTTTTCGATCCCCTTAAACATGAAGATGTTAAGCAGATTATTAAGCTTTTAATCACTCAACTTCAATTCAGAATGAATGATAGAAATATCAAAATTAAAATTTCAGAAAAAGCCATATCTTACTTAGCTGAAAAAGGATATGACCCGGAATATGGAGCTCGACCTGCTCGAAGAATTTTACAGGATAAAATTGAGGATGAGATCACTGAATTGATTTTAGATCAAAAAGTATCAACTGGTCAGACTATTTCTGTCGGTTATAAAACTAATAAATTGACCTTTAGTATAAAATAACTTGATTTTCCTTTTAGATTGATGTAAATTTTGTAAGTAATATTGCTTAATTTCATCAATCTTTTTTAAGTATATTATAATTTATAAATAACAAAGGATTGAAAATACGCTTATGACAGAAAAAAATTTAATTTCAATGGACGACCTTTTGGTTGATTCTCCTATTTTGAAGTTTCCAAAACCAGGTTCCATTGTAGAAGGGACAGTAATTACAATACGTAAAAATAGAGTTTTAGTTGACCTTGATGGTGTTTCAACTGGTGTTATTGCTGGTAGAGAAGCTGTTGATTCAACAGGAACTGTTCAAACTTTAAATCCAGGTGATGATGTTTCAGCTTTTGTTTTAGAGCCAGAAAATGATGAGGGTCTTATAGTTTTATCTTTAAGAAGAGCTTCTCAACATAGAACATGGCAAAGATTTGTTGAAGTACATGATAATAAAGAGGTAGTCGATGTTAAAATCACTGATGCAAACAAAGGTGGTTTACTTGTTGAAGTTGATGGAATAAAAGGTTTCCTTCCAGTTTCACAACTTGCTCCTAAACATTACCCGAGGGTAAATGGTGCAGATTCTGCTAAAATCTTACAAAGACTTCAGTCTTTAATTGGTAAGACAATATCTTGTAGAGTTATTAATGTAGATTTTGATACTAAAAAATTAGTACTTTCAGAAAAAGCTGCATTCTACGAACAAAGAAAACAAGCTCTAGCTAAACTTAAAATTGGTGATGTTATTGAAGGTGTTGTATCTGGTGTGGTAAACTTTGGTTTATTTGTTACTTTCAATGGTCTTGAAGGTCTTGTACATATTTCTGAAATCGCTTGGGGACATGTTGATGATCCTTCTAACTTTGCAAAACTTACTGATAAGATTAGAGTTAAGATTATTGGTATTGATGGAGAAAAGATTTCTCTTTCACTTAAAAAAATGTCAGATAATCCATGGGAGGAAATTTCTAAACAATTATTACCTGGTTCACAAGTTAAAGGTAAAATATCAAGAATTAATGAATTTGGTGCATTTGTTGAAATTTCAGATGATATCAATGGTTTAATTCATATTTCTGAACTTAATGATCCAAGAGTTACTAATTCTGATGATTACAACCTAACAGTTGGTGCGTCTATTCATACAAATATTGTTAATGTAGATGTAAATAATCATCGTATAAGTCTTTCTTTGTTTAAACTTACAGAAGAGCAATTGAAGCATGCAAAACGATCTCAAGAAGCTGCAAAAGCTAAACACAATGCACGTAAAGCTGCAAAAACTATAAAAGTTCAAGAAGAAAAACCTAAAGAGGTTGTTTCTGAAAAATCTACTTCGGATGACAATCCATTTGGTCAATTAAAGCTTTCTAAAAAAGCTCTTGATGTTTTAAAAGAAGCTAATATTGCTAATCTTAAGGATTTGCTTGCTAAAACTGATGATGAACTAACGAAAATTGAAGGATTAACTGATGCAACGATTAGAAAAATATCTAAATTAAGATAAATCATCCAAAAATCTTTTATAAAAGCCCATTAAATGGGCTTTTTTTGTTGCTTATATTTGTATATTAGAATAGAATTGTGAAGAAATTATTTAATCGTTATAAATGGTAGTAAAATTAAAAGAATTAGCCGAGAAATTGAATAGTAGTATTGAAGAGTTAACTGGTCTTTTAAAGAAATTAGAATTTGATTACGACGAAAAGAATCTAGAAGTTGATGTAGATATTGCTGAACTTCTTGAGGATGAAATTGGAACTACAAAATCTGACATTGAAAATCTTGCCGAAAATATTGAAGGCACTATGGATAGAGAAATTAAAAAAACCGCTAGAAAGAAAACTGCTGGTAAAACTAAATATGTTAAGAGAAATAAATTTGACTCTTCTTTGAAATCTGAGATTTTGGATGTTTCCAATAGTATATCAGTTAAAGAAATTTGTGAAAAAACTGGAATTTCTCCTGCTAAATTAATTGGAGAGTTAATGAAAAATGGTATTATTGCCAACATTAATCAGTCACTTGATATTGATACAGCAATGGTAATCTTGCCAGAATTTGGTATTAAGGTTAATAGAGTTTCTGAAACTGGATCTACAGATGATCTTTTAAGTAGAGATGTTAATACTTTGATTGGAGAAGAAGATGCTGAAAACTTGTCAGAAAGACCTCCTATTATTACTATTATGGGTCATGTTGACCATGGTAAGACTAAACTTCTTGATACAATACGAAATACAAACGTTGTAGCTGGTGAATCTGGTGGGATTACTCAGCACGTTGCTGCATACCAAATTTCACATAATGAAAAGAAAATTACTTTTATAGATACTCCTGGACATGAAGCTTTTACAGAAATGCGTGCTCGTGGTGCAAAATTAACTGATATTGCAATTTTAGTAGTTGCTGCAACCGAAGGAGTTAAACCTACAACTATTGAAGCTATTAATCACGCTAAAGATGCTGGAGTACCTATTATAGTTGCTATTAATAAAATGGATTTACCAGATGCGAATCCTGAGAAAGTTAAAAATGAATTAATTGAATATGGTCTTCAAGCCGAAGACTGGGGTGGAGACACGGTTATGGTACCTATTTCAGCTTTAAAAGGTGATGGAATTGATAAGTTATTAGATATGATATTATTAGTCTCAGAAGTTGAGGCTTTAAAAGCTAATCCAACTCGAGCTGCTATTGCAACTGCTGTTGAAACACATCAAGAACCTGGATTAGGACCTGTAGCTACAATTATTGTTAACACAGGTACTTTAAAGATGGGAGATATTGTTGTTCTTGGTAACTCATATGGAAAAGTTAAAGCTATGCTTGATGACAATGGTAATAGAGTTCAATTTGCACCACCGTCATTTCCGGTATTGATTGCTGGACTTTCTTCTACTCCACTGGCTGGAGATGTTTTACAGGTTTGTAAGAACGATAAAGAAGCAAAAGATAGAGCTAACCAAATCTCAGAAATTAGAACGAATGAAAGATTAGCCTCAAAAGCTCCTCTTCTTGAGATTGTTACGAAGATTGCCAAAGGTGATTTGAAAGTATTAAAACTTATTGTAAAAACAGATACTAAAGGTAGTTTTGATGCTATCAAAGGATCTTTGATGAAGATTAATCACGAAGAAGTTATGGTAGACATTATCCACCATGCTGTTGGTGAGGTATCTCAATCAGATGTTGCTATGGCTGCCGCTGGTCAATCTATTATTATAGCTTTCCATACTAAAACTAGTTCTGATGTAAATAAATTAGCTGAACAAAAAGGAGTAGAGATTAGATCTTATGAAATTATTTATAAATTAATTGAAGATATTACTGCGTTCTTGTCTGGTATGTTAGATCCTGAAGAAGTTGTTACAGAATTAGGGAAAGCTGAACTAAGACAGATTTTCTTTACTAAGAAAAATGAATATATTTTAGGTTGTAAAATCACCAATGGAATAATGAAGAAAGGCTCAACTATAAGAGTAATTCGTGACGGTGAAACTGTTGGAGAAGCTAAACTTGATTCTTTGAGAAAAGGTAATGAAAATGTTACAGAACTTAAAGCAGGTAATGAATGTGGTTTGAAAGTTCATTTTAAAGATACTTTTATGGAAGGAGATTTACTAGAAGCCTACGAAGTTTCATTTGTTGAAAGAAAATTGGAAGTTTAATATTCAATACATTAATATGTTTAAAGAAATAAAATTTAATTCATTTGCTAACGAAAAAGGTAGTCTATTACCTATTGAGTTTAAAGATGTAATTCCATTTGATGTTAAGAGAACTTATTTTTGTTATGAAAATATTCCAGTAAGAGGTTCTCATTGTCATTTAAAAGAAGAAGAAGTCTTTATTTTACTTCATGGTAAAGCAAAAGTTCGTCTTCATGATGGGAAAACTGAGACAATAATTGAACTTACTCCTTTTGAAAATGGAGTTTATGTTGCAAATATGATTTGGCATGAAATTATTGATATGAGTGAAGACTCTATTTTACTTGCTTTTTCATCTACTAACTATAACCCCAATCGTGAAGATTATATTGAAGACTTTAGTAAGTTTTTAGATATTGTTAATTTATAATTTAATCCCCCTTTATTTATGTTTAAAAGTATTTTAATTACCGGTGCTGCTGGTTTTATTGGTTCAAATTTTGTTAAATACTATGCTGAAAAATATCCTGAAACTGAAATTATTGTTGTTGATAAATTAACCTATGCAGGAAATTTAATTAGTATTCAAGATCTACTTGATTCAAATAGAATTAAATTCTATCAAATTGATATTGCAGATTTGAATGCCTTGAGTATTGTTTTTAAAGAAAACAAAATTGATGCAGTTATTAATTTTGCTGCTGAAAGTCATGTTGATAATTCGATTGTGGATAGTTCTGTTTTTATTCAGTCCAATATTGTTGGGACTCATAATTTACTAGTTTTAGCACAAAATCATGGAATTTCACGATACCATCAAGTGTCCACAGATGAAGTTTATGGAGATTTAGGTCTTGGATCAAAAGACTTTATGACAGAGAACACTCCACTTGCTCCCAACTGCCCTTATGCAGCAACCAAAACTTCTGCAGATTTGTTAGTAAGGTCTTTTCATGAAACATATGGTTTGAATGCAACAATTTCTAGATGTTCAAATAATTATGGACCGTATCAATATCCTGAAAAGTTAATTCCCCTTTTCTTTTCACTTGCTAATCAAGAAAAAAAATTACCTATATATGGAGACGGCATTTATGTTCGTGATTGGCTACATGTTACTGATCATGTTTCTGCCTTGGATGTAATCTTAAACAAAGCTATCGCGGGATCAGTTTACAATATTGGTGGAAATTTTGAGAGAACAACCCTTGAGATAGCTCAACTTATCTTAGATTATCTTGGAAAGGATAGTGCTTTAATTGAATATGTAGAGAATAGGAAAGCTCATGATAGAAGATATGCTATTGATAGCACAAAGATTAAAAATGATTTAGGTTGGGAGCCCAAAGTCCCTTTTAAAGATGGCATACTTTCAACTTTTAATTGGTATAACTCAAACCAGAATTGGGTTAATCATGTACTAAATAATTAAATTTTATGCGATATTCAAATTATCCTTTTAAAACACGAAAAGATATTTCTTCACAAGAAGTTTCAAAGAGTGCAATATTTCTTCAAAAGGCTGGTTTTTTTGAAAAAAACCTAGCTGGTATTTACTCAACGCTTCCTTTTGGACTAAATGTCTCTAAAAAGATTGAAAATATTATTCGTAAAAATTTAAACAAGCATGGTGCACTTGAGCTTATTTTGAACACCTTGCAAGATCCAAAAATCTGGGAAAAGTCTGGTAGATTCGACGATGAAGTTATTGATGTATGGTTTAAAACTGAACTTAAAAATAAAACTGTTTTAGGATTAGCTAATACTCATGAAGAACCTATTACAGATCTTGTATCTAAATTTCTAAAATCATATAAAGACTTGCCGATTGCTCTATATCAATTTCAAACTAAATTAAGAAATGAACTTCGAGCAAAGAATGGAATTTTACGAACTAGAGAATTTGTTATGAAAGATTTATATACTTTTAATAAAGATGAGTCTTCGCTAGATAATATATATGAGATCTATAAACAAGCATATGTTGATATTTTTAATGAATTAGGAGTTGGTAATGATACATTTATTACATTTGCGTCAGGTGGTTCATTTTGTAAGTACAGTCATGAATTTCAACTTCTATCTGAAACAGGTGAAGACACTATTTATGTTGATTTTGACAAAAAAATAGCTATTAACAAAGAGGTTTATAATGATGAAGTAATTAATGAACTTGGACTAGATAAAAATAATTTAGTTGAAAGAAAATCAATCGAAGTTGCTAATATTTTTAAATTAAAAACAATATATTCTGAGCCTCTTAAGTGTAATTTTGCAGATGAGGACAATAAAAATCAATTTGTATATATGGGTTGCTATGGCATTGGGATTGGTAGAACCTTAGCTTCTATTGTTGAAGTTCACAATGATGATAATGGTATAATCTGGCCAAAAGATATTGCACCTTATCAAATTCATTTAGTTAATATTGGAGAAAATGAATTTGCCGAAAGTTTATACAATGAATTGCTAGATGCAGGTTATGAAGTTTTATGGGATGATAGAGATGTTAGACCTGGAGTAAAATTTACTGATTGTGATCTGATTGGAAATCCATTACGTGTAGTTGTTTCTTCTAGATTAAAAGAAAGTAATCAGTTTGAACTTAAATATAGAAATTCATCTGATGTTCACATTTTATCAAAAGAAGAATTGCTGAGTAAAATTCAAGATTTTTATGCAAACTAAAGTTTTAATATTAGGATCAACAGGTCTACTAGGCTCAGCTTTTAAACATGTTTCTAAAAATTATAATTTAGAATTCTTATTTCCTTTAAGAGATGAATTAGATTTACTAAATCCATTGAAGTTAGAAAAATATATTAAATCTCACAAACCTAATTTTATAATTAATTGTGCTGGTCAAAATGATGTTAAGACTATTGAATCAAATGATGATATTTTTGAATTAGCTTTGAAATTGAATAGCTTTTTACCTTTTGAATTATCTAAACTTTCTAAAAAATATAATTTTAGATTGATTACATTTTCTTCGGATTACGTTTTTGATGGGAGTAAAAAATCTTACAAAGAATCTGATCTGCGAAATCCAATTAATAGATATGGCTTAACTAAATCAATTGGAGAGCAATTAACTTTTAGTGTGCAAGCAGATGTAAGTATATTTAGAACTGCCTGGCTTTTTGGTCCATTTAAGAAAAATTTTGTTTCCTTTATGGTGAATAAAGCTATTGAAAATCAAGAAATAAAAGTTGTGAATGATCAATACGGATCTCCTACTTTTACGATTGATATTGCTGAATATATACTTGATAATATCGAAAGTCATGAGAATGGAGTCTTTCACTTAGTTAATGATTCATGCGTTTCTTGGTATGATCTCACTAGACTATCCTTTATGATTCTCAATTTATCAAACATAGTAGCGAAAGTGTCAAGTGAAGACTTTAAATCTATTGTTAATAGGCCTTTAAATTCCTGTTTAAATAGCTATAATATTACAAAGTTAAGATCCTTGGAATTGGCTTTGAAGGACTATTTAACCAATTATGAATTATGAAAGGAATTATACCCTGTGGAGGAAGAGGGACTAGATTACAACCACTGACTCATGCTCTACCAAAAAGTATCCTTCCGATTCATAACTTGCCAATGATTCTTTACCCAATTAAAACATTAATTGCTGCTGGTGTTACTGATATTGTTTTAGTTGCTAATACTGAACATTTTTCACATTTTACCAAGTTACTTGGAAATGGAAGAAAGTTTGGTTGTAATTTAACTTATGTTATTCAAGAAGAACCCCTTGGAATCGCACACGCAATTAATGAGTGTCGACATATCTGTGAAGGCCATGACGTTGCTGTGATTTTAGGTGATAATTTATTTTTTGATAATTTTGAGGATTCAGTTAATAATTTTAAATCTGGATCTGTAATTCATACTGTAGAAGTTAATGATCCTGAGAGATTTGGAGTCGCTGAGCTTGATGATAATATGAATGTCTTATCTGTTGAAGAAAAACCTAATTCTCCAAAGAGTAATAACGCTATTACTGGTTTTTACTTATTTGATAAAACTATATTTAAAAAAATTGAAAATTTAGAACCTTCTGATCGTGGTGAATATGAGGTAACTGACATTATTAAACAATATTTAGATGACAGTCAGTTAAAAGCTTTTAAATTAGATCACATCTGGGCTGACACGGGTACTATTAGCTCTTTGAGCGATGCATCAAAAACTGTTAGCGACTATTTAAAAGAAAACAATATAAACTATTTATATGAAAAATCTCGTCTTATCCGGCCATCTAGCCTATGATCGGATAGTTAAAGTTGATTCAAGCTTTAAAGACTTATCAAAAACACAATCTCCTTTTGATTTTTCCCTACTTGGGCAATCTCAAGAAGTTACATTTGGTGGCTGTGTCGGAAATATTGCTTACGGACTTCACAAATCAAATATTAAATTTCAAATTTTATCATTATTAGGCTCCTTAGATGGTCAAGGTTATCTTGACCATTTTTTTAAACTTGGAATTGATACATCTTTGATTTCTATAGTTGAAAACTCATTAACTTCTACTGCTTATATGTTCTCTGACAAAGACTCTGATCAAATGATTTTTTTTGTTCCAATGCCAATTTATTCCACTCCTAATATTCAACTTCCTTTCCCTAATCCTAACAATGTAGATTTTATGTTTATTTCTGCAGATGTTGTAAATATTATGAATGCTAACGCTGAATACTGTCGTTCAAACAATATACCTTTTGCGTTTGATCCAGGACAGCAACTCAATAATTATATATCTAGTCCAGAAAAATTTTTAGAAGCAGTATTCGGAGCAGACTTATTGTTCTTAAATGAACTTGAGTATAACTTCGTAATTAAAACTTTAAATGTTTCACATACAAAGTTATTATCTTTGGTTGATTATTTAATTGTTACTCAATCCTGCAAGCCGGTTTTAGTTTATAGTATTACACATGATAAGTTTATGAGTTTAGAGGTTGATTGTTTTGATGATCCAGTAGATACAACTGGAGCTGGAGATGCATTTAGAGCTGGATTTATTGATTTTTATTTAAATGACCACCCTGTGGTTGATTGTGTGAAGAATGGAAATATGTTAGCATCTAAGTCAGTAATGTATAAACATCCTCAAGGTTATGAATTCTAATTCTAAATTTGTTTTTGGTATTGATGAAGTCGGACGCGGTTGCGTTGCGGGTCCCTTGGTTGTGTGTGCTTGCTTGGATTCAAAGTCTTTATTAGATTACGAAATATTAAATGATTCAAAAAAAATCACACCTAAAAAAAGAGAGATTTTAGCTAGGCAGTTGATTCAAAACGAAACTTTTTTTATTGCAGTTTGTCCTTCTAAAACTATTGATTCAATTAAAATGGCTGCAAGTTTAAAGTTAACTTTTTGGAATCTTTCATGCAATGTTCGAATGAAATTTCAGGATGCTTTCTTATTAATTGATGGCAATCTTGATTTTGGTATCCAAAATTGTGAAACTGTAATCAAAGGAGACACTAAGCATAAGTCCATAATGGCTGCTTCTGTAATTGCAAAGGTTTATAGAGATAAGATGATGATTAATGAAGCTAATAGATTTTTAAATTTTGATTTTAAATCACATAAAGGATATTTAACAAAAAAACATATTCAAGAAATTAAAGAATCAGAAATAACATATCTTCACAGAGAATCTTTTTTAAGTAATTATTTATGAGTAAATTTGATGTGCTAATTGTTGGAAACTATAATGTTGGAAATTTTGGGGATGATTTATTGCTCAGATCATGTTTAGAAAATTTAAAAGGAAAATCATTTAAAGTTTTATCCCCTACTAATTCAGATTTTTTAACATTTCCTGCTGGACTACGATCTTTGTTTAATCCTCGAAGATTTATTGATCCTTTTAGGGCAATTAGCAATTGCTCCAAAGTTTTATTCGGTGGAGGTGGATTGTTTAACTCAGACAAATATTACTCCTTTCTTATTTGGATGCCTATTTTGTTGCTTGCTTTGTTATTTAGAAAAAAAGTTTATTTGTTTGGGCATTCTTTTTCTTCTAAGCCCGGGAGTTTGTTTGCTTTTGCTCTTAAGCAAGTTGAATTTATTACAGTTAGAGATTCTGTATCCTATGATTTTTTATATTCAGCTGGAATTAGAAATTTAAATTTAGCAAAAGACTTAGCTTTAGAATTGGAATTTCCTAAAGTTAACTTTTCAAATCCTAAATATTTACTTATCAATTACAGAACTTATAAGAATGTAGACCTAAAGAAGATAAAAAGTATTGATAATTTGATTTCCTTAAAAGCGAATCAATTAGGTTTAAAGAAGTTGTACTGTGCTTTTGACTCTAATCTTGATGCTCAGGTTTTTAATGAATTAAATCAAGAATTTATTTTAGCCTCAGATTTAGAGGGTTATCTTCCGAATATAAAATATTTTGCTTGTATGCGTTTGCATGCTTGTTTGTATATGTTGAAGCATGGTATTCTTGGTCTTGCTTTATCTTATGCTTCTAAAGTCAAAAGTTTACTTAATTCTTACTCATTTAAAAATGTACTTGATCTACAATTAGATTCAGATATCCATCTTGACGATCTTGTTTTTCACGATGAAGATATTGATTTCTCTGAAATATCCCCTAATCCATGGGAGATAGTATAATAAAAAAAAGCTCTATGTAAGAGCTTTTAATTTTTTAATAAAGATTTATTTTACTTCTTCTTCGTTTGATTTAGTTTCTTCGACTTTAGCCTCAGTTACTTTTTCGTTAGAAGTTTCTTCAGTGTTTTCAGTAGCAGGTGCTTCTGGTTTTGCTAAATGAGTTTCTGGAAGATCTTTGTAAATTGCTTCTATATCATTTAATTGATTTAGAGCTTCGAAATTATCAGATATACCTTTAAGACGAGCTGATTTACCAGTTCTTTCTCTCATGTAATATAATTTTGCTCTTCTGATTTTGTTTTGTCTTATTATTTCAACTTTTTCAATGTTACTTGAGTGAACAGGAAATATTTTTTCTACTCCAACACCAGAAACAATGTTTCTTACTGTGAAAGTTTGATTTATTCCTTTTTCACCTCTCATTTTAATAACTAAACCTTGAAAAATTTGGGTTCTAGTTTTTTCCCCTTCTTTAATCTTTTGGTGAACTTTTACTAATTGACCTACTTTAATTTGAGGAACAGCTTTAAGGAGTTTCTTAGAAACTGAATTAATTAATGCTTGATTCATTTTTTTACAACTTAGTATTAGTGCAATTATAACTAATTAAATCAAAATTACAAGTCAATTTTTGATATAATTTCAAGTTTATCAGGAATTTCTTCGATTTGCGATAAAAACTTATCGTTTACTGATTTTCTATACCTGTAATCGTCAAATGTAAGGACCGCAATTTTAGCTGGAGCTTCAATTAAGCTATCGATTGCATTTATTACATTGTTAGAATCTAAATCACTTACAACTAAAATATCTACTGGATCTTCTCTCTGAATGAAAGTCCCAACTAAGGTTACTTTTTCTATTTCTTTAATCTTATTTAATTGAGTGTAAAGTTTAAGTACATCTGGGTTAGTTTTACAAACAAAACCTTTGAGTTCGTTTAATAAAAGAAACTTTTTATTTAGGCTGTAATACTTTTTGCGATTTTTTTCTCTACTTGTTAAAAAATTTATTGATTTAAGGTTTTCTAGTTCTCTTCGTATTGCATTGATTTGCTGATCGAGATTTCTAGTTAATTCTCTAATATAAAATTCGGATTCGGTGTTTTCAATAAAAGTTCGTATTAGATCTATTCGGACCTTGGAAGTTAATAGATTTTTTAACATGTATACATATTTTATTCGTAACTTTATAATAAGAATAATTTAATATAATTGCAACTCCATTTTGGCAGTTTGACAAATTTATTTAATTAAAAAACCTAGACGAAATTGCCTAGGTTTATTTTTTAAATAAGATGTTCTAATTACATGAATTTTGCTAGTAAAGCATCTAATTTCATTTGATTTTTTAATACCTCTTTTGCTTGAGGGTTTGATTTATAATACTCTTTAACTTGGTCTTGAATCTCTTTTGGAGCTTCGCTAGATTTTTTAGTTATTTCTGCATCTAAATCTTTTTCAGCAACTTCAATTTTATGTTCTTCCATTAGAGTCTGAATTATAGCTCTTAGTTGAACTCTTTCTGTGGCTTGTTTTTGAAGGAATTCTTCAAATGTTTTACCTTCTTTAGAAGCTAGGATTTCTTTGTAGCTATCAAATGGCATTTGCATTCTTTGAGCATTTTGTTCAAGTTCTTTAGATAATTGACCTTCTTCGTCTTTGATCATTAAGTCTGAAACTGTAACCTTGGCTTTTTCAAGGAATTTTGAGTAAAGTTCTTCTTCAGCTTTGGTTTTTGATTGTTGAGAATTTCTTTCTTGCAGTCTGTTTTCAAGATCTTTTAGGAAATCTTCTTTTGATTGTTTTTTATGCGAAATTTTTTCAATTATTTCTTCATTTAGCTCTGGTAGAGTTTTTTCGTTAACTTTTAGTATTTCTACTTTAAAAGTTACTTTTTTACCTTTCAGATCTTCTGCGTGGTAATCTTTTGGAAATTCTAAATCTAAATCTTTTTTATCACCTTTTTTAGCTCCAACTAAACCTTCTTCGAATCCTGGAATAAAACTATTAGATCCAAGTTTTAATGGGTAATTTTCACCTTTTGTATTGTTGATTGATTCACCTTTTTCGTCGAATCCTTCGAAATTGATAACAACTTCATCTTTGTTTTTTGATTTTCTTTCAACTTCTTTAACTTCAGCAAATCGAAGAAGCATGTTTTCAAGTTCTAAATCTAAGTCTTTTTTAGCTACTTTCTTTTCTTCTTTTTTGACTTTTACTTTATCTAATCCTTTTGTATCAACTTCTGGTTTAGCCGCTGAAGTAAATTGGATTATCAATTTTTCTTTATCTAGAATGTCTACTCTTGGTGAAGAGATTGGAATGATTTTTTCTTCTTCTAAAGCTTTTTGGTAAATATTTGACAATTTTAAATCAAGCATTACATCAATTAAGACGTCTTTACCATAATTTTCTTCGATAATGTTTCTTGGAACATGTCCTTTTCTGAAACCTTTAATTTGTACATTTTTAGCAAATTCTTTGGCAGCTTGATCAAGATAGCTTTCGATTTCTTTAGCATCTAGAGTAACTTTTAATTCAATTTCAGCCTTAGCTGTTAAATTTTTTTCAATCTTCATTTTGGATTGTTAAATTTTGAATGAAATATAGCTTTTTTTCTTGTCAAATGCAACTTTTAATACTTAATACTTGAAATTTTTGGTATAATATGTTAAAATTAGTGATAATTTAAATATATTAATTATGGTAAGAAATTTTAGAAGAGCTGGAGGAGGTTCTAGCCCAGTAAACTCAGGAAGTGGAATGTATGGGAATAGTAAATCTTATGCAAATATTAATAGTATCTCTAAAGACCTTTCTCAAAACGAACGTGTTCAATCTGCTGCTGAATATGCCAAAGCTTTAGGTTTACTTGATAAAACCTTAACACTAGGTCTTGGGATTAATCGTCCTAATAAAGTAAGACAATTGAACGATGCTACGTGGTCTTCTGTTAATGATGGTTTTCATAGGGCATTGAAATTGCTGCATAAGGATTCGGTTGGTCATATGAAAACTGCATATGGTTTTAATGAGCAAGAATATGACACTGAAATCCTAGCAAATTATCATTTGATTTTTTCTGCCTTTGAAACTTTTGAAGATTCAAAGGATACTTTTGATGCACAGGCATATAAATCAACTTTTGAATCATTAATTAATTTACTTCACTCATCATATCGAAGGAATGGGAATAAGGTTTTGCTTGATGCTTTGAATTTTCTTCGTGATAGCTTTTCAAATGGATTAATATCTTTTTATGAAAAAGAAGGGTTATCTAATCCTGTTAACATCGCTAATTTCTTTAGAGATAATGGTTGTTTAACTTTTATTAATGTCCTTTTGCCAGATTCTGTAGATGTAGATCCTAGCAACCCAGAGCATAATACTTTGCTACTTGTTGCCTTTGATTTGTATTTGCTAGATACGGCTAAATATTCTTCAAATCCAAATGAATTTAATGTTGCTTTGCATGATGCATTTAGTAGATTTGGTAGTATATATGTTCCTGTAGATTCCCCTGAAGGTATAGTAAGAGATAAATTCGATCAGTTCTCTTCCAGTATTGACAATGCTTTTCAGGATGATAAAACTCTTGAAGGTTCATTTGATATTTTAGATAGTGCATCTTTTGAATTGGCAAATTTAGAAAAAATAGGATCACACATTGATAAAACTACTTCACCTCATACATTCAACCCGAAATATACGAAGGTTCTTGAAGAAGTGTCTGATGCCGCTTCAGGTTTCAATAAATTGAAACTTTCAATTACTCGTCTTGTAGATACTATGAACTCTTCTTTGACGTTGACTCCTCCAATTAATATTAATGAATTTATTGATCCAACACCTAAAAGAATTGATTTTAAAGATGTTAGTAATAATCCACAGCATATTGAATATCCTAATTTAAAGTTTAGAGACGTTTCAGAATTTAGAGATATCGTTAAAAATATTTCGATTCCAAGCAGTACTCCTGCACCTTCCTCTAGATTTGAAAGTTTGGATGCAATGACTATGTCGATTTCTATGTTATGTACTGAAACTGAATTTGCAAATGCGGGTATTAATAACCCAAGTCAAAAGTCTTTAGATTTGGTTACCTCTAGTAGAATTGTAAATCGTAATCTTAAAACTAAAATTAGAGCTGCAACAGAAAGTTATGGAGATTTATCTCAAAAATTACAAAATGTAGATATCCCTTTGAAAACTCTTACTTTTGAAGAGTCTTTAACTTTTGCTATTCAAGATGTTTTAAAGCATCATCCTGATATAGATGCAAATGTGTTACGGGAGGCTTGCCAAGCTCATGATGTTCAACATTTTGATACATTAATTACAAAATCTAAGAGAATGTTGAATCCTGAAGCAATTGCTAGATTGGTTTCAACATTACAGGTTATTTACTCTGGTGATTTTAAATCCTTAGATGAGAAAGGTAAAGAATGTATTTTGGCTATTAGTAAAACTGGATTTGCTAGGCTTCAAAGGCAAATTGATATTTATAGCAAAGGATTTGCTAATTATAAAGCTGTTTTAGCTTTATCAGAGATTGATTCATCTGCAATGTCTACCTCGGAACGTATAAAGTTTTTACTAAACAAGGCTCAAGAAGCAACTTCTCATTTAGATTATACATCTTCTATAATTTCTCAGGGTATTTCATCCTCAGACTCATTATTCCAAATGGCACAGTCTAATCGTAATTACTCTGATCATTTAATTCGATCAGGTATACCATTTAGAGAGTATGAAAAGCTACAAAAAAAATCAGGATATAGACTTGGATCTTTTGGTAACTACTCCAAAGTAGGTTATAGAACCAGAAGATTTACAAGAGGAACTACTAATGTTGTTAAAGGTACTGCAAAGGGGGCATATGAATACATACTTAAGCCGTTTGCAAGGGCTACTTTAGGTACAATCGACTGGCTTTCAGGAAATAATATTTCTCATTATGGTGGTAGAGCCTTGAATTATATAATTGGAAAGAAAAAATAATAAAGAACTATGAATAATAATAAACACTACAATTTTAATAATATCGTTTTAAATTTAGATCAAGCTTTTGAGGAATTTTTACTTAGATTAGATAAAGAAGTTGGATTTTATAATCTTGCGGATGATGAGCAAGATTTCTTAAGAAAAGAATTTTACGATATGTTTACGCAAGCAATTATGAATGCAACTGCCTTTGCTTTAAATAAACAGGATATGATAGATGCGCAAAATGAAATTGCTTTTAGCCCATATACTAACCCTTTGGATGTATACCTTGGCTTTGCTGCAAATAATCCAAGGATAGATGAAATAATATCCATCGAACTTGATACATTGCTAGAGTCTATTTTGGCGATTTACAGAAAAATCTAAAACAAAGAATTTAAATCATTTTAAAAACATTTAACCTTTACCCCCATGAAACCAATTCCCTACCGAGATAATAATTTGTACAATCAAAACTTTTTAAATGAAAATCGTTTGTGTGCACTAAGAAATCATGTAACAAGCGCCGCTTTAGATAATCCTAATGGCGTCCCTGAATATATGAATATAGTTAGACTTACCAGAACCTTTGAAATCAAAGGTCAATCTGTTTCCGCTCTTGATTTTATTACCAAAAATACCATGGATCCAAGTTACGATGAGAAAGCTCCATGTGATACTTTAGATTTTGGAAATGGAAGTGCTACCTACACAGCTTTACAGACGGCTTTTCACACTGAGTTCAATAAAGATTTGCCGAGTTTAATAGACTTGATAGCAGCTTGGAAAACCACTTATAGTAATGAACAAGAAAGAAGAAATCTTGAGCTTTCATTTCTTAAGCCTACCAATATTGAAAATGTTGCATATAAATTTCAAGAAGTTTTTGCTTATAAAAATGCTCCTTTATGGAGTTATATTCAAAATTCAAGTGGTTCAGTTAGAACTGGCCAGTTTATGGCTGATCCAAGGTTAGCTAAATATATGCTAGAGTCATTGATGCAATGTCAACCTGACTCTCTACTGCTTAGTATTTTAAGTTCAATTGAAGAAGAGCTTACTCCGAAAACCCCTAGAGAAACGAAGTCTGACAAAGATAAAAGGCAAGAAGCTTGCTCTACGCTGAGTAAGGTATGTGATGCCCTGCAAAAGTATTATAATGATTCAAATCAACAAGCTAATTTATCTGCAAGTTTTGGAGATATAGCAAATCCTGATTCTGCTATGGGATTTTTATCACCTGCAGCAGGTCTTCCAGGTGATATTTTACAAAAATTTGGTAGACTTTCTGGAGGTGAAAAGGCTATCTCTTTAATCGGAGCTTTAGTTTTAGGTAGGGCTGTTGGGCATAATTTTCCTAAAATTAATGCTGGTATTAAAACTGCAATAGTTGCATCTTTAGGTGCTCCAATGTTGGCCCATTTAGGTACAAAATTCATGTACGGAAGAAGTTACATGGAAGTTAGAAAAATTAAAGCCTTACTTGGAGGAAATAATTCTAAAAATCCCCAACAGGTTATTGCTAGAATTTGTGGGTTTTCTTTAGAAGAGGCTAAGACACCTGGTGTTGTAAATTCTATGGAAGGGTTTATTGATTCAATCGTTGGAAATGAAGTATTTGCATCGCTTCCTTTTAGGGATGTCATTATGACTTTTGCTCCTCGAGATTCCGATACTGCAGTATTGATTTCAGCATCTTCCTCTTCAGCAGTTTTGGGTGCACTGACTGCTTATCCGCAGATTAAATCATCTTTAGAATTAGTTATCCCTCAACTAATAAATAAATATGAAGCTAAAGATCAAAATCCATATGAAAAAGCAAAATTCCATATTGCACTTTCTTCAAGTCGAACCTGGGTTGAAGGTATGCACTTTTTAATGAGTAACTCTGCCGAAATCGATAATTTACTTGCCCAAGACGATATGGAAACTCCAGTAACAGCACAACCAACTATTGAGAATCGTACAAAAGTTGTTACTGATGATACAAACGTGACCATTCCTCAAATGGGTATTGACCATAGAGTTGAAGATCATATTTCAGCTAAAAGGCCTGAATACTTGCAAACTCATATTAACCAAAAAATATCAAGTCTTTCTAGATTAAGTGGTCACTATCACTCGGCGTATTTTAGAGAAGTAAATGCTCATGATGATATTAATGGTATTACAAATGGAATTAATGTTACCACCGATGGTACGTTTATTTATGCCTCTTTTCAAATTGCTAATGCAGATTTGACTGAAGCAAACCTAAAAGCTTTATATGAAAAAGTTAAAAGTATCCTACCCCCTCGTAACTCCAACCCTGCTTCCTTAAAACTAGTATTTGCTGGATCAGATGAAGATGAAGATGGTAATTCAACACCTTTGTTAGCTGGATTCTCTTGGATAAGAGAAGGTCAGACGCCAGCTTACAATTATGAATCTGATGAAATTGATGATATACATGACCAACAATTGGTTTCTATGGACAACAATGTGTTTGGGAATAGAGTGCTTAGACTTTATACAAATGTTTTTAGAGGTGAAACAGAAGGTAATTCTGATATATTTAATATTTTAAACGAACCAGGCAGTATTAAATTAGATCAAATAAACAAAAAACTTCCCAAAAATGTTAAAATTACACAAGGTCAGCTTACTCTTCTTCAGACATCGTTAACTGCCTTAAAATCATTTGCTCCTTCTGTAATGAATATTGTTTCTTTGTTATTTTCAAGCGCTCCTGCTCAAATTGTGGAGGTTTTAACCGGAAGAGATCCTGCTACAGTTAAAGTATTAAGTATATATAGATTATGGAGTAGATTTTCAACAGAGGGTGTTTCAACAGAGAGAGATCGTAGAGTTGAAGTCTTAAATAAGAATCTTGATATAGCAAGAGGTGTTATTTCATCGCTAAATCATGTAAAAACTGGCCATGCCCTTGATAGAATTAAAGCAAGTTTTGAGTACTATGCCTTGTATTTTACATGTTATGAAATTGAAGAAAAGGAAGAATATTTCGTTCCTCCAAAAACTCCTGAAGCTTTTTACAAGAAGAAAGCCAATCTTGTTTCAGATAGTTCTACATTGAATGCTTTAAGTTTCTAAAGTTAAAAATATTTTGCTATAATAGTTGTAAGGAATTTAAGGTTTCTCTTTGAATCTCCTTACAGCCCTTGCTCTCCTCATATATCCTTTGCTCAAGTTAGCAGGACATTCTACGGAGAGCTTCTTTTTGTTGTTTTTTTATATGCTTTATCCTTCTTTGTTTAATATATTTTCTGTATTTTCCTGGGCTTTGTAAATGCAAAGAATTAAATTAAAATAGCTTGCTTTTTAGGGCAAGTTTGTTTAAAATTAATTTACTTTTATGGTGATTGTAGCTCAGTTGGTTAGAGCACCGGGTTGTGGTCCCGGGGGCCGTGGGTTCGAGCCCCATCAGTCACCCCACTTTTTATGTAAATATATATTAAAATCCAATCGATTTACCGCATTGGCATTTTGTTTTTTGGTTTGGGTTTTCTATTCTTAGTCCTGAATCTATTAAATCTTGTTTAAAATACAATTTTGCACCTTTAGATTTTTCATAAGAGTAATAGTCCAAACTGATCTTTAGATCTTGGATCTCAAAGATTTGATTGCTTGGATTTGCGTTTTCTACAAAATTTAATTGATATTCAAAGCCGCTACAGCCGGAGGCTTGGAGTTTTATTTCAAAGATTTTTTTATCTTTATTGGATTGAATAATTGCGTTGAAAGCGGATTTGTGAATTTCAAAGTCCCCTATTAAAAATGATTCATTACTTTCTTGGATTTTTAATTCTTTTAAGAGTTTGCTTTGATCTTTTAAACTCTCTTCGAATTGAAAGTCAGAAATTTGATTTAATCTTTGCATTATTTCATCAATAGTTTGATCGCTATAATCGTGAGACTTTAATCCGTCAATTAATCTTTCAGTGGATGAAGCTGAGCAGCCAACGCAATCTAGGTCGTATTCCATAAAAACCTCGACTGAGTCAGGAAACTCCTCTAAGATTCGAGATATACGCCAGTATTTAGTGATTTTTGTTGCTTTTGCTTCCATCTATGAGTATTAGTTAAAAAGAATTTTTTCAAGTTCGCTATCCATATACAAAGATTTTACAATATCAGCTCCGCCAATTAATTCTCCATCAACGTAAAGCTGAGGAAAAGTTGGCCATGATGAATATTCTTTAAGATCTTTACGGATATCGGGTCTGGTTAAAACATTAACTGAATAAAAATCAGCGTCTAGCTCATTTAGTGTTTCAACGACTTGCATTGAAAACCCACATTCAGGTTGGTTTTTTTCGCCTTTCATAAATAAAACGACTTTATTGGTTTTGATTAAATTTTCAATTTCTTGGAAAGAATTCATATTATTTTTTTATAGTGATTGAAATAGCATGAATTAAATTTTGATCTAATTCATCTTTAAATATGTTTAATACGCTTCTGTGCGCTTTAATTAAAGGCATTTGCTTCAAGATGGAAGATGTAATGTAAAATTCTAAATGTTTAAATGCTTTATCGCGACTTTTAATTTCCACAACTGCATCTTTATCTAAACTTTCTTGGAGCTTATTTACAATATATTCCTGATTAACTATTTGGGTCATCTTCAAAATTTACATCTTCTTTTGGAATATTTTGAGCTTCTAACTCAAATTGGTTTTCTTTGAATTTAACCAGTCTATCAATTATATTTTCTGAAAATAAATTAATGAAATTAATCACATTTTGTGGATTGAAATCCACATTTTCTCTTTGGAAATATTCTTGATTAGAATAGCTTAAAAGCTCGATTAAAGGTTTTTTAAGAGTATCTTTAGTGTATGGGTCTAAAACCTTTGGAAAGTTAAATTTAGGATCCTCAAAAATTATTGAATCAAAGTTAGATAACCATTCGTTAAGGTTTAGCTTAACTTTTAGATTCATATCTTGGTTTTGGATTTGCGGTAAGAGTGTTTTGTTTTGATCAAAATTGGATTCGTTTTCATCCTTAATTAAATTCATCCCAAGATACTCTTGGATTGAATCAAAAATCACAGCTACCGCAGCTAGAATTATTTTAGATGGAACGTTATAACTTAAAGCTTGAACCAGAATTCTAGAAAGCTCGTGGTTATATCCCAAGTGATCAATTACTTGCGTAACAATATCATACAAAGCACTTTCATTTTGTTTTTGCTTTGCTTCTTTTGATTTATCCTTTTTTGCTTGTTTAGCGTTTTCACGTGCTTTTTCTTGGGCACGTTCTAGAGCCGACGGATCAATTCCCTCGGCACCCTCTTGAACGCTATCTACTTCGAAGTTTTCCATTTATATATTAGATTACCTCTACAAATGTTCTAAGGTATTTTCTACCATCGAATCTTTGTACTTTTTTTTCATAGAAATGTACCATTCCGTCTAACAATGCATAGATTGTAAAGTCTTTACCTTGGGCAACGTTTTTACCCAATCTGTACTTACTTCCTTTTTGACGAATGATAATGTTGCCAGCTAGGCAAGGTTGGTTACCATAGATTTTGACACCACGCCGCTTGGCGTTGGAGTCTCGACCATTTTTACTCGAACCACCTGATTTCTTAGTTGCCATGGATTACATTGAATTACATGTACGCCAATTATAGATTATGTGTTTTAATTTTTCAAGAGAATTTGCTATTATTATAAAAAAATGTTTTTACAATTAATTTTACTACTTTTATTACTTTTTTCTTTGAATCTTGGATTCTCTGAAACTTTAGAGTCGATTTCTACGAAAATAGCTTCATCTAAGCAACAAATCAGTGATTTAAATAAAAAAATACGAAATTTAAGTTCTCAAAAGTCTACTCTTGAAAACACTATTAAGGATGTAAATTTACTTTTAAGCAACCTAAAAAAAGATCTTGAAATTACAGAATCTGAAATATTAAAGACAGAATCGACTATAAATGAGATTAATAGTCAGCTTTTAATTCTAGAAAATGATATTTTAAAGCTTGAGCTAGAAATTTATGATTTAAAGCTTGAAGTCTCTAAATTGATTTCTTTGATTTATGTCTCTAACCAAAATTATGGACTTTTTGAACCTTCGAATCAAAGTTTGATTAAATTTTTATTTTCAGATTCAACTTCCTCTGAAATTATTAATGAAATTTCATATATTTCATCGATTGAAAACTTAGTTAATATTAAAATCTCTCAATTAGATGATTCACTTCTTGCGATGTTGGATAAAAAAGAAGCTGTAAATCAACTTAAATCCCAACAAATTGAACTCTTAAGTCAATTAGAAGTTTCAAGATCTAATTTAAAGATTCAAAAGCAAACACAAGAAAATATTATAGAGCAAAAACGTAGAGGTGTTTTGAATTATCAAAAATTAATTGCTGAATCCAAAGCTCAAGAGTTAGAAGTTCAAAGATCTTTAAAAAATCTTGAATTAGATTATCAAAAGATTTCAAGTCAGATTACAAAGGTAAATAAATCGCTAGATGATTTTAATTCAGGGAAAGTTAAGTTTTCGTGGCCTATTTTTCCATCTCGAGGGATTTCAGCTGGATTTTTAGATCCTTCTTATAAAAGAGTGATTGGAATTGATCACTTAGCTATTGATATTCCAGCCAGGCAGCAATCAAAAGTTTTGGCTCCGGCTAATGGAAAGGTTTTGAAAGTTAAAGACTCGAATAATAATTCTTATAACTATATAATAGTAGCTCATAATCAAGGTTTTACTACTTTGTATGGGCATATGTATAAGTCATATGTAAAAGAAGGTGACTTTGTTAAAAGAGGTCAAGCTATTGGACTGTCAGGTGGAGCTCCTGGGACTCGTGGAGCTGGTTATTTGACTACTGGCGCTCATTTGCACTTTGAGGTCCACAAAAACGGGAAACACGTGAATCCGGCCTTGTATTTAAATATGTCGGTATTAGACTAACTAAGATTTTAAACCTTTGCCTTTGTTTAGGTAGTGCATGTTAATCCATGTTAATCCTATTGCAAATAAGGCTAAGACAAGGATTGTTTTAGTTGTTTGTTGTCCTTGTATTCCAAGAAAACTATAACGGTAGCCTTCTATCATGTAAGTGATTGGATTTAACTGACTTATGATTTTTAAGTGAGATGGAAGGGTACTAATATCGTAAAATACTCCCCCGAAAAATATCAGTGGATTTAATATAAAGGTTGGGAAAATTGATACATCATCGAATTTTTTGGCAAAAAGTCCATTTAAAAATCCGGCCTGTGCAAACACATAACTTGATAGAAAAGTATAAATTAAAACTAATGCAATACTGTGAATTTGAAAGCTTGAGAATACAAGTGATGTTAATAAAACTAAAACTCCAGCTATTATTCCTCTAGAGATCCCTCCTAAACAGTAACCTTGTAGGATTGTAAAATTAGATACAGGTGCAACTAAAAGTTCTTCTACTGAGCGCTGAAATTTACTACCGAAAAAACTAGAGACAACATTTGAATAAGTACCCATAACAACAGACATCATTAAAAGTCCGGGTAAGATAAACTGAATATAACTAACTCCAGCAATTTCTCCAATTTTACTTCCTATAATCGATCCAAAAATCGTTAAATATAAAGTTTGGTTAATTATTGGGGGTAATAAGGTTTGGGTCCAGATTCTAAGGAATCTTTTAAGTTCTTTTGAGTACAGTGTAATAAAGGCTTGCATTTTTTAGGTTAATTCTAGATATAGTTGCTCAAGTCGGTTGGTTTTGGGCTTGATGGATTCAAATGTGAAATTTTCTGCCAAGCTTTCTTTTAAAAACTGATTCAGGCTTTGATTTTTATTAATTTGAACTTGAAATTCATTTTTGTTTTCAGTTTTGCTTAACTTATAGTTTTTAAGAGATTGAGGTTTGAAATTTTGTGATTCAAACAAATAAATTTGCGTTGAAAGATCATTTAAAACTTTTTCTTTTTTTCCAGAAATTATAATTTCACCTTCTTTAATAATTGATATTTTATCACATAAAAGTTCGGCTTCTTCTAAATAGTGAGTTGTAAGTAAGATTGTAACTCCCTTTTTGTTTAAATCAGTTAGGAATTCATACATTTCATGACGAAGTTTAACATCCACCCCTGCTGTTGGTTCATCTAAGATTAGGATTTTTGGATCATGAACTAAACTTCTAGCTATCATTAATCTTCGTTTCATTCCTCCTGATAATGTTCTAGAAATTTGCTCTTTTTTATCGTACAAAGACAGGGATTTTAAAATTTCATGAGTTTTTTCAGTAGCTTGCTTTTTATTTAGTCCATAAAATCCAGCTTGCTGAATCACTATATCTTCTACTTTTTCGAAAATATTAAAGTTCATTTCTTGTGGAACCACTCCAATTAATTTTTTAGCTTGATTGAAATTCTTTTCAATATCAATTCCTGCAATTTCAACTGTTCCAGATGTCTTTTTAACTAAATCTGTAAGAATTCCAATGGTTGTGGTTTTTCCAGCTCCATTGCTTCCTAAAAGAGCATGAAAGTCGCCTTCTTGAATCTCTAAATCAATGCCTTTTAATGCTTGGACTTTATTTGAATATTCTTTTCTTAAATTTTGAATTTTAATTGATGACATTATTTTTTATTAATTCGGATTTGAGTTGGGAAAGGGATTTCAATTTTTTCTTTTTCAAATAACTCTAAAATTGCGATATTAAAATCGTTTTTTAGTTGATTGAATTCTTTTATATCTGGAGTTTTGTATTTAACAAAGATTGAATAGTCCAAAGAAAAATCATTTAATTTATCCAATGAACAGTTTAAAACTTCTATTTTTTCACTAATCTTAGATAGACCAATAATTAATTCAGGAATTTTTTTAAGTTTTTTAGTTGGAGTGTCATATGAAACTCCTACAGTTGTTATAATTTTTCTCTCTTTAATTCTACCAAGGTTTTCTATTGGAAGGTTTGCAATATCTTTATTGGAAATAAGAATATCACTTCCTAAAATTGTTTTAATAACTGTTGTTTTAAGTCCGATTTTAGAAACTGTACCGTAATTTCCATTAATATGAATAAAGTCTCCAATGTTAAAAGGTTTATCTAGATAAATTGCTACCGATGCAAAAATATCAGCTAAAATATTTTGAACGGCTAAGGCTGCTGCTACCCCTGAAATCCCTAGACCTGCAATAAGAGTTGAAACATTTACACCAAAATTATCTAGAATTAATATTAATCCAATAGCATATACAATAACTTCTAAAACTTTTTCGAAAGCTATATACAATGTCTTGGCTGATTTATTGTTTTCAAATTTGCTGGCAATGAATTTTCTTAAAATATGATTTAAGATTTTTGAGGCTTCAAATGTTAATATTAATATAATTAAAAGATTGGCGTATTTTTGAATTTGTCCTGGTATGACTAAAAGATTCATGGAGATAATTGTAGAAATCACAAAAACAGTACTGCTTTTAAGTTTGGCTAGTACGTCAAACACCACATCGTCGACTATACTTTTGGTTCTTTTATAAATCATTTTTAGATTTTTTAGCACAAAAGCCTTTGTGAGGATTAGGGCTAAAAACAAACCGATGTTCGTGATAATAAAGTAAGCAATTGCTTGGTTTGTGTTTTGACTTAGAAATTCAGTAAACATAATTTGAAGTTAATTAAACACATTATAATTTACTTATAATTTAAATCAAATTTCATTAACAAAAAAACTACTTATTATAAGTAGTTTTGTTTGGTTGGGGTGGAAGGATTCGAACCCTCGAATACCTGGACCAAAACCAGGCGCCTTAGTCCACTTGGCGACACCCCATCGAATTTGTAAAATTATTATATTAATTCAGTTTTTTAAAGTCAAGTTTTTTTAATTTTTCTAAAATTTCGCTATAATAAAAAAAACTTAATTTATTTATTATGCAAGGATTAAATTCCAAGGAAGTTTCAAGAAGACTTAAGATCTATGGTTTAAATGAAATTCCTAAAAAGAAAGATTTTAAAATTCTAAGAATTCTCTTTGATCAGTTAAAATCTTACTTAGTACTGATTTTAGTATTAGCAGGTGGTGTGTCTTTTATTATTGGCCATCCTAAGGATGCTATAGCTATTTTGATAGTAGTTGTTATTAATACTGTTGTTGGTTTCATTCAAGAATTCAAGGCTGAGAAAGCTGTGGAATCACTTAAGAGTATGATAAAATCAAAAGCTGTGGTGATTAGAGATGGTATAAAAAAGGAGATTGAAACTAAATACTTGGTTCCAGGAGATGTTTTGTATTTAAGCGAAGGAGATAAAATCCCTGCAGATTGCAAACTTTTAAGTGTTTATAATCTAAAAGTAGATGAAGCTGTATTAACTGGAGAGTCAAATCCTGTTACTAAAGATATTAAATTCGATGATTTATCTAGAACTTTCAAGGGCACCTTAGTTGTCTCAGGGAATGGATATGCTGAGGTTTTTGCGACCGGTAAAGACACTGAATTTGGAAAAATTGTAAATCTATTAAACGAAACTCAAGACGACCCATCCCCTTTAGATATTCAAATTGATAAGCTTTCAAAGAAACTTGGCTTTATTGTTTTATCTCTTATATCTTTAGTTTTTTTACTTGGTTATCTTAAAGACTTTAAAGTTATTGATTTGTTTATGACTTCTGTGAGTTTAGGAGTATCTGCAATTCCAGAAGGTTTACCTGTAATCTTAACCTTAACTTTAGCTTTTGGAGTACAGGCTTTGAGTCGTAAAAAAGCTATTGTAAGAAAATTAAAATCAGTTGAGACCTTAGGCGCAACAACTGTAATTTGTACTGATAAAACTGGGACGCTGACTAAAAATGAAATGATGGTAACTAATGTTTTTACCTTTTCTAAAGATTTAGAAATTCCAGGTGAGGGTTACAATTTTAAGAATTTTAAACTTAAAACCTCCAATAAAGATTTACATTCTTTATTGCAAATTTGTAATGCCTGTAATAACTCCCAGGTTGTACCAAATATTTTAGGTGATCCAACCGAAATTGCCTTAAAGGTTCTATCAGCAAAATATGATCTACCAGAACAATTAAAAATTGTTGATGAAATGGCTTTTTCATCTAGTAGAAAAATGATGTCGGTTTTTGACGGAAAAAAAGTTTACACTAAAGGTGCTCTAGAAATGCTTATTAAAAAATGTTCGCATGTTTTAGTTAATGGGAAAGAAGTTGCAATTGATGCAAATTACAGAAAAGTCATCCAAAATAAATCTGTAGATTATTCGAATAATGCACTTAGAGTATTAGCTCTTGCATATAAAAAAGCTGACTCAATTACTGAAGAAGATTTAGTTTTAGTTGGTTTAGTTGCTATGATTGATCCACCTAGATTAAGTGTTAAACAATCTTTAGTTGATGTTAGAAAAGCTTCAATTGATGTAAAAGTTATTACCGGAGATAACTTGGAAACTGCCCTTAGTGTTGCTAGGAAAATTGGTTTTGTAAATCCAAAAGGTTTAACTGGTGATAAAATTGATAAAATGAAAGATTACGAGTTAAAAAAAGCTTTAAAAGAATTTGATATTTTTGCCAGAACCTCTCCAAAACATAAGTTTAGACTTGTAAGTCTGCTCCAGTCTATGGGTGAAGTTGTGGCTGTCTCAGGAGATGGAGTAAATGATGCTCCAGCACTTAAAAAAGCTGATGTTGGAGTCGCTATGGGTATTAAAGGAACGGAAGCTACTAAGGAAGTGGCTGATATTGTGCTTCAGGATGATAATTTCTCTACTATTGTGAATGCAATTTTTGAAGGTCGTAAAATATATAAAAATATTATTTCCTTTTTGAAATTTTTACTTTCTGCTAATTTTGATACTATTGCAGCTGTGTCTATTTTGACTTTAATGGGTTTTCCTCTTCCTATCATTCCCTTGCAAGTACTATTTATTAACCTAGTAACAGATGCCTTTCCAGCTTTAGCCTTGGGTCAAACTGTAAGAGATAAATCTATAATGAATGAAAAACCTCATGCTACCAATGAGTCTTTACTGTCGAAATTTGGTAAATTTATATCAATTGCTGTTTTCCTTCAGATATTTGCAAATTTAGCTGTATATTTTTACGGACTAAAAATCGATCAATCCATTTTTGGAGCAAGCTTTGACATGAACTCTCAAAGTTTAGCTAGAACTATGGTATTTACGCAAATTGTGATGTTTGAATTAATGCTGGTTTACGTATGTAAGTTTGATTTTGTTCCAAAAATTAAACAAATGTTCGATAACTTCTGGTTAAATGTTTCGGTTGTATTTTCATTCTGTATTCAATTATTTGCGATTTATAATCCAGTAATGCAAGAATACCTAAAGACTACTCCTTTAAACTTAACTCAGTGGGCTATGATATTATTGCTTTCTAGTACTGCCTTTTTAGTTCAGCCACTTGTTGCATGGACCAATAAGTTGCAAACCAAAACCTCATAAATTTTAATTATAAAAAAAGGACCTTGATTGGTCCTTTTTAATTTAATCTTTTTTAAGTACAGCTAGGAATGCTTCTTGTGGAACTGTTACGTTTCCTAGCATTTTTAATCTTTTCTTACCTTTCTTCTGTTTCTTTAAAAGTTTGTCTTTTCTTGTTCTATCCCCTCCGTAGAGTTTAGCGGTTACATCTTTTCTTAAAGCTGAGATTGTTTCTCTTGCAATTACCCTTGAGCCTATTGCGGCTTGTAGAGCGATTTCAAATTGAGCTCTTGGAATTAGTTTCTTTAGCTTTTTAACAAGCTTAGATCCAAAATTTTGAGCTTCTGTTCTATGTATTACACATGAAAAGGCATCAATTTTTGAACCAGCAATTAAAATGTCTAATTTTACTAAGTTTTCTATTCTAAATTCTAGGAAATCATAACTAAAAGAGGCGTAACCTGAAGTTACTGTTTTAAGTCTGTCATAAAAATCCACAACTATGTTTGCAAGTGGAAGTTCATTTACAATCATTACTCTATCTTTTGCTAAATATTGGATATCTTTTTGAATACCTCTTTTATCTTGGCAGAGCTCTAAAACTGCACCTACGTAGTCGTTTGGAACTAAGATTTCAGCTTTTACCCATGGTTCTAAAACTGCTTCAATTCTAGCTGGATCAGGAAGTAGTGAAGGGTTTGAAATAGTCTCTTGAGTGTTATTTGAAAGATTTACCTTGTAAGACACAGAAGGAGCTGTAACAATTAGATCTAAGTCAAATTCTCTTTCTAATCTTTCTTGTACGATATCTAAATGCAGAAGTCCTAAAAACCCACATCTAAATCCATTTCCAAGTGCGGTTGATTGTTCAGGTTCGTAAGTTACAGCACTATCGTTTAAACTTAATTTTTCAAGAGCGGTTCTAAGTAATGGATAATCCGAAGCTTCAGTACAAAATACTGATGCAAATACAAAAGGTTTAACTTTTTCATACCCACTTAAGGCTTCTGCTTTTTCCATAGGGAATTTCTCTTTGTTTTGAGTTTTATATACAGTGTCACCAACTCTGGCTTCACCTACAGACTTAAATCCAGTAACAATGTAGCCCACTTCACCTTCTTTAAGACTCTCACTTGGCTCGTATTTGGGTTTAAAGTAACCAACTTCTAGAGCTTCGAAGTCTGAGATGGTGTTTAAAAGTCTTAGTTTGTCTTTTTTGTTTATTTGACCTTGGAATACTCTTACAAAAACTACAACCCCTTTGTAAGGATCGTAAGTTGAATCAAAGACTAAGGCTTTTGTTTCTTCATTTTCAGGTTTTTCTGGAGGAGCTGGAATGTCTTTTATTACTTGTTGAATCAATTGCTCCACATTGGTACCCATTTTAGCAGAAACTTGAAGGATTTCATCTTTATCACATCCAAGTAAATTTGCAATTTCATCTCCAACTTTATCTGGATTTGCCGCTGGTAGATCTATTTTATTTAATACAGGTATTATTGTTAGGTCGTGTTCTAATGCCATATAAACATTTGCAAGAGTTTGGGCTTCGATTCCTTGAGAAGCATCAACCACTAAAATCGCACCTTCACAGGCAGCTAAAGATCTTGATACCTCATATGAAAAATCTACATGTCCAGGTGTATCAATTAGATTTAGAATGAAATTTTCATTATTCATTTCGTACTCCATCCTCACAGGTTGGAGTTTAATTGTAATTCCTCTTTCTTGTTCGATATCCATTGTGTCTAACATTTGTGTATGTTTCATTTCATACTTTGAGAGAGTTGAAGTGATTTCTAGCATACGATCTGAAAGTGTAGACTTACCATGATCGATATGCGCAATAATACAGAAATTTCGAATGTTTTTATTCATAGTTTTTTTCTTAATTTAAACTAAATTCTC
Organism: bacterium; assembly: GCA_018662325.1. Lineage (GTDB taxonomy): Bacteria > Patescibacteriota > Gracilibacteria > UBA1369. The sequence continues at coordinate 4,289 of JABJGM010000005.1, read as the reverse complement.
AAAATTTGCAATTTGCTTTTTAGATAATTATAATTTTAGAAATTGAATCCTTTTTATGAATAAATTTTCTTCTGATATATTGAATCTTCAAAAGCCTTTTGCCTCTGGTGCAGAACATAATGTATGCCTGTTGGAAGGTGAATCAAAAAATAATTGTCAATATGTTTATAAATATCCTGATTGCTTTTGGAACTCTAACGATGCCTTAGGAATGCAGGAAAACCTAGAAATTCTTTCTGAATTAGGAATTCAAACTTTAGATACTAATATTTTAGATCCAGCTTGTATTTGCGTTAATGGTCATTTTATATCTGTTCCTTATGTTATTGAACAAGAATTTAATACTCAGCCAATTTTATCAGAGTTTAACTTATCGGACCCAGTAATTTGTAGTCAGTTAAAAAAATATGTAGAGCTTTCAAATGAACTTTACTTGAGTGAAAATAAGGCTATTGACTTTTTAGGAGCGGATGCAGCTAAAGGTTTAATTAGTTATTTTTTCTCGAGAACAGAATCCTTAAAAGTATTTAATTTCAAACTAAATCCAGAGAATGAAATTCAGCTAATGGATACTGGTCTTTTTAATCTAGAGAAAGTACCTAGTTTATTTAAATCTGCAATCCATTTCATCATTCAAATTCAACATTATTTAATTTATAAAGTTTTAGAATTTAATGGTTCGATATTTACGAAAACTCCATATATAAATATAACAAATAAAGCTATTGCTTATCCCACTTTTTTAGCAACCCGGATTTTTCATCCTTTTAAAAAAAGTTAATAATTATCATTATTCTTGCTATAATAAATGCAAGTAAATTTATATATGAGATTTCAAGTGCCACAGAATGTTCAAAGAGAAGATACGATCTTTTTAAACGTTACATTTAAACAACTAGGAATAGTTCTACTTGGAGGTGGTGTTGCATATTCTTTGTATTTAACACTTTATCCTTTATATACAGTAATTGTATGGGGTCCTACGGTTGGTTTTGTGATTATTATGACTTTAGTATTTGCTTTTGTGAAAATTTCGCATATGACATTTATTAATTATCTACTCCATTTGATTGAATTTTTGCTTAAGCCTAGGACTAGATTTTTTAGTCATAAAAATTTATTATATACACCAAAGTACTCAGATACTTTTGTTCATATTGATCCAAACTTAAAAAAGAAAGATTCTCGTAAAGGAGATTTATCTGACAAAAAACTAGAATCAATTTTAGATAAAATTAATGTTAAACATGGAGAATAAAGAAAAAGTAAAAAAATCCGGAAGTAATCCAAATGCTGCAACTCAGACTCATTTAAGAATATCTGAAATAAAAGATGATGTTGTTATTTTAAAAAATGGTGGTGTTCGAGCTGTTTTAGAGTGTGGTTCAATTAATTTCAACCTTAAATCTGAACATGAACAAGAAGCAATCATTGCATCTTACAGAAGTTTTTTAAATACTATAGATTTTCCTGTTCAAATAGTAATTGATTCTAAAAAAGTTGATCTAGATGAATACCTAGAGAAACTAAAGAAAAGAGCTGATAATCAAACTAATGAACTTCTCAAAAATCAAACTCTTGAGTATATTGATTATATTTCAAGGTTGTTAGATTATGTTGATATTATGGATAAAAAGTTTTACGTAGTTGTACCTTTTGAAACTTTCACCTCAAAAAAAGTCTCTATATTTACAAGATTTTTAGAAAGATTTCGGCAGGGTGATACTCGGTCATCTTTTTTAAGTAGACTTAAACAATTTGATAAACTTAAAACCGGTCTCGAATCACGTTCTGAAACAGTTATTCATAGTCTTGCAAATTGTGGATTAGAAGTTAAACGATTAAATACCCGGGAGTTAATAGAATATTTCTATGAAGCTTATAATCCTGAAATTTCAAGAAATGAATCTCTAACCGACGAAAATCTCCAGAATCTAAGCTAGTTTAATTAAAAAAGCACCCGAAGGTGCTTTTTTTTTATTCTTATGTAAGATCTTTTAGAAATTGATAAATTCTAACTAAACTTGTTGTATCTAGACTACAGTATTTTTGTAGATTAGTAATTATTGTATTTTTTTTATGGATATCATCTGAGTTTATCATTTCATACCAGTGATCTCCTACCATGCTTCCATTATCAACTTCTAATCCATTATAGCTAAGATCTTGAGTTAATATATGTCCAACTTTTTTTAATTTTGTGGTTCCTTCAAATCCTCTATCGACATAATATCCTTTTGAAAATGGGTCTCTTAAATCTAACATTCTATCGCAAATTGAATTTAATTCCCCATCAAGATCAGGATTCATATGGATTAATTGTTTTATTACAGATTTTTCAAATTGCATATACCATGAAAAGATTGAACCAATACTATCAATGTTTCTAATTAAGGATTCAGCAAAAAATCTTGAGTTACTTGGCATTGATGTTTCAATAAAATCGTGCCTTACTAAATGATTTGTTGGATATAAAATGCCAGTTGATGAAAGTATAGGAATTAATTGATATGGTTTGTGTCCAATCTCAGGTATTACTTTTGTAAAAGTTTCAAAGTCTAAAAAACTTATTGGTAAATTAGTATCAACTTGATCTAAAAACTCTTGAATTTTATCAAGGTTAATTAATGGTTGATCTTGTTTATGAGCTAAAACTACTGGGGTTTGAGTTTTAGTAAGTTTTTTATCTTTAGGATCGATGTCTTCGATATACATAATATTATCTTCTGCATATTGATCCTGTTTTTTTTGACTTAAAAATGGAAGATAAAAGATTGGAGTTTTTTCTGCATCTAAGTTAGACCAATTAGGACAGTAAGCTATATGAGGACAAATGGTATCCGCTTTATTGTGATTACATTGTTTATATATAGTTGATGAAGGAATTTCTGATTGATTTAATGTGAAATGAGCAGAATTAATTTTTTCCTTAAGATTTGGTAGTTCATTTAAAACTCTATCAGTTACATCTGTAATTTCCAAAATGTGACTTGGATTAATTTCTTGATCTGTTCTTTCAAAGTCTTTTTTAACTGTTATTACAAAGGTCTTCCCAATTTTATAAGCACTAGATTCAAATACATGAGTCTGAAATGCTAAATCAACTATGTGATCCTTCTTAACTGTAGTAGTTGATTTAACTTCATATAGAGCGTGATATCCACCATAAGAAGATCTATAATTTTCTCTCATATAATTTCTTAGTTCAAGATTAACTTCCTTTTGAGGCATTTTTGCTAAAATATCTGCACGCGCATAATTACCACTACTTTGGGCTGATGCTTGAGAGACAGCAGGTACTTTACCAAAAACTAAACTTTGAGTCTCAAGTAATCCTTTGACCCCAAAAAGTGTAGATTTTTGTATACCTTCAAACATTTGTTCTGCAATATCTTCAATCTGGTAACCTCCTTCACGACGATAATGAGATAATACACCTGAGTGTAGGGATTCATCTTTAGATCTATCTTTTAACGGGTTTTCTTGTTTATCTAGCGCTAATTTAGTTGGACATATTTGATTTCGCAGCAGATCAGTTTTTGATAAAATTTTCATTTATATTGGTTAAATGTAAGAATAAATTTTACCAATTTGTTTAATATTGTTCAATAAATCTAAGTATACAAATAAAAAAAGCCTATTTAAAATAATAGGCTTTCTAATAAAAAAGAAGCTTTGTCTTGGCGCCGCCCTACTTTACCGTTAAACAGTATCATCGGCGATTAGTGGCTTAACTACTGTGTTCGAGATGAGAACAGGTGTACCCCACTATCTATAAGCACCAAGACAAAACCTCTTTTCTATAAGATATAGGTTTTGTAAGATAAAAGCAATGTAATTTTACTGGTTATAAACAGTAATGCTGATTAAAGACATTCGTTGTAACCAACACATAAGAAATTATGCAGTGGTTACAATGAACTTATTAAATAAGTTCAATCGCCTATTAGTACTAGTCGGCTAAACGTATCGCTACGCGTACACCGCTAGCCTATCAACCAGGTAGTCTCCCTGGAGGCTTATAGGGAAATTTAATCTTAGGTTCGGCTTCCCGCTTAGATGCCTTCAGCGGTTATCACGACCGAACATAGCTACTCTGCAATGCCGTTGACACGACAACAGATACACTAGAGGTTCGTTCACTCCGGTCCTCTCGTACTAGGAGCAAATCCCTTCAAATTTCCAATCGATCACGGAAGATAGAGGCCAAACTGTCTCACGACGTTCTGAACCCAGCTCGCGTACCGCTTTAAATGGCGAACAGCCATACCCTTGGGACCTTCTCCAGC